>JBHIBD010000020.1:0-34731 GCA_046758865.1 Candidatus Brocadiales bacterium | reverse complement strand
TCCCACCTGAGTCAGCAAGAGCTCCAAGACATAGTGGAGTTCATGAAGGCCCTCTGAGCGCCCTGAAAAGTACGGATCGTTTTACCCCGCTATTTGGTGCGGGGGGGAAGGGACAGTATATAGAGGATGCGTCTTCTATATGACTGCTCCCTTTCTTTTTTGGTAGATTTCAGAAGCCACATGTCTTCTTGAACCGTTGATTCAGCATGTGTTGATTTTTGCCGTTTGGCCTGTTAACATGTTCCTTGACACAACCTTTCCCGAGGGTCTCTAAATGGCCAAAAATAAGATATTCGGTCCTGGTGACTCCCTTATAAGATATTTGTCTCATGAGCTTAGATCGCCCCTTGCCAAAATGGAAATGAGTCTTCGTCTTCACGAAAAGGTCTTTAAGGCGAACGACAACAAGGATGCACAGAAAAGAGCGGAGGTCTACGACACCCTTATTAGCAGCATCCACAGACTCAAACATAACGTGCAAAATACATTGGACCTCTTTAGCCTCAATTATTGCCACGCTAAGTTAAAAAAGGACAATGTCATATTGGGAGAATTAGTCTCATGCGCCCTTAAGGAGGTTCAAGGGGAGGCAGAAAGGAAAGGCATTGAGCTGGTAAGCTCCCTACCAAAGGATATACCCACCGTACCAGGGGACAGCCAAAAGATATACAATGCGTTAATAAACCTCCTGGGCAATGCACTAAAGTTCACTGATAAAGGCCACGTGAGGGTCTCTGTTCGGACCCTTCCGTCTCAGGTTGAGGTTTCTGTGAGTGACACTGGAATTGGCCTGGACACGAATAATGAGTACATAAGTAGGCTGTTCGAACCTTTCACCGAAGATACAGGAGGATTCACCCGCCCCGGGATAGGCCTGTTTGTTTGCAAGAGTACAATTGAAAGGCATGGAGGTGAGATTTGGGTCGAATCAAAAGGCCGAAACAAAGGCGCTACCTTCAGGTTTACACTACCCGTGTAGTTTAAATGGGAGGGCAAATGACCAAGGAGATACTCATAGTAGAAGACGACCAGGAGATACAGGGCTTTTACAAAGAGATGCTCAAAGGAGAGGATTACAATCTCACAATAGTCTCCAGCGGGAAAGAGGGTATCACAAGGATTAAGGAAAAGCGATTTGACTTAATAATCCTTGATATTATTATGGAAGAACCGACGGGGGACCGTCTTTTCGCACTTCTCAGAAAGTCTCCCATGTATAAAGAGGTACCAGTAATATTTGTAAGCGTATTCAAGAAAGAAGCTTATGCTTGTACAAAGGCGCTAGGGCATGTGTCATATTTGGAGAAACCCTTCGCCAAGGAAGACTTGCTGGAAGAAATAAGAAAGGGCATCGGTCAATGTTGATGGTTAGAGTAAGGACGTTCTAAGACCTGGAGGGACTAAACGTTGGTTGAGAACCTGCAATCAGACAACCAATTGGTAAAGGATATTGGTAGGAATATAAAGAAGCTAAGGGAGAAAACTGGGCTTACTGCACAAGAATTCAGCCAGAAGGTGAATATAACTAGAGTCCAGAGTTTATACGAATATGAAAAAGGGCTGAGAAGTCCTAAGGCAAATGTCCTTTATAACATAGCTACCGTATTTGGTGTGAGCATAGATAGTATATTTGAGACCGAAGATCGAGTACTAATGGTTTCTACTAAAGAGGAGAGATCAAAAATTATTTATGAGTGGGAACGGGAAATAAGGGACAGTAGCTCTGGGATGGTAGGGCTTCGAAAGATAGTGCTACCCTTCTTCAGTCGTATACACCACACAAAATTGTCTAATATAGTCCTGGAAGAACAAAGAGGGCATCCTAGCAGCCGTGAACATATCAGTGACTGGAAAAAGAGGGTGGAACTGTTTGAATCCGGTGGATATGTTAGTAAAGAGATCTGTTACATGCCTAGTATAATCGGTTATTCCAAAGGAGAAGGTAAATGTAATGAAATACCTTGTGAGGAAAGGATAAGTCAGTTAGAACTGATAATCGAAAGAATAGGCAAATACAAAGACAGCTTGGAGATACGAATCGTAGAGCAACCGCCTAAAATATCCTTCGCGATATACGGGAAGAGGCTTATACTTAACGGAGAGACCTGCTTTTTTGTCTCCAGGAACCCGGGCCTGGTAAAGGCCTTTAACCAGGAATTTACTGCCCTGTGGGACACTTGCAAACTAAAGACAAGGGAACAGGTATCAGAATTCCTTGATACACTAGTAAAAGATCTGACAGCCCGCCTTGAAGACCAGCGTCAAGTGCGTTCTTGAGCAAACTATCCCTCGAGTAGCTTCCTCACCCTTTTTCTCTCCCACAAACCGATTGGGCCCACCACCACCAAATTGCGCCTCTCTGGTACAAATACCTCTCGTATTACCCTAGAAACCTCTTCTGGTGTTACATTGTGTACCTTTTGTGCCTGAATCTCAGGTCTATCCGGTTCCGCAGGCTTTATTAACAACTCTTCCGCCCCAAACCAGTTAGCCATGGCCAGTGGACTATCCATAGTAAACTGCATTTGGCTATAAACCCTCTCCTCTGTGCGCCTGAGTTCGTCTTGCGAGACGCCACTCTCTACAAGTTTATTGACCTCGTCCATTACGGCCGTTACAGTTTTCTCAAAGTTAGTCTTTTTTGTAGATGTATATATGTCAACTGAACCTACGTCTGAAAAGAGTGTTGGGTAGGTGGCAATCTCGTAAACCAGCCCCAAGCGTTCCCTTACGTAGGAGGGCAGTCTAGAGCCTATACCCCCTCCCAATACATCGGCAATAAGAAGTGTTGTCAGGACATCAGGGTGCTTATATGGATAGGCCTTGTGACAAAGTTTGAAGCGGGTTGTCTGCGACGAAATCTTTTTAAAGATGCATTTTGGAGCCTTTTGTTCTACTATGAGCGGTGGTTTACTTACAGTTAGCTTGCCACGAAACCCACCAAATACACCCTCTACCCAGCTCTGCACCTTTTCCTTATTAAAATTCCCACTTATACATAATACGACATTTTCTGGCACGAAGAACCTATCATAATAGTCCTCCAAATCAGCTTTCGATATATTGGCGATGGTTTTTTTGTCACCAAATGAGACAGAGTTTAGCGAACCAGTCTTCCACATAAGATTATAAGATATGTCGTCAATACATACATAATCGCCCTTATTGTCCATAAATTGGTTTATCTCTTCCTGAATGATATGTTTTTCGGTATATATATCTCCTTCTCTGAAGTTTCCACCTAAGAGTATACTTCCCAGCATTTCAAGTGCCCTCTTACTGTGCTTCTTGTGTACCTGTATTAGTATGGCAGAATGCTCGGGAGAAGTATATGCATCTATCTCGCCACCGATATCATCCACCGCCTGTAGCAACTCAAGCGAATCCTTGAAGCCCGTGGGGCCCCTAAAAAGCATGTGCTCAAGGAGGTGAGAGAGGCCGAGCTTCTCATCCTCCTCATAACGGGACCCAATGCCTATGTATGCCGCCATCACGATTGAATGGACATGTGGCATGCGTATATAAAGCACACGGAGTCCGTTACGTAGAACCTTTTTTTCGTAGGTATACATGCCTAGGGAAGGATGCTAACCCTTCTGCACTCTATTTTGAGCCTGCCCTGTTGGAATAGACGTATAGCCTCCGGATAGGCCAAACATTCCTCTTTGAAGACCCTCTTTGCCAAAGACTCTGGCGTGTCTCCATTAATGACAGGTACAACTCGCTGTAGGATAATGGGTCCGTTGTCATAGGTATTATCTGCAAAATGTACAGTGCAGCCTGAGACCTTGACCCCAGAGTCAAGCACTGCTTTATGTACTTTCTCACCCCAGTAGTTCTTTCCGCAGAATGAAGGTATCAAGGCTGGATGGATGTTCATGACCCTGCCCCCGTATTTGTCCGGAATCTTGTACAGGCAATTAAACCCCGCCATAATTACCAGGTCTACCTCATATTTATCCAGCTGGGTAGTAATTTCATTACTGAATTCCTCTACACCCTTGTATCTCTTTCTTTCTACCACAACTGTAGGTATATTGTGCTTTTTCGCCCTTTGCAAGCCAAAGGCATCTGCACGGCTACTGACAACCACCCTTATCTTGGCATTTAATAAACCCTGCTCTATTTTATCAATAAGATTTTGTAGGGTTCTACCAGTGCCGGAGAGAAGGACAGCTAGATGTATAGGCTCTTGCATATCTCTAGTGCCCGAGAACGTCTCTGTAAAGGTCATTAGGAACAAGGGGTATTTTATCCAGTTATAGGCAAAAAAGCAACGCCTTTTGCTAAAGGCGTCTGTACCACTGTAGAAATGTGCCAGCGCGAAGTGGAGCTGGCCGTTTTCAAGGCAAGAGTCTGCTCTCAGGCCAGATTCCCGTGCAAAACGCTTGCATTGGCATATACAATCTGGTAAAATTCCATTAGAAAGCTCTGACCTGTACGTGGTGCGAAGGGCGTTGGGTTTGAACCGACACTTCAAACCAAGGGGGCTTGGTTCAGAAGGCGGCGCAGAGGCCACTAAAGGCCAACTGTAAAGCCTTCTTGGCGGTTCCCACATTAAATGCGGGTTCTCGAACAACACCTCTCACGGCAGGTTGGAGCTTTTTTTTATGGCCCACGTCATGGGAACACTAACCTCAGGCAGTAAGCATGGAACTGTTTGACCTTAGCAAGGCCACAAAAGACAATATACCTCCCAACGCCCCTCTCGCCATAAGGATGCGCCCCAAGAAGACAGATGATTTTGTAGGGCAGTCACACTTCTTTGGACCCAACAAACTGCTGAGGCGTGCGCTAAAGGCAGACAGATTGAGCTCACTCCTCTTCTATGGCCCTCCAGGCACGGGAAAAACTGCACTGGCACACATAATAGCAAATACCACCAAGGCCCATTTCGAAGAGATAAACGCTACCACCTCCAGTGTGAAGGACATTCGTCGAATCATTGCCGAGGCAAGGGAAAGACAATTTAGGCTAAAGAAGAGGACCATCCTCTTTGTCGATGAGCTGCACCACTTTAATCGAACTCAACAGGACATATTGTTGCCGGATGTGGAGAAAGGGACCGTTATACTTATAGGCGCTACTGTGCATAACCCCTTCTTTGCCATCAATTCCCCTCTCGTCTCCCGCTCTCAGATATTCCAGTTCGAACCCCTCTCGAAAGGTGATATAAAATTGCTGCTTAAGAGGGCACTCAGCGACAAGGAACGGGGATTGGGTAACTTCAAGGTAGAGATAGAAAAGGACGCCTTAGAACATCTGGCCGAGATGTCAGAGGGAGATGCCCGCCGAGCCCTCAATGCCCTTGAGGTAGGTGTGCTATCTGCTGAGCCTGACCCCGATAGTACCATCCACTACACCATTGAGGTGGCTGAGGAATCCATCCGTAAGAAGGCTATTGTTTACGACAGAGACGGGGATGCCCACTACGATGCTGCATCCGCCTTCATAAAGGGCATGCGCGGCGGAGACCCTGACGCTGCCCTCTACTGGATGGCTAAGATGATAGAAGCTGGGGAAGATGCCCGCTTTATAGCACGCAGGGTAGTAATCCTTGCCGCTGAAGATGTTGGGAACGCAGACCCCATGGCCCTAGTTCTTGCCAATGCCGCCCTTGGTGCCTTAGAGTTCGTGGGCATGCCCGAGGCCAGGATACCCCTTGCACAGGCCGTCACATACGTGGCATGTGCTCCAAAGAGTAACGCAGCTTACCTGGCCATAGAGAAGGCGTTAGATGACGTACGGAAGGAGAGAACCATGGCCGTACCAAAACACCTCAGGGACGCCAGCTATCCAGGTGCATCAAAACTAGGCCACGGTAAGGGCTACAAATACCCCCACAACTACAAAGACCAATGGGTAGAGCAGGAATACACCCCTCAAAAAAGGTGCTACTACGAACCAAAACAAGTTGGTGTCGAATCTGAGATAAGGGCAAGACTCGAGAGGTGGAGGAAAAGAGCTAACAATAACGCCTCTAAGCGGCATGGCCGCTGATAGAGCAAGAAATGGAAAACAGCAACACATATCTTAAAAACGGGTCACAGATAGCAATCGTAGGGGGAGGCCCGGCGGGTTGCTTCTTTGCGAACTTTGCAAATCGTCTGGCTAGGGAGCTAGGGCTGGATGTTTCCATAACCATATTTGAAAAGAGGGATTTCTCAAGGCCCGTCAAGGCGGGTTGTAATATGAGTGTAGGGGTGCTGGCCGAGAACCTACTGAAGAAGCTCGACAGCATAGGCATTACTATACCCGAGAGGTGCATACAGACGGAGATAGAGGGCTACCACTTCATGACACAAGAAGACCGGATATCTCTCCAGCACCCTGAGCCCGGTCACAGGCCGCGGATAGTGACCGTATTTCGGGGTGCCGGCCCGGCACATTCACATTTTGAACATGATGTAAGCTTCGACAACTTTATGTTGACAACGGCAAAGGAGCGTGGCGCAAATGTAATTCATGAAGAGGTCAAAGACGTTATACTGCCCCAAAGACCTGAGGACAAGGCCACCGTAGTTTATGGCCGTGACGCACGAGAGCTACATGTAGACTTAGTAGTGGGTGCGTTTGGGGTTAACACACCCACTATGGAAATATTTGAAAAGATGTATTTTGGTTACGTTCCGCCTCGCACCATACGCACCTGTATAATAGAGGCCGATCTGGATAAAGAGTTTGTGACCAAAAAGCAGGATACCAACATCATCCACGTCTTTGCCATGGGCATGAAGGAAATAGAGTTTGCATCCCTCACACCGAGGGGCGACTATCTTACTGTAGCCATTGTAGGGAGAAAGGACATAAGTACCCCACAGGTAAAGCAGTTCCTGAGCCATCCAGCACTCCTTAGGCTCCTGCCCCAGGGACCGGATGTATTAAAGAATTCCTGTTGTACATGCTTTCCAAAAATCTCTGTCAGTACTCCAGCACAACCCTACACCGATAGGCTGGTCATAATCGGTGATGCCGGGGTCTCCAGGTCCTACAAAAACGGTATTGAGTCTGCCTTTATGGTGGCGCAACTGGCTGCCGATACGGCCTTCCGACGGGGAGTATCGAAAGAGGCCTTCAGGAGGGGTTACTACGAACCCGCGTGTCACATATTCGCTAGGGACAACCTCTATGCCAAGGTTATGTTTAAGCTCTTCGGCCTCTTTGCATACCGTGAGCACTATTTATCTGAGAGGATGAGCTACGCCGAGATACACCGGGAGCGGTGGGTTACAAAGCAGATAAACGATGGTCTCTGGAAGTTGGTAACCGGAGACGCACCGTACAAAGAGATATTTATGGAACTCCTTAGTCCAAGGCTACAGTTTGCCCTCCTGCCCGTTACTATTGGTGCCTTCGCCAAATCCTTTAAAGAGTACCTCGGCGTGAAGGCAAAGACATGACACCTATCTAAGGCTAGCCCTTCTTTATAAGTATCCGGTATTCTTTGCCCAGGCTATCAACCTTGATTATTTTGTGTCCCTCCTCCTTTACGCTCCTAGGGACACTGCGCATGGGCTCACCGTCGTCTAGAAAGATCTCCAGTATCTCTCCACTCTCCATTTCCTCAAGTTTCAACTTTGTTTTGACAAAGTTTATGGGGCAGAGCACACCTCTGAGGTCTATCGTATCGTTGGGTTTATCTTCCACCATAATAAATATTAATCTGTTCCCCTTATCCAATAATACAGGTTGTGTTGGTAGGGGTACGTTACAACGTGCCCCTATAAAACTATTACAAACTCCTCTTTCTCAAAGTTCCCGCTACTCATATTGAACACCCAAGACCCAAACTCAAAGTCCTCAGCCCTCGTAATAGATACGATTAAATAGGACAGCTCTGGCCAGAAAGGTGCAAGTCCGGCCGCCCGCTCAGTATCAAAGGCCGATGGTTGGGCAGGATGGTCTGGATGGGAGTGATAAAACACCAATAGCCCTAGGCCATTTTTGGTGGCCTCATCCTCGACTATTTGAAATTCTTTGGCATCTATCTCAAAACGCACCTCTGGTGTACTCTTGTTCTGGTTCTCAAGGGGGTAGATTTCAGTGACCTCCTTGCAAGAGCCGAATTTGCCAGCAAGAAAGCCGCCACACTCGTAAGGGTAGCTCTTCCTCGCAAGGTACTTTATCTCGTCCACTAGACTTTTGCCTAATCGCAACAATTCCTCTTACCCCTTGCTAATAATATCTCCAGAAACTTGTGCTCAGATAATTATTTCCACTATCAGGAAAGACCGCGACCACTACCCCACTTTTCAAATCCTTTGCCACTTCCAGGGCCGCCTTCATGGCTGCACCAGCAGAATAGCCCACTAACAGCCCCTCTTTCTGTCCCAACTCCTTAACCATCTTGTAGGCGTCCTCTGTATCTACAGTAAGCTTGCGGTCTGGGAACTTTGGGTCATATATTCCAGGAACAATGGCAGTATCTATGTGCTTAAGACCTTCCAGGCCGTGGATTGGTGTGGACGGTTCTACGGCGATTATTTCAATATCTGGATTAAACTCCTTCAACCGTCTACCAGTGCCCATGAGTGTACCAGTAGTGCCCAGACCAGCGACAAAATGGGTTGCCTCTCCCCCGGTCTGTTCCCAGACCTCTACCCCTGTAGTGTCATAATGTGCCTGGGGGTTAGACGGATTGTTGTACTGGTCTGCGAAGAAGTATTTTTCTGGATTTTCCTCCACAATCTTTTTCACCTCGATAATAGCGCCGTCAGACCCCTTTAGAGGGTCAGTAAATACTATATTCGCCCCATAAGAGCTTACAATGGCCTTCCGCTCCTCACTTATATTGGAGGGCATGACAAGGGTGACAGGGTAACCCTTTACGGCCCCAATCATTGCATATGCAATACCGGTGTTTCCAGAGGTAGAATCTATTATAGTCTTGCCCCTTTTTAGGCGTCCCGATTTCTCTCCATCCTCGATTATCCTGAGGGCTGGGCGGTCTTTAACTGACCCGCCCGGATTGAACCACTCGGCCTTTGCATATATGCTTACCCCCTCACACATGTGGCCAATCTTATTCAATTTTATTATGGGTGTGTTTCCCACACACTGAAGGATGGACTCCTCCAGTACAGGCGCACCCACACAGGCCCTTGTATCCTGCTCTCCTACCGTCTTGTTCATTCTAGACCCTTAACGACCTAAATAGAGACCTCTGCATTTTTATCTGTTACATTCCGGCTGTAGGGGTTCGATTTATAGAACCCGCTTATGCGGGCGTGATGAATCACGCCCCTACAAACTACTTGACTTATCTTACGAAAAGGCATACAAGGTGTATGGTAGAGAGAGGGGGACAATAGAAGAGCCTAGGCCTCCTGAAAAGGTTCTACTACCTCTTTTTTGAACTTGTCCAGGCCTACCCTCTCAATGGTCACGCCAATCCTCTCCCTCCGCTTGCCGTTTCTTTTATACCACTTGAGGGTCTTCTCAATGAAGTGGTGGACCTTTTCGTCTGGCAAGAATTCAACCACTTCTTTCGCCAACATAGGATGTCTGCCATGCTTTCCACCTACCCTAACAATCCAGCCCCTTCTGTTTGCCCTCCAGGAGTTTGTGGGGCAGGCACGGATACAGTCACCGCAATAGATGCACTTTTTAGGATCGAAGATGGGCTTGCCCTCTTTGTCTGAAACGATGGCCCCTTCCAGGCATGCCTTTGCGCAGAGTGTACAGCCAGTGCATAGGGGTTCATCCCACACAGGCTCTACTGCCCCCTGAAAGCCCACGTCCATCTCAGTGGTTCTGGCGCAGTCTATGGGACAGCCGGAGAACGAGACCTTAAACTTGTGGTGACATGGGCTGCCAAAGAAGCGTCTATCTACCTCGAGTGCCTTCTTCTGGGTATCCATCAACCCATTAGGGTTATACTCACAGCCACCACAGGCCGTAGGGACCCTTACCCTGGGACCGCAAGATGCAATCTTTATCCCGGCCTCAGAGAGCTCGGCCCTAACCTTGTCAAAGTCCTCTATGTGTACCCCAATTAGCTCAATTGACTGCCTGAAACTCAGATGGCAGTAGCCCATACGGCTATATCTTCTGGCGACCTCGGCTACCTTGGCCATTTTATCGGGGGTAATCCTGCCTCCGGGCACCCTCAGGCGCACGGTGAAGAGGTCTTTTTGTGTTTGTTTAATAAAACCGCCTGATTTCAGCTCCTCTACGTTAATCTTTGGCGGAGTTTCAACTTGCTTAGTCACCGAAATATTCCTCACAAAAATACCCAAAAATATAGTTATGAAGCCTTTGCAGAACTTCAATATTATGAAGTTCAAGCTCAATTTTCCCTCCCCCTTGATGGGGGAGGGAAGGGAGGGGGTGATTATAAACCATTGTCATATCTGCTCACGTCAGGTAGACTTCGATGGATTAGGCACTCACCCTCCCCATATCCCCCTCCCCTCAAGGGAGGGGGAAATTGGAGTAATTCATAAACTTTTGCAGAGGCTTCAATTAATATTTATTAGAGCATTTTTTTAAGTGCCTTTCAACAGAAAACAAGCTATACCCGCACACCTTGGCACAGCTTCGATGCACAAACTTAACACCCATGCAGGTTATTTGACTCGCCTGCACATAATAATACGTGAGACATGCCCTATAATCCACCCACCTTGTGGTGTATACATACCGCTTTTCCCTAACAAAAACGGATGGCCACAAAGGCCATCCGTGAGTTATCACTTTACGTACAATGTCTCAACCCGTCCTTACGCCATTGCCCTTTCCTCCCACCTGGCAAGCACCAATAGGCCGGTTCCTATCCACAGGGCCTCTCTTATCCGTCTTATGACGCAGAAAGACATGCCTGCCTGCATGGTGAGGTGCAGCGCCAGGAAGATGAGCACTACCCCCCCCTCCTGACCACCTATGCTGCCCGGGATGAAGGATGCCGCTGTCCTGGCAACTGTAAAGAGGGACTCTATTATCAAGGCGCCAAGGGGGTCTATCGGAACGCCTATGAGTATCAGAATCAAATAGACCTCTATTACACCTGCAAGCCAGCCCAAGAAGTAGAATAGAAAACAGAGGTAAAAGCCCCTTTTATTGGTGTTATAGAATTGGGAGATGTTGTCGTCCAATTCCTTCAGTGTCATCAACCTCTCCTCAATAAACCGTATTTTTATGTTGAACCTCTTCAATAGATTATAAGTTGCCATGAAGAACCCCTTTTTCTTGCTCATTGATATGAGAAATAGGAGGGGTAAACCAAAGAGTATCGTACCCAGGGCAACGCTCAGGAGAAGCCCCGTATCCTGGAGCCTTGATAATGCAACGACTACCCCGATGAGAACAAACAGGGCCTGTGCAATAGTCATAATGGTCCTGGATATGACAACGGATGCCATACCGTCTATGAGCGAAACGTCGTACCTCTTTAAGAGATACGCCTTGACGGGTTCGCCCCCAAGGTACCCGGAGGGTGTTATGCAGTTAATTGACTCGCCAGCCATCCGTGCAGCGAAAAGACCCAGGAAGTTCAACCTGGGCATATAGTCGTGAAAAGCATACCTCCATCCAATTGTATCCAGTGCAAAGACAAGTACGTACGGTATCAGGATAAGGGAGAAATTCCACCCTAGCTGCGAGATATCTCTATAAACGGCGTGAGCGTCCAGTTTGTACAGCAGGAAGGCAAAACCTACCAGCCCTACCGCTAGCAAGACTATCTTTACCTTCCATAGACTTTTCATAGGCATCAGAGGAACTTCTCGGTGTATATCTGAGATATCTCATTATAGAGTCTATCGGCTTCAGGGTCTCGGCCTTCGCATATCCTTATTAATGGCCACTCGCTTTTGGGAAATTTTACATACAATGGGAAGGTCCTTTGAAGTCCCGCAAGCTCTGACATTGGGAGCTGCGGCATATCCAACGTGGGTGCTAATCTATAGTCACTGGCAATATCTTCCTCCTTCAAATATCCCTCCAACTCACAGACCTCCCTGAGACTGCACCCCCTGTAAGGGCTGAAGAAAGATACCATAACCCCATTGGTGTTTATCTGTCTGTTTAGTTCTATAGTATCAAATATATTCTCCCTCGTCTCCGTCGGGAAGCCTATTATGTTGTTTGCACTAACACGGATTTTACCATTCTCAAATATCTTAAAGGCCTTTATAGTCGTTTCGTTTGAAATGCTCCTT
The DNA here is from genome assembly GCA_046758865.1 of Candidatus Brocadiales bacterium. Lineage (GTDB taxonomy): Bacteria > Planctomycetota > Brocadiia > Brocadiales > Bathyanammoxibiaceae > JBHIBD01. The sequence continues at coordinate 22,573 of JBHIBD010000020.1, read as the reverse complement.
CCCAGGATATTTTTACGTATGTTTTCGTCGCCGCTTTCGATACCTATACTTATGCCCTCGCAACCTACAGATTCAAGAATCTCCACATACTCTTCTGTTATTGATTCGGGCCTTGCCTCTATCCAAAAGGGTAGTCCCACCTGCGGGTAGAGCCTTACAAACTCAGCTACTCGCTTTTTTGACGTAGTAAGAAAACTTTCCGCTACAAGATATAGAAACTGCAGATTATATTGTTCCTTCTTTCCGAGCATCTCCTCAATGAGTCTCGGTATATCTTGTTCACGATAGTAACCTCCTATATTCCTGTACAGCTTGTTAAAACCAGAATTCACACAGAATGTACAGCTGTAGGGGCATCCCCTGTTCATCTCAAAGGTCCCGGTAACAGATATCTTGCCCCCCATGGGCTTCCAGAATCTCTGTTTGTCGTAAACGGTCCAGTCCTGGAAGGGGAGCTCCCTCATGTTTATGGGACGCCGGAGTTCGTTTTTATAAAGCAAGCCGTCCTTCTTAACCCAGATGTTCTGAATGTTTGTAATGTCCTTACCGTCTCGCATCTTCTTACAGAGCTCAGTAAGGGCCAACTCTCCTTCACCGACACACACCATGTCCACACAGTCCTCTCTGACGACTATGTGGGGAGAAAACGTGGCATATACCCCTCCAACAATTGTGGGAATATCAGCATGCCTTACCGCTTGAAGCATCTCAATGCCCAGTTTGTATGTCACTTCTATGCAGGAAAGACCGATAAGGTCGGGTTTATATGCCTCGACCTCCTTCTTAAAATCTTCTATAACGTCTGTCTCCTTTGGAACGATACCAAGGTCCTTGAAATCGGTCTTCTTCACCTGGAGAGTGTATGCCCTTGCCTCATCACCAGTTCTATCGGCCGTCTTATAAAAGGTGGTATCAAACAACTTGACCTCTATTCCCTCCCTCTTCAGACAGGCAGCAAGGATACTTACCCCCGCCGTAATAAGGGTGTCCATCATGGTGTTACAATTAACGAGTAATACCCTGAAATCCCTCTTCATGCGAAGTTCAGTCCCCTGAATCTCTCCACTGTTTCTCGGATCCAATCAAACCCTTCTTTTATCCCATCATCCATGCCGCCCACCCGGTACTCATGGATTAACCTCAAATCTTTATTGCGGCCAATAACTACCTCCAGCGTCTTTACTATATCCACCCATCCCTCACCTGGACTCTGTGACGGGTGCAGGGGTACGTGACCGGATTTCTTCCAGTGCTCAAGGCCCTTTGTATTCCATAGGTGCATAGACCGTGCATATGGGGCCATTGTCTCAACGTCATTTAGATAATTACGTCCCCATAGTTGCGAGCATATAAATGCGTGTCCCGTGTCTATGCAGATACCAAGATTCGGATACTTCGATATAACCTCCACCAGATGTTCTGGCTTATAAAATGCTCCAGCGTAGCCCGCAAACTCGATGTGTATTGGCACGCCCGTGGAGTCAGCCAGTTCTGAGAGCCACTCTGTGCCCTGGTAGGCCAAGCGCCATGCCTTCCCCTCCTCTTTGGTGTCTTCCCTCCACGTAAGGTGGCAAACCATGTATTCTGCCCCCCACTCCCGGGCCTCCCAGGCCGATTGCTCAATCAGTTCGAAGGAGAGTCTCCGTTTTTCATCGTCATCGTTTATGAAAAAACTTGTCACTCCACTGTACGGAAAATAGTGGGGTCTAAACAGAGGAGCGTGGAAGCTGAAGGGTAGTTTCTGCTCATCAAGAAATGTCTTGAGTCTATCTAAACCTTCCTGGGGATGGTCAAACACCTCGTACCTCCCCTGGCCGTGGTGTATTGCCCCAGCCTCCTGCACCCGCTCAATACCTGGACTTGACGTCATACGAGGAACCCCTAATAGGAAGAGAATCGCGAAGCGGATTTTAAACATAACATGATATCCTATAAATACGCGAATTGCAAGCTGATAAGTATTGAAGACACGCTGAAGCGTGGGCCTGTTATGTCAGAGTCGTGTTTTGCTTATAGTTCGGGCAAGCCCCAGGTATGGTTCACGGCATGATTTGCCCTATATAGGCACATTAGGGCATATTTCCAATTACCTCGTCCCCGAATCCCGAGGTGGATACCTTAACCGCACCTTCTAACTGTCGGGCAAGGTCGTAAGTAACCTTCTTTTGTGAGATGGTCTTTCCTATGGCAGATACAACACACTTAGCCGCCTCGTCCCAGCCGATATGTTCCAATAACATCACGCCCGCCAGTATAAGGGCACATGGGTTTACCTTGTTCTGGCCGGCATATTTTGGTGCAGAACCGTGTGCAGACTCGAAGACGCCCATGGTATCTGAAAGATTCGCCGAGGGTGCGAGACCTACCCCTCCCACCTGGGCGTTGCAGGCATCGGAGAGATAGTCTCCATTAAGGTTAGGCATAACCAGTACATCACATTCCTCCGGTCTCATAAGAACAAACCTGAACATGTCGTCTGCCAGTTTGTCTCTGACAACTATTTTATCTTCGGGCTGCTTCCCATTATAATCCTCCATGAGCTGTTTCTCTGTAATGGTGCAGTGCCCGTACTCCTCCCCGGCCAGTTCATAGGCCCAATTGCGGAAGGCGCCCTCGGTATACTTCATGATGTTGCCTTTATGCACTATAATCACGGACTTTCGCTTATGTGTCAGGACATAATCCAGTGCCTTTCGCATCAGCCTCTTTGTACGCCTTACAGAGATTGGCTTTATACCAATGCCAGAGTCTTCCGGGATATTTACGTTTAACTCCTTACCAAGCATCTCTATTATCTGACGTGCCTCCTTACTGCCCTGGGGCCATTCTATCCCTGCATAGACGTCTTCCGTGTTTTCCCTGAATATAACCATGTTTACTCTCTCAGGGTGTCTTACCGGACTGGGCGTCCCAGCAATGTAGCGCACCGGCCTAACGCAGGCATAGAGGTCCAGCACCTGGCGGAGTGTAACGTTTAGGGACTTGAAGCCCTTGCCTATGGGCGTGCTGAGGGGGCCTTTTAGCGTCGCGTGGAAATGGCGTATCGCCTCGAAGGTGTCTTCTGGTATCAACTCCCCAAATCTCTCCTGGGCCTTAGAGCCCGCAAAAATCTCGTACCAGGCAATATTCCTCTTGCTGCCATAGGCGGTCTCTACTGCGGCATCCAGCACCCGTCTTGCGGTGGACATTATATCCGGCCCAATACCATCTCCCTCGATAAATGGGATGACAGGGTTATCCGGCACCTCAAGTTTTCCATCTACCAGAGTTATTACCTCTCCCTGGTCGGGGGGTGAGTATTTCTTGAATGTCACCATGCCAGCTTATCCTTTCCCTGCGCTTTGGCATTAATAATGGGGTGCTGCAGGGCTTCAGCCCTGCAGGGATTAACATCTGTGGAGCTATGCCCAGGGCTAAAGCCCTGGGCCACCCATCTTTGCTTCGGCACTAGTAGCTCTTGCTACCCCAAAAATCGTGATTTTGACAGCCCACCACTGTTTGGTGAAGCTGTCCCTACGCAACCTTTTCTATCTGCACAAGGTTTGTGTTAAAGGCTGAGCCTCCTCCCATGTCTGCAAGATGGTCCGGGGTGGTGTGATTCGTGTTAGCGCCGCCGGGACATCTAGTACTCCACCACTGTCCACAACTAACGGCCACGCCAGGCCTTACCTTATCCGCAACCAGGGCCCATAGGATGCACGACCCACGGTCGTTAAATATCTTTACCATGTCCCCGGTGCTTATACCCCTTGCCGTTGCGTCTTCGGGGTGCAATATCAGAGTAGGCCTTTCGTCAGCCTTCTGTGCATGGGGGCTGTCTGCGAAGTTTGAGTTTAGGCATGAGTGAGCTGACGGTGTAAGAAAATATATGGGATAGTGTCTGTAAAGCTCAGGTGTGGACTCAGGCCCCTCACCAGGGGCTATATATGCTGGAAGGGGATCGTAACTATCTGTCTTCATCCTGCTTGAATAAAACTCTATCTTACCTGACGGATTATGGAAAACGCCATTGCGAAATGGCACATAGGGTTCACCCGTGGGTGTGTCAGGCATATTTATGGGCACGTAGCCTTCTTTCTTAAGGCGGTCGAGGGTAATACCCTCAAGGGTTGGGTGGTTAGTGTCTAGGACCTCCCCTATCACATCCCAGCTTGACTGGCCAAAATATCTCTCCTTAAACCCCATGGCTTGGGCCAGTGTGTTGAATGTATCTAGATTAGACCTGCATTCTCCGACAGGCTCTATGGCCTGCTGGTTGAGTTGGAGACTCAAATGGAAGTAGGAGGCATGGAGGTCGACCTGCTCAAACTGGGTAGTGGCCGGAAGCAAGACATCCGCATAATGTGCCGTATCAGTAAGGAACTGCTCGTGTACAACGGTAAATAGGTCTTGCCTTTCGAGACCTTTGATGAGCCTTTTCTGGTTGAAGAGAACCGCTAGGGGATTGGCGTTAAAGACATATAGTGCACGTGTTTTTGGCTTGCCGTCGAGTAATATATCGCCTAGACGGTTCATATTGAAGCACGAGGGGGAACTGGGCCTCAGTTCGTTGCCCTCTAACTCGTCCCAGCTCACGGGAAAGACGGTACTTGTTGGGAAAAACATCCCGCCACCAATACGACCCCACGCCCCCACCAGCGCTGGCAGACAGGCAATGGTCCGCACTGTCATCCCACCGTTTGTATGGTGCTGCATGCCTGAACCCACGTAGATAAAAGACGGTGTCTCCCTGGCATATAGCCTTGCAAGCTCAACTATCACCTCGGCCTCAACGTCCGTGAGCTTCTCCACCCTCTTGGGTGGATACTCCTCCACTCTTTGACATAACATACCAAAACCAAAGGTATGTTTGTCCACAAAGTCCTTGTCATAGAGTTCTTCTCTTATAATTACATGCATCATACCAAGGGCAAGGGCAGCGTCACTCCCGGGGCGAGGTTGTATAAACGTATCGGCCACCGCAGCCCCCTTCACCATGAAGGGGTTTATTACCACATATTTGGCCCCACGTCTTCTGGCCTCACTGATCAGTGGCAGTTGGTGTAAATTGGTAGAGAAGGTATTGGTGCCCCAGGATATGATGAGCCTGGACTGTGGTATTCCCCTGGGGTCAGCGCCCTCGGAACTGCCCATGGTGTACAAGTAGCCTATGCGGCCTGCCTTGGTACAGATGGTGCGGTCTAGCTGTAATGTTCCCAAACGATTAAAGAAGCGTTTGCCTGCAAGCTTGCCGTGGACGATGCCGAGGGTCCCGGAGCCGTAAAAGGGTAGTATTGCCTCCGGGCCGTCTTCTGAGATTAACTTCTTAAAATTGGAGACAATGGTGTCGACTGCCTCATCCCAGCTAATCCGCTTAAACTTATTAGAACCCTTGGCCCCGGTCCTCTTCATTGGATAGAGGAGTCGGTCAGGGCTGTAAACCCTATCCGGGTAATTCCTTGTCATCTTTGGACATAGGAACCCCCTGGTGATGGGATGATTGGGGTCGCCCTCTATCTTTATGAGCCTGCCATCCTTCACGTGGGCAATAATGCCACAGGTATCGGGGCAGTCTAGGGGACATACGCACCTGAAGAATTGTTCATTGGATGCCTTTTTCACGCCTATTTTTTGTCGTGTTGAGGGGTGTTACTGGGCCTTCTCACCAGAGAATCTACTTATCATTAATTTCCCTATTAACATAAACATGTACACAGTAGTACCAGCAGCCACTGTCCAAAGATACCATGAGAGCTTATCAAAGACCGTGAAGCCCAGGAGCGAGAGTAGAAAGTAGTCCTCATTTGCGAATGACCGCATTAAGGGGTTTCGTTGGTCTTTCTCTCGGTCTGTTTCCATAAAGTGGAGGTAAAAATCGAGGTTAGAGCAGATAAACATCGCCCCAGCAGCGACTGCTCCAACAGTAATAGCATTTGGCATGTGGGTACTTCTGTGTATTGCCAGTGCCATACAAAACATAACACCGCTATAGACAATGCTGTCACATATGGTGTCAAATACTGCCCCATACTTTGAGCCCATAAACTTTAACCTGGCAACTTCACCATCAGAGAGGTCTAGAATTACCGAGGCATAGAAGACCATTGCCCCAAGCACAGAATACCGGTATCCGCCCTGCAAAAAGAACCAGCAGGCCACAAGACCCGTAAAAAAGCTAAGCAAGGTAATCTGATTTGGCGTTATGGGGAATCTTATCAGGACCCCGCTCACCAATCTTGAGAGTTTACGATTAACATGAACAGAGAAGGGGCTGTCGGTTGCCAGTCCAAGGAGTTTGTACATTTTCTTCTTGGACTCCTGCACGGTCTCTCGGGAGGTTATTTCCATGCACAGCTCGTTTGTAACGTCAATGGCCCTGACTTTCCCTACACTGAGTAGGCCTTCCACAATGTTACAAAGGTCTATATGACCATTGGCGACCTTTACTGCAATACCTTTTGATGCATCAGGCCTTGCCAGGATAAGTCCCGCTGTCTGAGCGTCTATTGTAGCATCGTGGCTCCGGTTTCCGTCTGTCCGATAAGGGTCACGTCCAACGAATGGCGGACTCGCCTCTGTCGAGGATTGGACACTACAGTCTACCACATCGTCTCCACTCAACTTGATGGTGCATTGTCCGGCCCCAGACCCCTTTACCCCCTTACGTACAGCTATGCAGGCAGCCGCATCGCCAAGTTCCAGCAGGTCCATCTTTTCTATAAGGTCCGAATCAAAGACAGCCTCTGCCTTGATAATCATAATGGATTCAGAAAGCCTCCCCTTGAGCTGGTCTGACAGGTTGTCACCGTCAGACCAATGGATAGTGGAACGTACCCTATCGTCTCCAGACAGAAGCGTACTGAGCCTTTCCCTTGCGTCCTCAGCAACTATTATGAATTTCTCTATGCCGCCCTCCTGTGCAGAGAGCACGGTGCGCTTGAGGAGCGGTATGCCCAAATGGTCCTCGAGGGATTTCTGTGGGTCTGTTACAAGGATTAATGCTACATTAGTCATGACGGCTGGTCTTCATGACTTTATGTTTTGGATTCCCCAAGTCTTGGCAATATCTCCCTTTCGGCACGCTCTATATCTTCAGCGAAATCTATCTCTATCCACGGGAGTCCTTCAACCCGCTCGAAGCCTATATTGCAGTGGCCGAGGCACCTATCAAGTGCCTCCTCATACTCTGCGTCCAACCTGCCCTCTTTTATAAGGTCTTCCATCACTCTCTTGAGTATAAGGCCATGCTCTGCTGATAGCTTTAGAAAACCCACGCCCTCCCCAACGCACTGAGACTTTACTGTGTTATTTTTAGAGATAGCTACTACCCTATCACCCTGGACAAAGAGTTTCATTTCTTCCCCTGAGTCGGTAAAATCTTCATCCATCAAAAAGCAGCTAGCCTTGGGCGATCGCACTAATCTCTTAAGAAGTGCAGGGTGAAAGAGTACATCTGCGTCCATAATAAGTGTGTCTTCTCCTAACATCTCTCTCGCTACCCATAGGGATGTAATACTACCCCACTTGTAGCCTTCGTTAATTAGGTAGTGAAATCGAAATTCTTTATTCTTAGTAAGTGCGTTTATCTCTTCAAGAATCATGTCCTTCAGGTGGCCTAACACAAAGGTTATATCCTTTATGTCCAATCTTCTCAGGACATCAAGATATCTCGCCAGAAGTGTTTTCTCACCTATCTTTATAAGGCATTTGGGTTTCTCATTCGTTAGGGGCATCAGTCTCTTTCCCACCCCAGCAGCAAGTATTATAGCCTGCATCCAACCTCTCCCAATATTTTCCCCAGGCTCTCTAGAAAAGTTGTTAATTCCTGAGGTGCTAATTCACCCATGTTGGCCACCCTGAAGATCTCTTCCTTGAGTTGTGCCTGGCCGGCGTAGATGACAAACCTCTCTTTTTTCAAGCGGTCGTGGAGGTCTTGATAACTTACTCCGTCAGGAAGATAAAGGGCTGTAATGGTGTTGGAAAGGAGCATCTCGGGGAGGAACAGCCTGAGCCCAAGTCTCTCAAAACCTTCCCTGAGAATACTAGATGCGTTCTTGTAACGAGCTATCCTATTACCAACACCCTCTTCGCGCAACTCCTCAAGGGCTGCCTCCAGGGCGTAAAATATTGGGATGGAGGGTGTGAATGGAGTACTGCCCCTTTCCTGGTTCTCCCACTGGGTAGGAATGTAAAGATACATTGAACGTGCCGGAAGACCCATCATCCTCTCAATCTGTTCTTTTTTAACAATGACAAACGAAAGCCCCGGCAGACCTTGTATGCACTTATTTGCTGAACCCATACATATGTCTACATTATCTTTTACGAGGTCTATTTCCTCGCCTCCAAGACCGCTGATTGAATCTACTAGAAAAACTCTCCCGTGCCTCCTACATATCTCACCTATCTCCTTTACCGGGTTAATAAGTCCCGTGGAAGTCTCATGATGAACGACTGCCACCACTTCAACCTCGGGGTGGGCCTTAAGCGTACCTTCTATTTCATCCAGGTCTGGCGATTTCTTCCAATCATAGGCCAGTTCTATCTTGTTGAACTTGTATATGGAAGCTATTCTTGATGTCCTCTCCCCATATACCCCATTATTGACCACCAAAATGGTTTTCCCTTCGCCAAGAGAAGAAGAAATGGCGGCCTCCATTGCAGCGGTACCCGAACCGGTGAAGATGACTGTCGTGTAGGCGCCATTTTGGGCAAAGGTATCGGTCAGCATCTCTCTGACGTTACGCTGAATCCTGGAGAAATCATCTTCCCTGTGACATATGTCTCCTCGAAGCAGGGCGTTGCGTACCCTATCGGAGGTGTTTACGGGACCCGGGTTTAGCAGTACCAGCTTCTTCAATTTCATTCCTCTCCATTTATACTGCCCATAAATCTCTCCTTTATCTCTATAGGGCTGTGCGTCACCCTGCCCAGACCATCGGCCATGTTGTCGGCCCTTATCTTGGCAAGAATAAAGGATGGGCCATGCGTCTTAAGGCACCTCTTTAATGTCGCCTCAAATGTCCTTCGTTCAGTTACTTTCACTACCTTCGAATAGCCAGACGATTTAGCTATATCTTCCAAACGGACTTGGGATGAAACGGTGGGCTGGTTGCCCGTAGAGCCGTAGACCTCATTATCCAACACTATATGGATGAGGTTTTTGGGTAATAATGCACCTATCTGAGCCAAAATCCCCAGGTTCATAAGCAGGTTACCGTCGCCGTCTAATATTACCACCTTGCGTTTTGGCTTATTTAGTGCAAGACCCAATGCGATTGCTGAGGCCAGTCCCATGGAGCCAATCACATAAAAATTCTCAACCCTGTCCTTGAGGGTGAATGCCTCACGGCATATCCTACCGTTTGCAGCTATTAGCAGTTCATTCCCGAGTTGTTTCATAATCATTCTTACAGCTTGAGTTATCTTCATTTTAAAACACCTTTGGGAATGAGTAGAGCTGCTGGAACCTTCTTTTGAGAAATTACCTGGCGAGACCATTTCACAGCCTCTTCTACGTTCTTCTGGGTAAGCCTCTTGTAGGGCAGGTTAACGGAGTCTAAGAACTTGGTTGAAGCCTTTCCCATTACCTCGTGTTCTGGGGCATCATGACCCTTGTACCCCCGCCAGGTCACTATAAGTAGGCTCGGGATCCTGTAAATGAGGTTTAGAGATGCCAGGTCATTCAAACACTGGCCCAGCCCCGAGTTCTGCATAAGTACGCAAGGAATCTTCCCCCCCAAATATGCACCAGCGGCCAGGCCTACAGCAATATCTTCCCTTACCGCAGGGATGTATGGGACATTGGGGTCTTCTTCAAGGAGGAGAATTACATCACTAATGAGGGAACAGGGCACGCCTGTAAAAAAGTTATAACCCGCTCCTTTCAAAATCCTTACAAATTCCTCAGAATGCAGCACCTAGAACTCCTCTAGCGGGTGGTATTATTGTTGGGTCTCTCGTATTGCCTGTATATACTCTCCCGAATGGTGTTCTCCAGCTCATGGCAGAATGCCAATTCATTATCAACCCTTTGGTATTCATTTATGTCCATGTATCTCATAAAATCCCTGATGCCTTGGTCCACCACTTCATAGGGGATATTCGGTCTGCCAACCTCACCAAGTCTTATAATTATTGCCTTTATCATAGCCTCCGGCTTTAGCTTCTTGTTCCATACCGGGGAGGCAGCTATCTTTCTTCTGAATGTATTTATGCTGGCAGGTTTGTAGAACTCTGAGCGAAACTTCATGTAGTCTATGTCCATCCAGAATTCCCACTGGGCCGAGCAATATGAGCATTCGGGAAGAAAGACTTGAACCGGGTTGTTCCAAAGGTCAAAGTATATGTGACTTAGCAAGCTGACTGCGGCACTCATCTTGTGTCGGCTTATGTCCCGAACACTCCTATCACCTACTATATCTCCAGCAGTATCAGCATGTCTGATAAATACTGGGACCTCTTCAGATATCCTCTTGTAGGCATATATCTTGTTCTCTATTCGGTACCTTTCTTCATAACCGTCTGACTGCATTGACCCTAACTTGCGCCTTAAATCTTGCACCTTATCTTCTACCCTCTTATTGAGTGCCTGAAAATCCCTCTCCTTTATCTCTTTGCTACCAAATATCTCCATGGCCGCATCAAGAAATCCAGGCTGATTGGCCAAGATATGTGCATAAACCCTGTGGAAGTGTGGAGGTTCTTTGTCTATCACGGGAATTATTGAATATATGGCGGTCCCCTTATCAAGACCGCAACTCTCAAGTAACTTTGCAGCTAGTACAACATGAGTTCCCCAGTCCATGGCGCCCCTTTCTTTATCAAGGAAATCTGTTCCTTGACAACCAAGACATATATGGTTATATATGGCATATCATACCTTTGCTCATGACCTTATAGTGGAAGTATGTTCTTCCCCTAATTCCTTGTGGTTTCAGTAATATTATGTATATTTTCGGGGGTCGAGATTGTCAATAGAATTTTCCACTACATAAGTGTAATATGAGTATCTTATATGATTATCTCCATTCTTAAGCTCCTTGTAGCATCAATAGTTTTTATCTCTATACTGTACTATTTCTTCTCCCTTTACTGCATTATGCGTTTCTTTAGACAAAAACCAGGGGGTGGAAACTACCTGCCGCCAGTAACCGTACTTAAGCCCTTGAACGGGTTAGAGGATGGAATCTTTGAGAATCTTCTCAGCCACCTGAATCAGGACTACCCAAGCTATCAAATAATCTTTGGTGTAAACAACGATAGCGATCCGGTGATATCTGTTGTGGAAAGACTTAGAAAGGAGTTCCCAGAGAAGGACGTAGAATTCGTAATTTCAGGAAAGGCCATAGGTCCCAACCTGAAGGTCAGCAATCTGAATAATATGTACGACAAGGCGAAACACGATGTCATTGTTATAAACGATAGTGACACTAAGGTGGGACCAGATTATTTACGGAGGGTCGTCTCTGAACTGAAAGACCCCAGCGTAGGGGGGACAACCTGTGTCTATAAGGTCAGAAACTCCCCTGGTCTTGCCTCCGCAATTGGAACCTTCTTTGTTAACGACAATTTCATACCCTCGGCACTTGTGGCCCATACCCTGGGCATGAACTTTGGTTATGGAGCTACCATTGTCATAAAGAAGAAGGTACTGGAAGAAATAGGTGGGTTTCCTTCTCTGGCAGATTATATTGCAGAAGACTACCAAATAGGACAACGGGTAATTGATGCGGGTTATAGGTTACATGTTTCAAACTACGTGGTGCTCACTGCACTGCAGAAGTACAACTTCTGGGACCAGATAATACATCTATTGAGATGGGTCAGCACAATCAGGGTGTGTCGCCCCAAGGGTTATTTTTTCCGGATTTTTACCATGGGGACTCCCTTCTCCATATTATTCTTAATAATAAGTAACTTTTCGAGCTTTTCGGTAGCCCTGTTCTTCTCGCACTTGTTCGCCAGGTACTTCACTACCTTAATTATCAACATCAAATACTTTAAAGAGAAAAGGGGTCTTGGCTACTTCTTCCTTCTGCCCCTGTTGGATTTGGCAATCTTCGTCATCTGGTGTTGGGGACTCTTTGTGCACGAGGTCGCATGGAGAGGCAACACCTTCCGCCTCCGTGAGGGAGGAATGGTAACGAGAGAGTAATGGTAACTGCTGAGTTCTAGACCATTAAGTATTAGCAATGGCTTTAATGTTCAGTTCTTCTCTCTCAGTACTGTGTAATTCGCAAGACATATAGAATTGGCGTATAATAATTCACTTATTTCTTTACTTGTTAACATGTTAAGCTCCTCTTCCGGGTGGTAATCAGGCATCCACCTGGAGTACTCAGTACATGGCATAATACATGGATGGAAATACACCTCATTTATCCCCTGCGACATGTTTTTTATAAGAGAAGTAACATATCTAGCGTTCATATCCCCACTCTGAAGCAGTCCATACACCCTGTCGGTGAAGAGAAACCCATTACCCCTCAAGGCACCTATACAGCGCCTTGACAGTATCGTAAACATAATATAATGCAAGAGCTTAGAGATAATCCTGGTCCTGTCGTACTTCAGTGCGCAGAAGAGTCCATCTCTTGGGAGTCTGAAATTCTTTGTCTCTAGCCCCTTGGCGAGCTCCAGGATTATCTCGAATACCCTGGGGTGGACATGTATATTAAGATGGCCATTAATGAAATCGAGCTGAAGGCCGGTGGATAGGAATCTTTCCAGCTGTGCTTTAAGCTCGTCTCGAATCTCCCTAACAGCGGTCGGACTGAAAAAGTACCTTAGTCCGGCAAGCACCGAATTATCAGTGAAGTTGTTGTCCCTATCGACCAGGCTGGGTATTCTTTTGTGGGGGAGTACGGATTTTCCCTGAACCAGCACTATGTGAAGACCCACGCTAAGCCCAGGGTTTGCCTTCGCTAGCTCCACCGCATGCTCAAAGGCGGGCCCACTTACCACCAGGCTTGCGCTGGTTAGTATCCCCTCCCTGAAGGCCCTGATTATAGCCTCATTTGTATTGCGAGATATGCCAAAATCATCAGCCGTTACTATAAGAGCCTTCACTATATCCTGCCAGCGTCTCTCCACTCCTCTATGCTGGCCCACAGGGAAGTGAGGTTGTTCCTGTCCCAGAGCTTCCCCAACCCCTCCCGTATCCTGCCCTTTCGAAAGGCGGAGCCGGCATCACTCACAGAGATGGCCACATACTGCATCAGGCTCGGCTCCCTGTAACATTCGTTTATACACAGATTACAGTTCAGCCGCTTGAAGGGCACGTCGACAAACTCGTAGATGTTGCCCATCTTCTGATTCAGGGTCTGGCAGGGATAGACGTCCAGGAGCCAGTCGACATAGAACGATTTATATCCCCCAAGGCAGAGAAACCTTGCACCCTCTCCGTTAAAAAACCTTATCATGTCGTCAATGGCTGCCGTAGGATTTACTACATTAAGTTGGGCCTTTAGGGCCTTAATATCGTTTAATACCTGTATTATCTCCTCTGGCGTGTAGTCTATAAGCGTTGTTGGATTGGAGCCAGCGTAAGAATCGGCGTATCTCATCATCGGGTAAGAGAAGGTTAGCTTACTAAAACCCAACTCCTTCAAGAAATCAGGGAGTTTCGTATAGTCTTTTATGAGCCTACTTATAGTAACTGATACGATGGGATTTAACCCGGACTCCTTTATCTGGGGCATAGCCTTCTGGATGGTCTTACACACACCAGGCAACCCACGGTTCTTCTCGTGCTCCTCAACAGAGGTTGCGTCAATGGAGATGAAAATAGTGCTGAGCCCAGAGTCCTTCATGGCCCGGATGTTCTCAGGGGTGAGATATACACCGTTAGTGGACATCATGGAGACAATGCCCTTGTCAACAGAATAGCTAATTATATCAAAGAAGCCAGGGTGCAACAGGGGCTCGCCGCCCACATAGGTTATGTACCGGACGCCACGCCCATAAAGGATGTCCAGGGCCTCCTTTGCTCGGTCGGTATCGACAAAGACCCAGTCCTTGGACGCTATGTCAGGGAAGGAGCAGAAGCTACACTTGGCGTTACAGGCATTAGTCAGGGCAAAATTGATGAAGCTGGGGCCACCGTTGACCACGGCCTCCTTTATCAGCCCAAGATTCTTCCTGTAACCATTCAGGCCTAACATGTCTTGCCCTTTACTATCTCCTTCCTCCTGGACAGAAACTCCTTGAACTCTGCCCCTTCTTTGAGTATCCTTCTCCTCTCCTGTTTGTCGAACAGCATCTTTATTAGCGTCTTTCCTATAAACCTGGGTCTATAGTAGAATCTCTTGTAGAATCTCTCGACCGCATTGTATATTTCCATGCTGCTCATACCAGGGTACTGCACGCTGCATTTCTGGTAGCCTCTTTCGCTTACTAAGTTGTCCTCCACAAGGTATCCCTTGTCCCTGCATAATTCATACAGCTGTGTGCCTGGGTAAGGTGAGGCAAGAGAGACCTGGATTGTATCCGGGTTAAGCTTACATGCAAAACGGATAGACTCCTCAACGGTCCCTGGGGTCTCCTCGGGCAGACCCAGTATAAACGCACCGTGAATCTGTATCTTGAGCCTTTGGCAATTCCTCGTAAACTCCTCGACTTGCTCAAGTGTCACACCTTTTTTCACATTATTAAGAATTTCCTGACTGCCAGTCTCGTACCCCACCACCAGGAGCCTTAGGCCGGAGTCCTTCATTGCCTTCAGGGTTTCAACGTCCGTGGTGGCACGGCTGGTGGTGCTCCAAGTGATGTCAAGGGGCTTCAGTTTCGTGGCAAGCTCTCGTGCCCTGGCACTATTTGCGGTAAAGGTATCATCATCGAAAAATATCTCTTTCGCCTCAGGAAAGTATTTAAGGGCCAGCCTTACCTCTTCTACAACATTATCCGGGCTCCTTACCCTATAAGTGTTGCCAGTAAAAGTCTGTGGCCAGAGACAGAAGATGCACTGAGCGGGACACCCCCTGCCCGTATAAATGGAAACATACGGATGGCGGAGATATGGAATGTGATAATTACGGATGTCAAGGTCTCTCTTATAGACCTCGACCACAAACGGAAGGGCATCCAGGTCCCTAATATATTCCCTGTTATTATTGTGAACAATATTGCCGTTACTCCTATAGCTTATACCATCTATCTCGCTGAGCGGTTTCCCTTCAGCAAACTCCTTTATAGAATAATCAAACTCACGCCTGCACACGAAGTCTATCGCATCAGATACCTTGAGTGCTTCATCAGGCAATATACTTATGTGCGGACCCACAAGGGCAACCTTGGCGTTTCTATTTGTGGTCTTTATTGTTTCGGCAGTCTTAACATCCATTGCAAAGGAGGCAGTACTTGTGTATAGGACAACAAGTTCAAAGTCCTTTACAATGGAGAGGGTTCTTTCAAGATTAAGGTGTTCGGCAGGTGCGTCAATTACCCGACTCCCGGGAATCATACCTGCCGGGTAGCACAGCCAGGTCGGATACCAAAAGCTGGTTACCTCCCGTGTTGCCTGGTAGCGGGAACCCGCTCCACCGTCGAAATCTTCATATGATGGTGGATTTAGAAACGCAACCTTCACCCTGCTCCACTCCTTATTATGCCTCCAGCATAAAAATAAGTAGAAAGTATTTTAAACAAAACGTTCACGTTGTCAAACCCTAACACGCCTCCCAAAGGGTATCAGTGTCTCCTTCAAATAGTTGACCCGTTGTGGCCATTCACTTTGAGAGGCAAGTACAAGATAAGGTAGGGACAGTTCCGGTGGCTACACATTGTTTCTGGCGGAAATTTGTCTCTGGCATGATACTCTGCAATACCCATTTTTTCCCGTATCGTTGGTGCACCCCTTAGCGCATTCGCAATCCCCTTTTAAAAAAGTCTTGACAGTGGGGTGGAAATTAATATAATGTCTACAAATTCTGTAGAATTTGTTATAAAGATAGGGAAAACTTGTGAAACTATCAAAAAAGACAGACTATGCCCTGAGAGCCCTCCTGTATCTATCCCTAAGACATAAAAAGGGTTCTGTGCAGATTAAAGAGATATCTTCGATGGAAAAACTGCCCACCAAGTTCCTTGAAAGTATCCTTCTTTCCCTCAGGAAGGCAGGAATCCTTCGCAGTAAGATGGGTCTAAAAGGTGGCTACAGCCTAGCCAGACCGCCCGAGCAGATTACATTGGGTGAGGTAATAAGAGTCCTTGATGGCACGATAGCCCCTATGGGCTGTGTAAGCCGCGTTGAATATGAAAGCTGTCCGGCGGAGATTGGCTGTGCCGTAAAGAGTGTTATGCAAGACGTTAGGAACGCCGTTGCCAGGGTCTTAGACGATACTACCTTAGCTGACCTATTACAACGTGTAAATACCCTGAATAACCTCAGATAGAGGGGCTAAAAATTTTTTCAAGTAAAGTCTACTTGTCTAGTGGACATTTTTCTTTGAACCTTTAGGGGTACAAATGGCCAAATCAAACCTCGAACACGTCCTAGAAAAGAAGCGTATGCGTATAGAGAGGGAGGCCGGGTTCAGGTCGAGCCTAACAAGGGCAGGTAGGTTTTTAAAGCGACACGTCGCCTATCAGATAATTATATACCTCTTTGCCGCTGCGGTAGCAACACTCCTGTTGCCCACTCCTGAGGGTTTAACCCTGGAGGGCCAGAAGACCCTGTCCATCTTTGTTCTCTGTGCCGGTCTGTGGATAAGTCACGTAATCCCCCTACACATAACCAGCATACTGGCTATCCTGTTGATATCTCTCCTTGGTGTAATGGAGACCAAGGAGGCGTATGCGCTTTTTGGTAACGAGGCAGTCTTTTTCATTCTGGGCGCATTCATACTGGCGGCAATTCTGGCACAGCATGGCATAAGCTCCCGTATGGCAATGTTCTTTCTTGCATCCTTTGGCAAGAGCCCTCTCACTCTCAGGTGTACTATATACCTCTTCTGTGCCTTTATGTCCTTTTGGATGTCCGAGCACGCTGTGGCGGCCATGATGTATCTAATCGTCTTTGAGCTTGCGATGGCACAGAGGCTTATACCTATGAGAAGCAATTACGGGAAAACCCTCTTCCTGGCCATGTGCTGGGGTTGCGTAATAGGCGGTATAGCCACTTTCCTTGGCGGAGCAAGGGCACCTCTGGCCATAGCAATGCTGGAGGAGGTCAGTGGGGTGAAGATGGGCTTCTTGCAGTGGATGGTGGCGGATATGCCAATTGTGCTCATAATGCTATTTTTCGGGGAGATTGTCTTCCGCATATTTTTTCCCTGTGAGATAAATGATATCAGTGTTGCCCACAATACCCTGATGCAGAAAAGAAAGACAATGGGAAAACTGCCCCCGAGGGCCTATGTGGTGTCGGGGATAATGGTGGCAACTATTTTCTGCTGGATATTCTTCAGGGAGCAGATAGGGCTCGCTAACACTGCACTCGGGGCAGTCGTGCTCCTGTTCGTACTCAGGTTGGTAGAGTGGAAACAGGTGGAGGAGAGCGTAAACTGGGGTATCATATTGATGTATGGTGGGGCCATTGCACTGGGCAGTGCAATGAATACTTCGGGAGCTGCACCCTGGCTAACTAACATATTGGTGGGAAATGTCACTGAGCACCCCTTGCTGCTGGTGGCCATTATGGCATTACTGGCTAAATTCCTGACAGAAGTAATGAGCAACACTGCGGTGGTGGCTGTGTTGTTACCTGTATGCTTGAATATTTCACACACATATGGTATATCTCCTGAAGCAATTACTTTTACTGTGACCCTGTCCGCAGGACTGGCCTTTATGCTGCCTATGGGCTCCCCTGCCACTGCTATTGCATACTCTTCAGGGTTTCTCAGCAGAAGTGACTTCATAAAGGCCGGCCTGTGCATGAACATAATTGCCTGGGTGGTGTTTATGTTGGTGGCCAAATTTTACTGGCCATTCCTTGGGTACAATGTCATACAATAGTTTGATATAATAATTTTATGGAAAATATCCTCCTTATAATATCCACCCAGAGGCTCTCTTGCAGGTCAATAAATTATGCCATCGAAATGGCTAGAAAGAGGAATTCACAACTACTGGTCCTATTTGTCATGGATAGTAAGCTCCCGGAAAGCATCTTTAAGAAGCTGGAGGACGAGGCCTATTTGGGCTATAAGCCCAGCGAGGAGGCATATAAACATATTATCGAGGAGTATGAGGACAGAGGCAAGGCCCTCCTAAAAGAGATTAAGGCAATGGCCGACAAAGAGAGCGTGCCTTGTGATACCGTGTTTCGTGAGGGTGATTTCTTTGAGGAGTGTGAAAAACTCTTAACGGAGAGAAAAATACAGACCGCCATCGTCACCAGGAAAAAGCGCTCCAGTCTCTCGCGTTTTATCCTAGGCTCGGATATAAACAAGCTGATGGAGACGGCCAATTGCTCCTTTGAGATATTTGACGAAGAATGATTTGATAGTCGCTCAAAGGCCCCTCGCTCTGTACTTTTCTTCCGCCTTCGCAGAAGACCACGAGCAGGTCAATATGGTATTCTTTCCCTCACGCACCTCTTGTAACACAACCAAAGAGAACAGGAAAGTGCTTGTGGCATCCTTTTAAAGACAAAACTGCACGCAAAAATATATTGATAAAGCCCCCAAAATGATATAAAGTAGATGTATACTTATCCACGCCACGGCATGAGTATATACACAATCCAAGTCACCTTGCTTTGCTGTGCTGTGTGGACAGTCCCAGAGGAGGAGAAATGATAGAGATAAGGATTCATGGTCGCGGAGGACAAGGCGTTGTAACCTCTGGCGAACTAATTGGTTTTGCGGCATTTAGCGATGGTAAATACGCACAGGCCCTACCATCATTTGGTTCGGAAAGGACAGGGTCACCTGTAACCACATACGTAAGGATAAGCGATAAGCCAATCCGGATCAGGACACCAATCCTTCACCCTGACTACATCATTGTCCAAGACCTGACACTACTGGGAACTGTGCCCGTGCTGGACGGTCTAAAGCCAGGGGGACTCGTAATAGTAAACACAAAGAAGATGCCAAATGAGCTCGGGTTAAATGTGAATTCCCAGGTAAAGACCGTTCCGGCTGCAGAACTGGCTATTGAGACCTTGGGCATGCCGATAGTAAACACCGCTATCCTGGGTGCCTTTGCCGCTGCCAGTGGCCAGATAAGCCTCGATGGCATACGCAAGGCGATTGAGCACAGGTTCCCCAGTGAAATTGCAAAAAAGAACCTCGCGGCTGCCCAAAAGGGATTTGATTTCATAAAGGAGAAGAAGCGATGAAGATTGTCCAAGGCGGGATTGTCCAGCCCGGCACAAGCCTGGAGAATCATACAGGTACATGGAGAAACTATAGACCAGTCTATTTGCACAAGACCTGCATAGATTGCAGGATGTGCGCCACGATTTGCCCAGAAGGCTGTGTTTTCCGCATATCGGAGAAAAATTTTAACTTCGACCCCAACTACTGTAAGGGGTGCGGTCTCTGTGCTGAAGAGTGCCCCGTGGACGACATAGAAATGGTAATTGAGGAGAAATAGACGTGGCGAAAACTTTTACCGAAGGCTCTAAGGCCGTTGCAGAGACGGTTAGGGTTTGCAGACCCAACGTGATCTCGGCGTATCCAATAACACCACAGACCCATATCGTTGAGGAATTATCTGCCATGGTGGCCAATGGCCTCCTTAAGGCCGAGTATGTAAACGTGGAGAGCGAATTCTCCGCAGCATCCGTGGTCTTAGGGGCCAGTGCCACAGGGGCACGCGCATATACCGCTACCACCTCCCAGGGTATGCTGTTGATGGCAGAAGTGCTTTTCAACATATCTGGTATGAGATTACCAGTAGTACTTACCTGCGCCAACAGGGCAATATCATCGCCCATAAATATCTGGAACGACCAACAGGACTCTATCTCTGTTAGAGATGCAGCCTGGATACAGCTCTACGCCGAAGATATCCAAGAGGCCAGCGACCTACACCTCCAGGCCTTCCGAATAGCAGAACACCCAGACGTCATGCTACCCGTAATGGTATGCATGGACGGTTTCGTACTCACACATGCCTATGAGCCAGTAGAGCTTATCTCCCAGGCAGAGGCAGACGAGTTTCTTCCACCTTATAACCCTCAACACTATCTGACCCCAAAGAACCCCCTGACCTATGGTGCTATGCTGGGTCCGGACGCATACATGGAGGTTCGTTACCAACTGGACAAGGCTCTCACGGACTCTGCCCAGGTAATAGAGGACGTTGCCATGGAATTTAAGAAGAAGATTGGAAGATATCAAGGGGTCTTTACAGACAACTATATGACGAAGGATGCAGAGGTAATCCTGGTGGCCATGGGTTCGATAATTAGCACCATAAGAGAGGCCGTAGATAAACTGAGAAAGGAGGGTCAGAAGGTCGGCGTGCTCAAGGTAAGGACATTCCGTCCCTTCCCAAAGGAGGAGATATGCAAGGCCCTAGAAGGGGCCCAAGAGGTCTTGGTGCTGGATAGGGCCTTTTCCCCAGGCTCTGGAGGCGTGCTGGCGACTGAGGTCAGGGCCGCCTTCTGCGGCAGAGAACTTGTGCCGCAAATAAAGGGACACATTATAGGCCTGGGCGGCAGGGATATAAACGTAGAAACCATAGTAAATGTAATAGATAACAGGGCAGCGGTCAGCCGAGAGGACAAATTTGTTGACCTAAAAGAGGCCCTGATAGGAGGATAAATTTATGGACAAGCACCTGCTATTGGCTGGGCACACTGCATGCTCTGGCTGCGGAGAGGCCATGGGTGCAAGGCTGGTGCTGGATGCGGCCGGCCCCAACATAATTACCACAGATGCCACTGGCTGTCTCGAGGTCTTTACTACACGCTGGCCCCAGTCTGCCTGGGGTGTACCATTTATACACTCCTTGTTTGAAAACTCTGCGGCCGTCGCATCGGGCATAGAGGCTGCTCTGAAGGCCCTAGGCAGGGAAGGTGAGGCAAAAGTAATCGCCCAAGGCGGAGACGGCGGCACGGCCGACATAGGGCTACAGTCCCTAAGTGGTATGCTCGAACGTGGGCATGATATACTCTATGTCTGCTATGATAACGAAGCTTACATGAACACAGGCGTGCAGAGGAGCGGCCTTACACCCTTCGACTGCGATACTCGCACCAGTCCGGCAGGAAAGGCATCCTGGGGAAACCCTCTGCGCAAGAAAGATATGCCCGGCATAGCTGCTGCCCACGGCGCCGTCTACATTGCCACGGCCACGGTTGCATACCCAAAAGACATTGAAAGAAAGGTGAAAAAGGCCCTGACCATAAAAGGCCCAAAATACCTTCAAATACATGTGCCATGCCCTCCGGGATGGAAGAGTGACCCAGCCATGACAGTAAAGGTGGCAAAGCTGGCGGCTGAAACGGGCCTTTATCCCATCTTCGAGATGGAGAACAGCGTCGTAACAAAGGTGAGGAAGATACCCAAACCCCAAAAGCCCGTCACGGAATACCTCAAGACACAAGGGCGCTTCAAACACCTCTTCAAAAAACCTGGCGGAGGAGATGAAATAAAAAAGATCCAGCAAATCGCCGACGAGAATATAAAGAAATACGGACTGTTGGATGGTGTACCAGCAGCAGCAGTGGCCAGCGCCCAGCAGGCATAAGGGGCGTAAAACCCTTCACCCAAGGTTTCTTGCCTTGACCAGGGACACTCCAGAGGAGCGGCGTGTAACCTATTTCACTGTATTGCGGTAAGGATCTTCTCTACTTGGTCAATAAGTTCCCTGACTACAGTAAGTTGCTTGTCCGCTTCTTCTTCCCAGTGTTTCATACCCTGTTTTCTGAATAACTCGAGACTTTCAGTAAATGAGGTCTCAGCCATTTTGAGGGACTTTTTTATTTGCTTAATATCTTCCTTTTCACAGTACATATCTGCTTTTAAAAGGTAAATGCGGCCTAGGTTAAACTTGACACCCGCATGGGTTTTTGCATCTTTTTCTGGTGTGTACACCTTTAGTGCACTACTAAATGCATTAGTGGCAAGCTCTAAGCTCTTCTCTCTGTCTTTTATATCTGCTAAGTCGCCGTATGCAATGCCTAGGTTAAATTGTACAGCTGCTGCCACGTCCGTATCCGGTGGGAGTAGTTCAAGAGCTTTTTGGAAGTTATCTACGGCTTCTTCATATTTTTTATCATCACGTCTTTCCGTGCCTAGTTTAAAATAAAGTATTGCATTCTCAAGCCGCTGGCTAGCAACCTTTTTCTTAAAAGTATCCAGTTGCCTTTCAAACCTCTCAATGGTTATGGGCGGGACCAGACCTACTTCCTTAAGCGCTTCTTTAATTATATTCTTTTGCCGCTCAGGGCCCTTTACTCTATCGTATATTTGTAAAAGAAAACTTATGATTCCAAAGAGTGCAGCAACAACTGAAATGCCTGCAAGTGCCTTCCCCCACAGAGGCCAGTTCTTGAATGATTGAATGACGTTTAACAACTCTTGCATCATTGGCGTCTCTAGAATGACGTCTAAGGTTACGCTACGGCAATAATGAGGTATTTTAGCACCCTGATAGTACATTGCAATATTGAATAAAGGGGCGTTAGCTGTTA
>JBHIBD010000019.1:0-35417 GCA_046758865.1 Candidatus Brocadiales bacterium | reverse complement strand
TAGCACGTGGGGTATGCCGAGACACCCTACAATTAAAAATGTGGAATCTGTATTAAAAAATATGAAAAAATTGATAAAATACCATGCGGACATGATACCAACTCATTCTCTTGTGGTAAAGGTCGTTCTGAAGTAGGTAGGAGCCCTGCAAAAGTCCTCAAATACCTTGCGTCATTCTGAGCGTGTGGTGTGTAGCGTGGCAGCTTGCTGCCACGTTAACGTGCGAGCAAGCTCGCACGCTACATTAAAATGACAGTTGTGCAGGGTTTTTCAAAGGTTTCTAGGTATGCTCAAGGTACTCTTACCCATCGTCATAGTGCCCATCATCCTGTGTACCGTCATCACCTTTACCACTCACAGACACGAACGGGCGGAGTTCACCTATGTAAGTGGCCCGGAACCAGAGACCCTCGACCCGGCCCTCCTCACTGGTGCACTGGAGGGGAGGATTGTGGCAGCACTCTTTGAGGGACTTACCCAGTACCATCCCCAAGACCTCTCACCCACACCAGGGATAGCCAGCGATTGGACTGTCTCAGAGGACGGTCTGACATATACATTTCACCTCAGAAAGTCATGCTGGAATAACGGCGAGCCACTTACTGCCCATGACTTTGTATACTCATGGAAGAGGGCACTCGACCCAATGACAGCGGCAGATTATGCCTACCAGCTATATTACATAAAAAACGCCCGTGCATTCAATGAGGGTACACTCACCGACTTCTCACAGGTGGGTGTACACGCCCTTGACGACTACACCCTGGAGGTTCAGCTTGAGAGGTCCACAGCCTTTTTCCTCGACCTGACCAGCTTCCCAACCCTAATGCCCGTCAACAAAAAATGTGTAGAAACATACGGCGATGACTGGGTACGGCCTGAGAACTTGGTCTCCAATGGCCCCTTTCGCCTGGCGGAGTGGAGGATAAACGACAAGGTTCGCATGGAAAAGAACCACCTGTACTGGGATGCCCAGCATGTGAAGCTCCAGTCCATCGATGCCCTGAGTATAGAGAGCATAAACACGGGCTTCAATGTGTACGAAACGGGTGGTGCAGACTACCTCTTTGGCCTCCCCCTGCCCCTTGTTGAGGTGCTCAGAGAGCGAGGAGACTACCACACCAACGTGTATCTTGCCACCTACTTCCTGCGCTTCAACGTGAGTGCCCCTCCCTTTGACGATGTTCGGGT
This sequence comes from Candidatus Brocadiales bacterium, assembly GCA_046758865.1. Taxonomy (GTDB): domain Bacteria; phylum Planctomycetota; class Brocadiia; order Brocadiales; family Bathyanammoxibiaceae; genus JBHIBD01. Next base: position 34,226 of record JBHIBD010000019.1, on the reverse strand, counting down.
CAGGAAGGCCCTGGCCATGGCCATTGATAGGGAGGGAATTGTAAACTACGTTACCAAGGGGGGTGAGGTGCCCGCCACAACCCTGGTTCCACCAGGGATGCCAGACTACCAGCCACCCGAGGGGCTACCATTTAATCCCAAGATGGCCCAAATACTCCTAGCGGAGGCAGGCTACCCGGGGGGACGGGGTTTTCCAAGGACCGAGTTCCTATTTAATACCAGTGAGGCCAATAAAGACATAGCCGAGGTCATTCAACAGATGTGGAAGAAATACCTGGGGATTGATGTCACGCTTGTAAACCAAGAGTGGAAGGTCTTTCTCTCTACGGTCAAGAACCTCGATTACCAGATTGCCAGGGGAAACTGGATAGGAGATTATGTCGACCCCAACACCTTCCTTGATATGTTTGTAACAGACGGCGGAAATAACAGGACGGGCTGGAGTAGCCATCGCTATGACCAGCTTGTAGAAGCTGCAGCAGAAGAAAGGGATAGGAAAAAACGTATGGAGATATTCCGTGAGGCAGAAAGAATCCTTGTGGAAGAAGGGCTGCCTATACTGCCCATCTACTACCACGTCAGCTTTAACATCTACAGGCCCTATGTAAGGGGTGTCTATCCCAACATCCTTAACATGCACCCTTGGAAATACATCTGGATAGACAAGGAGGCGAGCTAGGTGGGAAGGGGTCAACCGTTAACTGCCTATATACTCCGAAGGATTGCATGGCTGAGCATTGTCTTATTCATAATAGCAACTGCAAGCTTCTTCCTGATGAGGTTTGCCCCAGGTGGGCCATTCGATAAAGAGAGAAACCTACCCGAGGCCGTAGAGAAAAACTTGAGGGCTAAATACCATCTGGATAAGCCTCTTGGGGTCCAATACCTCATCTACATGGGTGGCCTCATAAAGGGTGACCTAGGGCCTTCCTTCAAGTACAGAAACCGGAGCGTTAATGAGATAATTGCCCAGTCCTTCCCCATATCACTCATGTTGGGCCTCTACGCCCTCTCATTGGCGCTTATCGTGGGTGTAAGTGCTGGCACCTTTGCGGCTGTTAAGAAACACTCCGCCCTTGATTTTGCTACAATGTCGGTGACCATGCTGGGTATATCTCTGCCGAATTTCTTTCTCGGCCTGATTTTGTTGTTAATATTCTGTTTTAAGCTTCCGCTCTTTCCAGCGGCGGGATGGGGAGGGCCGGGGCACATGGTACTGCCGGTCCTGACCCTGGCGGCACCGTTCACTGCATATATTGCCAGACTAATGAGGGCCAGTATGCTGGATGTGCTTTCTCAGCACCACATACGCACGGCCAGGGCAAAAGGTCTCACGGAGTTTCAGGTGGTCACCCGCCACGCACTGAAGAACGCCATCACCCCCATAGTATCCTACATGGGCCCTGCCACCGCTGCCGTGCTGACCGGCTCCATAGTGGTTGAGAAAATATTTGCAATACCAGGCCTCGGCACCCACTTTGTCAATGCAGCACTAAACAGAGACTACACCCTAGTGATGGGCACCGTGCTACTGTACAGCTTCCTTCTTGTGCTTTTTAACCTTATTGTGGACGTTGTCTACTCCTTTATAGACCCGCGGGTGAGATTTTAGAGAGACATATGGGTGAATACAGATACCGAAGAAGTGCCCTAAGACGGCTCGTGAAGAACAAGCCAGCCATGGTAGGAGGGGCGTTCATAATCTTTATCGGCATAATAATCCTCCTAACACCCCTCATAGCGCCCTACACCTATGAGGAGCAGAGCCTGGGAGAGCAGTATCAGGGCCCCAGTCTCAAACATTGGATAGGCACGGACAGTAAGGGTCGCGACCTCATGACGCGAGTGCTATATGGGGGCAGGATATCACTGGCAGTAGGTCTGGCCGGTGCAGCGGTGAGTCTTGTAATTGGGGTGACCTACGGCTCCATAGCAGGTTTTTTGGGTGGAAAGACCGACAGTATCATGATGCGTATCGTGGACATCCTCTACGGACTGCCATTTATATTTTTTGTGATACTTGTAATGACAATCGTGGGCAGGAGCATCTATGTACTCTTTATTGCCCTGGGAGCGGTCCAGTGGCTTACCATGGCCAGGATTGTCAGGGGGCAGGTGATTATGCTGAAGGAAAGGGAATTTGTGGAGGCTGCAAGGGCGCTGGGCGCTAGTAATGCAAGGATAATAATATGTCACCTGCTGCCGAATCTCATGGGGCCTGTAGTAGTATATGCCACCCTGACCGTTCCCTCGGTGATGCTGGAGGAGGCATTTCTAAGTTTCCTGGGTTTGGGCGTGCAGCCTCCCGCATCAAGTTGGGGTAGCCTGGCCGCCGATGGGATGGCCCTTATTACCCCGGTCAGGACATACTGGTGGCTGGTAGTATTTCCAGGGGTGGCACTGGCTACCACGCTGTTTGCACTCAACTTCCTGGGAGATGGGTTAAGGGATGCACTTGAGGTCTAGGCGAGGGGAGAAGGGGCTTGACCCTGTCGCCTATTTCATCTATGGGGATGGCTGTCCGCCTCAGGCAGAGCCGCCTCTGCATTCAGAAAATGAAAGACCTTGACCGTGTCATATACTGGGTGGCCCTGCACAGTGTGCCGGGCCTTGGCCCGGTAACCTACCGGAGGCTGCTGGAGAGATTCGGCGACCCAAGGACCGTGCTGCTAGAGACCTCGAAAAGGGACCTGAATTCACTCCCATGGCTGAGGTATGAACTGGTAAAAGGTATTTTCAATGCAAAAGAAAGGCTGGCAGACATTGTAAACATTGTAAAAATACTGACTTATAATAATATCAAAGTAGTAACGCCTGCCCACAGGGGTTACCCCTCAAAAATACGGATGATAAAAAACGCACCTGTGGTATTATATATAAGAGGTAAGTACCTAAAAAGGGATAAAAAGGCGGTAGCAATAGTTGGTTCCACAAGGCCTTCGGACAAAGGCTACCGCATCGCCGTGGAAGCCGCCAGAAGGTTGGCACAGAAGGGCGCCACAATTGTAAGCGGCTATGCGCGCGGTATTGACACAGCGGCGCATTTGGGCGCGATGGAAACCGTGCAAGCCGGGAAACCTGGCCGCACTATAATGGTAATACCTACAGGCTTTGACCATTTCGTGTGGAAGGCAACGCTCAGGCCGTATGCCCATAATAGCAGTAGGTACAGTATTATTTCTGAAAGTTTTCCCAACCAAGAATGGTCAGTAGGTGCAGCCCTCTCCAGGAACAGGCTTATTGCCAGCCTGAGTGATGCCGTATTTGTAGTAGAAACGGATGTCGGTGGGGGCGCTGCCCACACCTTCTTCCATGCCAAGACTCTTGGCAGAATGACTTTTGCCCTCAAGTACAGTAAGCCCCCCACAAGCGCCATGGGCAACGAGTCTATACTAAGTCAGGGTGCAACCCCTATATCGAGCTTCAAGGATTTAGATAAGATTACGGCTTTCCTTTAGGATGACTTGTGTAAGAGAGGAGGCGTCTCATGTTTATATCTAATTTCAAGAAGATTCCCCCCGCACCAATCGTTGAAGGGGCCAGCGGTGTAAAGATTCGCTGGATGATAACCGAGGACAAAGGTGCAGATAACTTCGTGATGAGACACTTCGAGATAGAACCCGACGGCCACACGCCCATGCACACACATCCCTGGGAGCACGAGATGTTTATCCTGGGCGGTGAGGGTGCCGTTGCTAATGGTAAGGACGAAAAGGCGCTCAAGGAAGGAGACGTGGTGTTTATACCTAGGGGAGAGAAGCACCAATTCAAAAACACGGGTAAATACCCTTTTACGCTACTCTGCATGATACCCAGCAAAAACAGATGTAATTTATAGAATAACGACCGCTATATGAGACCCTAATTGACAGCAAACTTTTGCAGCAGAAGACCCGTTCAGAAAAGTGTGTTTTGATTTCATGTTTTAGTTGTTGGGGTAAATCCCACACCTGAGGTGTCATGCCGAAGATAGTATTATAGGCAGGCCTGCCTACGGTGTGACAAGTCCACCTCCGGTGGCGACCCACATCTGGCGACCCATCGGCCAGTTTAGACCGTCTCTAGGTTTACATACAAACTTTTTCAGGGGTCTCAAGATATGAGTAGATTGCTCTTCAGCCCGATAGATATAAACAGTCTCACGTTGCCCAACCGATTTGTCCGCTCTGCAACAAACGAGTATATGACTGACAATAATGATTATGTTACTGACAGACAGGCCACCCTTTATGAGGAACTGGCTCGTGGAGGGGTGGGACTGATAATAACAGGTCATGCCTACGTGAGGAGAGACGGCAAGGCGAGTAAGAAGCAAGCCGCAGTCTACGATGACAAGTTCATACCTGCTTACAAACGACTGCTAGAAAAGGTCAAGCCCTATGATACGAAGGTAATGCTCCAGATAACCCATGGGGGCCGCCAGACAAAACCGGAGATATGTGGCAGCACACCTATTGGCCCTTCACCCATAACCGACAAGAGTACCGATATTACGCCCAGGGAGATGACCCATGATGACATACGGGACGTGGTCAACTGTTTCGGCCAGGCCGCAAGAAGGGCACAGGAGGCGGGGTTTGACGGTATAGAAATACATGCCGCCCACGGCTATCTCCTAAGCGAGTTTCTGTCCCCATACACCAACCACCGGGATGACGAATGGGGAGGCGCCATTGAGAACAGGGCACGGATTGTTATAGAAGTACTTAAGACGTGTCGCCTCCATACTGCGAAGAGCTACCCTATATTTGTAAAACTCCAGAGCGACGACTGTATAGAAGGTGGTCTGGGTGTAGGGGAGGCGGTAGAGATTGCAAGGATGTTGGATAAGGAGGGAATAGACGCTATAGAGACGAGTGGTGGCATCGCAGAGTCCTTTCCCAGTGCCTGCCAGACAGACATAGATTCACCGGATAAGGAGGGCTATTTTGTCTCCAACGCGGAAAGAATCAAGAAGGCGGTCTCTGCACCAATCATTGCGGTGGGTGGCATCAGGTCGATCGGGGTGATGGCATCCATAATAGAAGATAAAAAGGCAGACCTCATCTCCATGAGCCGACCGTTCATAAGGGAGCCCGATTTGGTGGATAGGCTGAGGAAGGGGCTTGCGACCAAGTCGGCCTGCATCTCATGCAACCAATGCTGGCATCCTGATGGCATCCGTTGTGCCCAACTTGCTAAAACATCCCCTCTATCTCCTTAAATTCTTATCCTTCTATGTGGTACTAACTTAGTCGCCTGGTTGCCATGTCTCTAAACAGCTCCCGTGGAAAAGCTGTTGTGAAGTCTATAAACACGAGTAACACTTCCTTCACTCGGTGGCTTTGCCTCTTTCCCCTCCCTCGGCAGTTCTTACCTTCTCCCCCTCCCTCGACGGGAGGGGGGTAGGGGGAGGGTGAAATATGCAATTTACTCTTGACTGCTCACCCCCACCCTACCCTCCCCCATCAAGGGGGAGGGGGAAATAGATCTCACCTATTGGGGTGTTACCTAGATCTGTAGCTAATACATCTTGGAGAGGTTTTATACTTGAAATCTAATAATGGAGTTGATAATATTTGTGATTCGCAGGGGCTCTTCAGCACAGGTGAGTGCTAACTTCTGGGGAACAAGGCCCTTGTTTTGATTCTATGTCTTATAGTTCTCGGAAGGAGAGGTAAGAGGTGCGATATTCTGAAAGGAGAAGACTATGCTTGTAGGCTCTAAGGGACTAACCATCATTTCCATAATCATGGGATTAGTGGCCATATTTAGCCTGGGCCTTGCAGTTACTGCCACTTCCAAATATCGCACGCATAAGCAGAGGGTTACAGAACTAGAGGAAAGGATACTCCTTTCGAAAGAGGCTATGCTAAAGATACCACAGGTGCAGCTAAAGGCCCAAGAGGAAGCGGCTGCGAGGCAGGCTGTGGAGGAGGAGTTGGATAGTGCAAAGGAGGAGATGGAGGCCCTTCAGGAAGAATTCGAGGAATTCAAGCACGAAGCGGAGTTGGTTGCGGTAGGTAAAGCTGCAGCGGAGAGACTACTCCAACAGAGTAACGAAGCCCTCAAGATAGCCAGGACCGACCTCGCTGCAGCAGAGGAAAAGTTGGCAGCGCTAGAGGAAGAGAATGCCCAGATGGAGAAGAAGATTGCTGCGCTTGACCTCGATGTGCGTGCGGCAGAGACTAAGATACGAGATCTTACCAGACAGCTTGGAGGTGAATCAGCTTCTCTTTATAAGAGTGAGAGTGAATCTACCGAAGTTACTCTGGCGTCTGGACATGGAGAGAACAAAGTTGTTCATCTGGGCTTCGGGCTGGCAGTCACCGGACATGAGGTAACATCCGGGATCAGCGGGGAGTTGCACACGCTTAGGGCCAGGGTTGTAGACCTTACCAATGAGTTAGTATCCCTCACCAAGGCGAAAATTTCCGCAGAGAAGGCTTTAACAGAACTACAGCAGCAGTTAGCCTCAAGATAAATCCTACATATACAAGCCCCCATCGTCTAGTGGCCCAGGATACTAGGTTCTCAGCCTAGAGACCGGGGTTCAAATCCCCGTGGGGGTACTACCTACCTCAGCTTGCCTTCTTAAATAGTCTCTTTCTCCTAAACCTGTATAGCCCGGCCAGAGTGTACTACAGGGGGTTTCGGTAGCCTGTAGTGCATTTGGGACACCGAATCCCTAAACCCTTTTAGAACCTAATGACAAATAGTATTATTTCTTAGTAGCCCGTGATTCGAAAAGAGTCTAGAAATCTCAGACCGCTTTCAGAAAACACTTTTTCTTGCCAAGTCACCACCTGTAATACGTATAATCTTTGTTTAATTCGGTAAGATCTTACTAAGGCAATGATACCATCAGGGGCCTCAATCTTTATTTCTCTTCCTGGGTAACCACTAAACGAGATTGTTTGCTCGCTTAATAACTTACCCTTTACATTGGCCACCATGCTATCTCGTGTGCTGTCGAGTAAGAAACTGGTATATTCCTTCAATTCCAGGACATCAAAGTTATTTAGAATGGGATAGTCTGCATACGCAATTGCGAACATTCCCCTTTCGTGTTTTGATGTGAACGTATACGCCTCCGTGCGACCGCTTTCATCATTGACAATTAATCTATTCTCAATTGGATGGCCAGGGAACGACACAGAAAATTTTCCTTTGGATGAGGTAAACGCTTCCCAGGTGCTAGGATTACTACCACTGGTATAATAATAAATGGAAATGGCACTTACGAATAGAAGGAAGGCCACGAATATTCTCATTGGAGCGTCCTTTGTAACTTTTATAGGTTCAACCGACATTCTACTGCGAGGATAGACTTAAAACCGAACAGCCCGAGTAGAAATTATGAATTAGCCCTTACAGGTCATCTAAATAGAAGAACTACGCAAAAAAGACACCAATCTATGAGAACAGGTAAGCCCTTTGGTGTAAGTGTTGAAATCATATGCACTAAGAATTTGAAAAAACTTCTGGTTCGTAGCTCGGGCAAGACTCATAAGTGTTGAGGTTTGGCAACACCTTCCGCAGGAGTGGACAGACCCGGCTGGGGGGTCTTTGGGATTTGGCGGCTTAACTGTGGTTGGTTAAAGGAACTAAAGGGTTCTACGGGGCAGGAAAAGCGAGTAATGGCAACATTTTGTATAAGGCAAGAAGGATATGTACCCTCCTTAATGCACCGACAATTTCAATACCCTCTTGGTGTCTGTAGTAATCTTCACCCTCTCGTCTATCCTGAGTCCTACCACCCAGACGGGGTGGGCGTTTGAGGTGACAATGAGTATGCTGTCCCTCCTCCACCTAGGTGTCTTTGTGTCTATAAAGAAGTCCTTCAACTTCTTCTCACCGTCCACGCCCAGGGGCCAGAACCTGTCGCCATCCCTGCGGGTGCGGACGCACAGTTTCCCTCCCACCTTATCGGCGTCTAAAACCTCTTCATCGGGTGTTTTCTCACCCTTAAATTTCTCAAGAAAGCCGTCTTCTATTTTTGCGGCAATAAACTCGGCCCTAATCTCTCGACCGCCAGGTAGTTGTGTAGCACCTGGGAGAGTCAGCTCCACCGGCTCAAAGGATGGTCCCCGCGTGCGTGGCAGAGCGGTGATCTTTCTAAAACAAAGCATATCTCCATCGAGATATGCCGTCCATTTTCCCGTGAGTTCTATTTGTCTATAAGTAGCGTCACCTTCCACCATCTCCACCACCTTATTGTAGTGTTCGTAGTTCATCTTTCTGAGTGAGACACCAATCATGGAGCAAACCTCCTTCAGGAAGAAATGCTGGAAGAACGGTGGGTGGTGCCTTAATAGGTCGGCCTCAAAGGAGTAGACACCGCACTCAACCTCCTTCAGGTTTGCCTCTACCATCTTGCTTATCCTGGATTGCAAGAAGTCATTGCTCCTACCCGCTATGTCGCCCAGCTTGGTCAAGACGTCCTTTATCTGTGGGTTGTACTTCTCCTCCAACAACGGAAGGAGTTCAAGTCGGATGCGGTTGCGGAAATTTTCGGGACGCAGGTTGGAGGTGTCGGTTCGATATTCTAGATTCCTTTCCTTGAGATACGAAATTATTTGCCGCCTCCAGGTATACAGGAGTGGTCTCACCAGCATCACCTTTAAGCCAGGGGACCCAGGTGATAATACACGCAACGGCCTTATACCCCCCAGGCCCAGTAGTCCCGTACCCCTTATAATGCGGTAGAGCACGGTCTCTGCATTATCGTCTGCCGTATGGCCCACGGTCACCCGTGTGGCCGAGATTTTCCCTGCCAATTCTTCAAAGAACGCATATCTGAGCCTCCTGGCCGCCGTCTCTATAGAGCATCTTTCACGAGATGACAACTCCCTAACGTCTACCTCCTTTACAGTAAGCTCCAGGTCAAGTGACCCCGCCAGGCTTCGGACAAAGCTTTCGTCCTCCCGAGACTCCTGGCCGCGGAGCATGTGGTTAAGGTGGGCCACGTGCAGCTTACAACCCCATTCCAAGGACTTGTTTAACTCGAAAAGTATACTCAGCAGGGCAACGGAATCAGGACCTCCGGAGACGCCGACGATAATATTGTCTCCGGGTTTTAACAGGCCGCGACGCTTGATTGTATCCCTCACCTGATTTTCCAACTCAAAGGGTTTCACACCAATATCCTCCCATAGACTGGACTATAACCCCAAGGAAAATTCTAGTCAAGTCTAGAAACCATTTGACTTCAAGTACTTGCGATTTAGAATAGTCTCTTGTGAACATACTCATTACGGGTTCAAGTGGCTTTATCGGCTCTGCCCTCGCCAAAAGGTTCTCCAGGGACCAGATAATCGGCCTCGACAGGGTTCTCTACCCTGGCAACCATACCTGTACATACAGGTATTGTGTTGATATTGTCAATAGAGAGGGGCTCTTTGATGCACTAAAAGACATCAGGTCGCGGTTAGGCCCAAGACTCGACTGCGTGTTTCATCTCGCTGCACACTACGATTTCTCCAACAAGAAGGACCGTCTGTATGAAGAGATAAACGAAAAAGGCACAAGGAACCTCCTTGAAGCACTGGCCGATTTTGAGGTAGGAGCCTTTATCTTTACCAGCAGTACCGCTGTTATGAAAGGCCTTAAGACAGATAATTCTGCTATGGATTTGGGTGGAAGACTTAGTGAGTCGTCTCCCCTTGGCTCTCTATTAGAATATGGTGAATCAAAGCGCCGTGCTGAGGAAGTGGTCATCAGTTTCAAGAACCAATTGAAGGTCTTCATCGTACGGTTGGGAGGGGTGTATGCGCGGGAGTGCAGGCTAATACCGCTGGCCCATCAGATAGCGTCTATCTACAAAAGAGACATTAGCTCAAGGTTTCTGCCGGGTGGTGGTTGTGGGTGCATATCCTACATCCACATTGATGATGTACTTGATGGCCTTGAGAGGATAGTAACGCTCAGAAGCCGAATGCCCTCTGGCTCGGTCTATATACTTTCCGAGGAGGATTATCTTTCGTATGCTGAGCTCTACAGGCTCATCTCTCAGGGCCTTTGCGGCGGTAAAGGTGGTTCCCGCCCGGTTTCTCTGCCTAGCTGGCTCCTTAGGGGAGGCGTCCGTGCCACCAATTACCTTCACTATATTGGAAGTGGACAGGAGTATTTCTTTAAGCCATGGATGATCAATCAATCACTCCTCCGGTACTGCTTCGACGCAGAAAAGGCTAAAAGAGAGCTGGGCTGGAAAACGAGACACTCACTGCGGAGCTACGTGGAAGATATGCTTAGAGAGCTGAAAGCAGACCCTGAAAGGTGGTTCAAGGCCAACAATATTTATCTATAATTAAGACAAAAATGCTTAAAAGCTGGGTGGGTCAGAGGCTGCAAATTTTTGGCTTTTTCGGTGTAACAATGTGAGCTATAATTATTTAAAGGGCAATTCGTGATTGGAACCTTTACGGGCCGGCCCGGCATATATCTTTACTGTCTTTTTGTGGCAGCCTTTGGATGTATGGGTGAAGAGGCCCCGGCATTTGAAGGGAAAGAAGGGACATATTTGAGTAGGACAGCATCACCCCTAGACCAAAGACGGCCCTTGAAGGAGGACCAACGCCAGATACCAGGACAGAAAAAAGAGAAACTTATGGTGGGTGCATTGTATTATATCTGGTGGGGACTGCTTCCTGGTGAAAGGGACATGTGGGAACGTGGCCACGGTTTGTCCCCTTCCCTTGGGGAGTATCCCTCCAGGGACCCCGATATAGCCGAACAGCACATAAAATGGGCCACCGAGCACGGAATAAACCTCTTTGAGGTATCTTGGTCAGGCCCTGGGCAGAGAGCGCCTGAATTGGATAACGATGAGATAGACGCCGCCCTCAGGGAGGGCTTATTGGCCGCTCCGTCAATTGAAGATATGAAATTCTTACTGGTGTATGAAACAGAGCGGGCTCTAATACAAGAGGCGCAGCAGATAGGGTATAATAATATTAGAAAGGCCTTTATAGAAGACATCCTCTACGCTAGCGAAAGATATTTTGACCACCCAAGTTATTTTAAACTCAATGGCAGGCCGGTGGTCATGGTCTGGAAGGCAAAGGATGTCTTGGAAACCCTTCTGAAGGAAAACGGAATGGAGCTACAGGACGTACTACATGAGGTAGAAAAAGGGGCACAAAGGGACATTTTCTGGGTCAGCCTGGGAGAAGATGTGTACGAACCAGAAAGGCCACCCACTGAAGACCCTATATTAAATGTACTAGACGCCGTAGCGCCACTCCTGGGAGACACATTTGCCCTCGGGGAGGTTAAGACCTGGAGAAAGCACCTGGACAAGGTCGAGACGGGTTATGGTCTTTGGAGCGCTGCAGGAAAGAAGCTGGGCTTTGTCTTCATTCCTTCTGTAATTCCAGGCTTTGACGACAGGGCCTTCAATCAGGGCCAAAACAGATTTCTCAAGATGGACCCCGACGGATTCTATCAGGCTATACGTCTGGCAAAGAAACTGGCCAGAGACCGGGGCAATTGGATATCCATCTACGGTTTTAATGAATGGTTTGAGTGCGGTGCCATAGAGCCCACAAAGGAGTTTGGCCTCAGATTTCTCGAGACACTAAAGGAGGCCGTTAGGGATTAGCTATGCGTAAGGTTTCAATACTACTGTTATTAATAGCTCTCAGCATATTCGTCGGTAGCCAACCAGTCCTTGCCAAGCATGATATAAGCAAAGACGACGCCATTACCCATTTTAATAAAGGCAACAAATTCTACGGTGCGGGCAAATATGACGAGGCAATTGCTCAGTTTGAAATGGCTCTGGAGCATAATTTCAAAGACGCCTCCTCCCATTTTGGCCTGGGCAACTCCTACTTTCTTAAAAAGGACTACAAGAAGGCACTTAGTCATTACAAGAAGGTAGCAAGACTAAAGCCGGACTACGCCAAAGTACATTACGCCATGGGGCTTGCCTACAGAAGGTTAGGTATGAAGGAGGAGGCGGAGAAGGAGTTCGAAAGGTATAACCGCCTGAGTAGGAAAAAGTTAGAAAAGCGTAGCGCGGCGAAAAAACCTGCTGGGAGAAAACCAAAGGCCCGTGAAGAAAGTCGCCCTAAGGCGAAGCGTATTGAAAAAAGACCCTCTGCCCCAAAGAAGGGGCCTAGTGTAGCGGAGAGAAAACCTGCAGGCCGGTCACGTGCAACGGGGAGAGAACTTGAGGACAGGCCACGCGCAGCGGAGAGGGAGCTTGCAGGCAGACCACGCGCAGCGGAGAGAGAGCCTGCAAGTAGGCCTTATGTGAAAAAAGAAGCGCCAAAAGAAAGGCCTCGTGTAAAAAGGACAAAGCCTAAAGAAAGACCCCGTGTGAGAAAGGTAGAACCAAGAAAAAGAAAAGAGGTTGCAAAGAGGCCTGGAAGGCGACTTGAAGAGAAGAAGGCCAAGCCAAGAGCTGTGAAAAAAAAGGAGGTCAAAACAAAGAGAAGAAAAAGGGACCTCGTTAAAGGAAAAGTAAAAGCCTTATGGGACAGTTCGCCCATAGGTAAGATATTTTTGAGTCTAATTGCATATACACTTATGGCCCAGACCTGGTTGGGCCTCGTTGTACTGGTGTGCCTGATTTTCCTCTGGAGAAAACGGTGAGATGGAGCTTGAGACTGAGCATGGCCTGTTTGTGCCAAAAAGGACGAATTGGCGGTTTAAAACACGGCCCTGTACACGGTGAGGGGCTGTGATGCTGGAGACTGGAAAGAGATGACAAGGGAGTAACACGGTGGAAAAGGCAATAATATTTGGAAAGGATGACTGCCCTTATACAACGGGTGCCAGGGATGACTATGCCAGACGCGGTATCTCCGTAGAGTACATAAATGTAAAGAAAGACCCGCAGGCAATGAAGAGGATGTTAGAGTTTTCAGCCGGTCGTAGGGAGGTGCCGGTAATTGTAGAGGGTGAGAAGGTGACCGTCGGTTTTGGGGGTACTTGAAGCGTGTAAGGCGCCCGATAGGCTATCGGCGATTATATGGTCTTGAAGCTAATAAGAAGGCACCTAAAGTACTGTAGAGGAAGGAAATAATAGATGAAAGAAGGAGCTGCTCCTGTTCAGGAGGCCACCAAGAGACCCGCGGATAAGTTTCAACTGAGGCTCCTCTTCTGGGAGACAACTGCTGCGTGTAACCTCGAGTGCATCCACTGCAGAAGGCTAGATGTGGCAAAAGAGTTGGCTAAGGAAGACCTCAGCACTAAGGAGGCATTCAATTTTATAGACGACCTAGCAACCATGGGCAGCCCAATACTGGTCTTAAGCGGTGGCGAACCCCTTTATCGCCCCGACATCTTTAAGATAGCCAGTTACGCAAGGTCTAAAGGACTCAAGGTAGCTCTTGCAACCAATGGTACACTGGTAGATGAGACCGTTGCAAGGCGCATTGTGGATGCTGGGGTGCAGCGTGTCTCTATCAGCCTCGACGGTGCAGATGCAAAGACACATGATAAGTTCCGCAAGCTTCCCGGCTCGTTCAACCGTGCCATCGAGGGTTTTAAGCACCTTAAAAAGCTCGGAATGAGCTTGCAGATAAACTCCACCATCGCAAAACACAATGTCCATCAGCTTAGAGAACTATACGACCTGGCTTTGAGACTTGGGGCAGATGCTCTCCATATCTTTATGCTGGTGCCCGTAGGCTGCGGAGTGGAAATAGCCGATGACCAGATGCTAAGTGCCGAAAAGTATGAAGAGAGCCTCCACCTGTTCTATGAATTGGCAAGGGAAGCAAAGATTCAGACCAAGGCCACTTGTGCCCCCCATTATTTTAGAATCGTAAGACAAAAGGCGGCAGAGTTGGGAATGCCAAATGACCCTTCTATGATGCCTGGTGGCAGACATCCACACTCTGCACGTGGAGGCATGCCTCCCCATGGTACCAGTGGGCACCCGGGTGGTGGACATCCAGGTGGCGCACCAGAGGCCATGGCTGCCATGACCAGGGGATGCCTGGCAGGAACCGGCGTATGTTTCGTGTCGCATAAGGGTGAGGTCTTCCCCTGCGGATACCTCCCAGTCACTTCCGGAAATGTGCGAACCCAGAGCCTGGCCGAGATATGGCGTGGCTCAAAGGTCTTTACTAGGCTTCGCAACGTGAACCTGCTGGGGGGAAAATGTGGGGCCTGTGAGTATAAAAAGATATGCGAGGGCTGCCGTGCAAGGGCATTCTATGAGACCGGAGACTACATGGCAGAGGAGCCTTACTGTATTTATACTCCGAAGGCCATGAAAAATAGGCGTTGATCAAAAGAATAGGAGGTAGTCATGAGGATTTTTATTTTGGTCATCCTCTTTCTGCTTCTACTTCCTTTAGCAAAACCCGCTCTGGCTGTATGGCCTGACCTGGACGAAAGCAAGATGCGGGAGGCAATCCAGTATGGGAAAAGATTCAAGCACTATGATAATGACAGGTTTCTTAAGGAATGGGTGGTGGTCTTAAAGAGGGATGCTGACAGGGTGGGTGTCTTCACAAAGTTTAATCTCCTTGCAATGGCCGCTAGGGATGCAGCAAGGGAGTCCAGAGAGCTTCGTCCTGAGGAGATAGAAGCCGTATTGGGAGAGGTAGAGAACAAGCTCGCCTTTACGCTGATTTTATACGGTAGCACCCCCGAATTCGCAAGGCGCTTTCATGCGGTGCTACGTTACGGCGACAGGTATATACAGCCTGTGTATAAGTACAATCCTTTGGCAGAGCCATATGGCTGGCGACCTATGTCGCCCCCAATCTTTCGTGCCCGTTGTTCTTACGAATTCCCACTCGATGACATAGACCCAAATGCTGAGGTCTCGCTTATCATAATCAATCCCCGTGGGGGCGAAAGAGAGCTCTTCTTGGATCTATCTAAGATGAGGTAAGAGGATTGCAGAAGGCAGCTGCGCTGAGACGTTACAGAGACAAGGCACTCAACACAGGTTACCTCTTCTTCTACTCCAAAGCCCTTGCAACGGCTGTTAAATTGGATATTTTCAACCGCATCGGTACCGGTAGTAAGTCCCCAAATGAGCTGGCAAGGGCCACGGGCACAAACGAGCGTGGCATAGGGCTCCTGCTGGATGCCCTGGTAGGTATGGGATACCTCAATAAGAAGGGGAGACGTTATTCTAATACCCGCTACGGCCGAGAGATCTTCCTGAGGGGGAAAGAGCTCTATGTTGGAGATATACTCCGCTTTCACGAGACCATGTGGGACGGATGGAGCAACCTCGAGGAATCCATCCGAACGGGAAGACCCACACGGCAGACGGACATGTTCCAGAATGAAAAAGAGGAAACCCGTACCTTTATCATGGCGATGCACAATACTGCCATGGGCCACGTAGAGAAACTTGCCTCACTAGTAGATTTGAAAGGAGCCAGGACACTTCTGGACATCGGAGGCGGTTCTGGCGCCTATTCTATATTTTTCTGCAAGGCCAACCCACACCTGAAGGCAACCGTCCTTGACCTGCCTGGCACCCTGGAGGTGACGAGGGATGTTATCTCCAGGTCGAAAATGTCCCGCAGGATTAGCTTGCAAGAAGGCGACTTCAACAAGTGTCTGCCCAGGGGGTTTGACGTAGCGTTCCTTTCCCACATCATCCATAGTTTGGGGGAGGAGGGCAATATGGCACTTATGAAGAAAACATATAAGGCCCTGAACCCAGGCGGCAAGATAATAATCCACGATTTTATACTAAACGAGGATAAAACCAGACCCAGCTTTGCCTCCGCCTTTGCCCTCTGTATGCTTCTTTTCACAGAGAAGGGTAGGACGTACTCTTTCGGGGAGATAAGGGGTTGGTTGAAGGCCAGTGGCTTTAAGTCTATTAAGTGGCCCAGGCTCCCGCTGCCCAGGGATATTTCCATTGTTACAGCGTGCCGTAGTTAACGCCGTTTAAGACAGACAAAAGGAAATCAAAATGATAAAAAGTATCCTTGTTCCACTCGACGGGTCAGAGGCATCATTTTCTGCCCTTATCAATGCTGTAGAATTGGGAAAGATTGCCGTGGCCGAGGTACGCG
Source organism: Candidatus Brocadiales bacterium (assembly GCA_046758865.1). Classification (GTDB taxonomy): domain Bacteria; phylum Planctomycetota; class Brocadiia; order Brocadiales; family Bathyanammoxibiaceae; genus JBHIBD01. The sequence goes on along the minus strand of JBHIBD010000019.1, from coordinate 18,243 downwards.
GGCTATTTGTGGAGGATAAGTGGCGTTTTGTCTACGTTCCTACCTCAACAGCCGTGGCTGGGGCAATAGGCGCAGCACCAACTACACATGTGCCTCTCCCTCCTGAGAAGCTGGTTAAGGAGGAAGACCGTGCCAGGGAAGAAGGAAGATACCTTAAAAGGTGTTTTGAGAAGGAGTGCCGGGGTCTAGGCGTGAAGGGCACATTTAAGGTGGTGCGTGGCGAGGTGGGTGAAGTACTGGTTGAAGCAGCCAAGACGGTAGACCTTGTGGTTATTGGTCATCACGGCAAACACACCAAGTCTAAGACGCAAGCCCCCGGCTCAATTACTCAGACCCTGTTACACAAATCGGCAAGACCTGTCATGGTCGTGCCCGAGGGTACCAAGCGTGGCCTACGCATACTTATTGCCTACGACGGCAGCGAGGCTGCTCAACGGGCGATAGAGGCTGGGGTAATCATTGCCGAACTCCAAACCTCACGGATAGACGTCCTTACCGTGGCGGACAATCCCGATGATGCGGTGGAGCCTCAGGAAGAGGCCAGAAAATATCTTGCACCATATAAACTTAAGGTCTCTTTCTTCGTAGAACCAGGAAGGCCATGGGAAGCAATCTCGTCACATGCGAGTAAGATAGATGTCGGGCTTATTGTCATGGGTGCCTTTGGGGCTAACCGACTAAAGGAGTTAATTTTCGGAAGCACTACCATGAACGTCCTGGAGAATGCAAAATGCCCCATTTTGCTCGTAGCATAGCTGCTGAGGAAGTATATCTACTTAGAAAACACCCTGGATAATGAGGCACCATGAACATACTCCTCTTAAGCATGCCAGACTTTCTCCCCTTTGTAATGCAATGGAACATAAAGGTTCCCAACCTCGGTATAGCATCTATTGCAGCCAATCTCTCTGACGGCCACAATGTCTATGTCGGAGACCTGTGTACAAGCAGAGACAACGTGCCGGGAGCCGTCAGGGACGCAATAGAGAGGTATAAACCTCACTTGGTGGGGTTATCCTCAATGACTTTCCAGTATTCCACGGCCAAGAAGATAGCACGGCTCATAAAAGGAATAAACAAGGATATAAAACTGGCCCTTGGAGGCTACCATGCCACACTTATGTCCCCGGAACTTAAGACTGAGGAGGACAGTAAATTATTCGACTTCTCTGGTGAAGACGGCCAGCTATTCGATTTCATGGTGAGAGGCGAGGGGGAGGCCACCTTCGGTGAGCTGGTAAATGCCCTGGATGGGGGAAATGATTTTGATTCTATCTTGGGGCTGTCTTATAAGGTCAACGGTGAATGGCGCCACAACGGTCGAAGGCCTCTTCTGGAGGTAAAGACCATAAAATTTCCGGATAGGTCGAAGAGGATATGGAATAACTACGGATATTTTCATTACACCCTTGATACTGTCGAGACCTCCAGGGGCTGCACCTTTACCTGCAACTTCTGCAGCATGCACCACATGTATGGCACCTCCTTCAGGACTTACGATATCCCAAGGCTGATGGAAGACCTAGAAAACATTAAGAGAGCCGGGGGCAATATGGTGTTGTTCATCGACGACAACATCACCCTGAACCCGAAAAGGCTTTTAGAGATATGTGAGGCAATAATTAAGGAAGGCCATAACGACATGCGCTACTGGGCCCAGGTAAGCTCCAAGGGCATCGCCGCTATACTGGAACTGTCCAAGGCTATGAGGAATGCCGGATTTGAGATGGTCTTCTTGGGGATAGAGAATGTCTCAAAGCGCAACCTTAAACAACTCAATAAGGGAGATATATTAGAAGACAGCAAGAAGGCTATAAAATACCTCCATGGCGCCAAGATACTGGTAATCGGTGGGATGATTCTCGGTAACCCGGAAGATACTTATGAAGATATTAAGGAAAACTTTGATTTCTTTAGAGACCAAAATGTAGATGTATACTTCGACCAGGTGTTGACCCCATACCCCAAGACCGGAATAAGGGAAGAACTCCTGAATGCTGGCCTTGTAGCAAACCCTTACGATTTTACAAAATACAATGGCTTTTGGGCCAACGTCAGGACAAAACATCTCTCGCAAGACGAGCTGGCCTTCCTCAGGTGGAAGTTCCACCGTGACTATTTCACACTCGCCGGACCAACACCCCTATACAGGGAAATGATGGGCCTGGGCTACTACTACAGGATGTATAAAGTCCTCAGAAAGAAGGCGAATGTCTGGTGGAACACAGAAAGGAAGGTCTTTGAGCAGGAAATGGAGATGTACCGTAAGATAAACGAATATCTATAGGCCCCGCTTTCTTACTTTATGCGCATTGAGCGTGTCTGGTAACAATTCTTTTGTAGCGTGTGAGATAAACTTGCACGTCACAAAAAGCCTCAAGGTGTGGGCATTCCTGCGAGGTTAATCCACCATCGCTGCCTCACACTCACACTCAAGCGCCAGGGCCTGTGAGATTCGGCTCTTATCCCTGTATATGGTTATCCCCTTACACCTGCTCTTGTAGGCCAGCATAAACGTCCTTTCCACCTCCTCTTTTGATGTGGTGGATGAGAAATTTATGGTCTTAGATACCGCATTATCCGTGTACTTTTGAAATGCTGCCTGCATCCTGACGTGCCACTCCGCAGGGATATCTCGGGCAGTTACAAAGACCCGTTTTATCCTATCTGGTATATAAGGTATAGACTGGATGGAGCCTTCTTTTGAGACCTCCTCCATCAATCCATCGGAGTAAAATCCCTCGCGGTGGGCCGTCTTGATGAAGAAGTCATAAACCTCAGGGATAAATGTCTCGTCCAGGATGCGCCTCCCGAAGGAAAAGGCGAATATCGGTTCTATGCCGCTGGAGCAGCCAGCTATGATGCTGATGGTGCCGGTTGGGGCAATGGTGGTGCGAGAGGCATTTCTATAACGGAGTCCTCCGGGCCTGTCGTATACACTCCCTGGGAAGTTGGGAAACACGCCTCGCTTCTCTGCCAGCTCGACTGATGCAGCGTTGGCTTCGCGAGAGAAGAACTCCATTAATTCCTCTGCTACCTCGAGCGCCTCCTCCGAGTTATAGGGAATGCCCATCTTTATAAGCAGGTCGGCGAAGCCCATGATGCCAAGCCCTATTTTTCTGTTATTCTTGGTTATGGCCTCAATCTGGGGGAGTGGATACTTGTTTATGTCTATGATATTGTCAAGGAAGTGCACCCCTTGTCTTATCACTCCCCTGAGCTTGTCCCAATCAATCTCAGGTTTTTTGCCTCCCCTGAACATCCGGGAGAGATTTACAGAACCTAGCACGCAGGACTCGTATGGCAGGAGAGGCTGCTCACCACACGGGTTTGTGGCCTCTATAACACCCACCTTGGGTGTAGGGTTAGTGGCATTTATGGAATCAAGGAATAGTATCCCGGGTTCTCCTGTCTTCCATGCCTCCTCTACCAGTTTGTCAAAAACCTCCCTGGCCCTAAGCCTCTTTACTGGCTTTCCGGTGCGGGGGTTAATGAGCTCATACTCTCCGTTTCTTTCCACCGCTTCCATGAAGGCATCGGTCACGCCCACGGAGATGTTAAAGTTGGTAAGGACACCCTGACGGCTCTTGCAATTTATGAATTCAAGGATATCCGGGTGCTGGACATGAAGGACGGCCATGTTGGCCCCTCGGCGAAATCCACCCTGGTTGATAACCTCTGTGGCCTCATTGAATATCCTGATAAAGGAGACCGGACCGCTGGCGGGACCTCCTGAGGTGCTGACCATATCGTTCTTTGGCCTAAGTCTGGAGAAGGAGAATCCCGTCCCACCTCCACTCTGGTGGATGATGGCAGAATACTTAACCATCTCAAATATATGCTCAATAGAGTCCTCTACAGGGAGCACGAAACATGCGGCTAGCTGCTGTAGCTCCCTGCCAGCGTTCATAAGAGTAGGTGAATTGGGTAAAAACTCGAGGGATGCCATCATATCGTAAAAGGCCGCTTCGGCCTCCAGGGTATCTCCACCATAAAAGGCATCTGCACTAGCAACGTTACGAGCCACCCGCCTCGACATCTCCTCCGGAGACTCGATGCAACGCCCCCGCTCGTCTTTTCTCAGGTATCTCTTCTTCAGTACCAGCAGACCGGTAGGTGATAGCTGTATTTCTTTGGACTTTTTTCTCATAACTAGGCCTCTGGAAACCGCTCTCCGAGACAGAGAGTATGCTCTATTACAGACTTTTATCTCCGCAAAATGTACCCTTAGAGGTTTTAAGGCCTTGCCTATGGCAATGGGTCGTACTATAGCCTTAAATGCTTCCAAATAAAACTCTTACAACCACTATATACAGTAGGCAAAGAACTTGTGAAAATCTGTCTACAACATATTGTAGCAAATGATTTATTGAATGTCTATATGTTGTATCACCTGTCTAGAAGCGAATGGGGGGTAATTGAAATGAGACTTTTGTGCTAGTATTTGGGATACGCTATTTTTGGGTTGGCAGAAATTCTCTTTGCGATATTGCTTTCACGAAGTCTACGGAAATGCAGAGTTTTGCAGGGGGCTTAAAACATGAATATCTGGTTGTGTCGTTGGAAAAAAGGTCTATTTAAGGCCGTACCTATCCAGCTTTCTATAAAGTGTGCGCTCACCTATACCCAGGAGTTTAGCAGATGCGCCTCTATTACCCTTGACAGAGGCCAGGGTATTCTGTATAAGCTTTCGCTCCATCTCTGCTAGAGACATTCCCACTAGAGGTTCCTGCTCACGAGCCTTCCCCGCATTATCCAGGAGTATATGGGCAGGAATATCTTCCACGCCCAGTACATCACTTTGTGCCAATACCACCATACTCTCGATGCAATTCTTAAGCTCTCTTATATTGCCAGGCCATGAGTATTGGAGTAGTCTCTTTTTAACCTCTGGTGTCAGGGGACATATACGCTTATCATATATCTGTGAATATTCGTTTACAAAGGCATCTGCCAGGTGGAGTATATCTTCCTGTCGTTCCCTCAGGGGTGGTAACTTAAGGCAGACCACATTGAGCCTGAAATACAGGTCCTCTCTGAAATTTTTAGTCTTTATTAATTCTTCGAGGTTCTGGTTGGTGGCGGCGATAATCCTGACATCGACAAAGATTGGCCTGTTGCTACCCACTCTAATCACCTCTCCATCTTCAACAACTCTGAGGAGTTTTGCTTGTGCGGAAGGGGACATATCGCCAATTTCATCCAGAAAGAGTGTGCCACCGTGAGCGTGTTCAAATTTTCCCTTTCTTTTAGACGAGGCCCCTGTGAATGCGCCACGTTCATGGCCAAAGAGCTCACTCTCAAGCAGCCCTTCGGGGATAGCCGCAGAATTTAACGCCACAAAGGGACTATTTCTCCTGGTACTGTTGTTATGGATGGCCCTGGCTATGAGTTCCTTCCCAGTGCCGCTTTCTCCCACAATAAGAACAATGGCATTTGTTGGGGCGATTCGCTTGATAATGCCCATAATACGTTTCATACTGGCACAATTTCCGATGATGCCAGGAGGGTTATTCCTATGCCCTAGACCTAATCCTATTTCCTCTTCGACCTGATTTCTGGCGGTGGCCTGTTTCTTAATTACCTCATCCATCACTATCCTAAGTTGATGGATATTGACAGGCTTCTCGAGAAATGTTACAGCACCATTCTGCATAGCCTTGACGGCTGTTTCCACAGTACCGTATCCAGTTATCAACATAACCTGGACGTCAGGGACCTTTTTCTTGGCTGTTCTTAGTATCTCCATCCCGTCCACGTCCTTCATTACAAGGTCGGTTACAACTATGTCTATATTGCCTTGGCGCAAGTGGCGTAGAGCTTCTCGTCCTCCCGTGGCAACAATACATTTGTAGCCCACTTTCTCTAGACTTTCTGCGGTTGCCTTGGCATGGGCCTCTTCATCGTCAACAACCAATATCCTGGCCTTATATCCCATAAAACCTCTCACCTTCTTATAGGTAACTGAACGATAAAATTACTACCCTTACCTTCCTCACTTTCAACAGATATCGTACCGCCGTGTTCCTCTACGATACGCTTTACTGTAGGCAGTCCAAGCCCTGTCCCTTTCTTTCTAGTAGAGTAGTAAATTTCAAATATTTTGTTAAATTTGGTCCTGTGAATACCGATCCCCGTATCAGCTATCTCTATTTGAATCCAACCATTCTTACGCGAGGTGCGTATTGAAAGCTTACCCCCTCCAGGCATTGCTTGTTGGGCATTAATTATCATATTCAAAAGCGCCTGCTTTATTAGGGTTGCGTCTAAGTTTAAGGCGGGTAAGTTAGGGTCATAAAATTTACTTATGACAATATTGTTTTTCTTGGCCTCTGGGGCAACAAAGTCTACTACCGCATCCACCACGTCGTTTGCATTATGTTCTGCAAACCTGGGACGCTCCTCATGGGCAAAGCGTAAGAAGTCACTCAAAACCTCTTCCAGCCTTTGCACTTCCCGCTGGAGACCCTGAACTCTCTTTTTAATAGTTTCTCCTCGGCCGTTTGCACTGTCCCTGATTTCCTCCTCTAGAAGCTGAAGATTAACGCTCAAGATGCTTAAGGGATTTCTAATCTCGTGGGCTAGTCCAAGCGCCAAGGTATCGAGATAAGGAGGGGGAGATAGGTGCTTTTTGGTTTTTTGTATTCTACCGGTGCTCTTTCTTCGAGAGATGATGTATAGGGACGTTGCAACAGCGATTAGAATCAGTACACCTAAAAGAACTTTAACCATCACTCTGTGCTTAAAAATGAGCCAGGAAGCATCTTGCATCTCATTAAAACCTCCTGGCTCATTTTGACCACTAATGATATTAGGATGCTACTTTGGTAACGTTCTGGGCTTGAAGTCCTTTATCACTATCGACAAGGTCGAACTCTACTTGCTCGCCATCTTCAAGGGTCCTGAAACCATCTCCACTGATGCTAGAATAGTGAACGAAGACGTCTTTACCTCCTTCGTGTTCTATAAAACCAAATCCCTTTTTCGCATCGAACCACTTTACCTTTCCGGTGACCCTTGTTGCCATTCTTATCTCCTCATATTCTCCAAAACATTAAAGAAACTAGAACCAAAAACTACGGACAAAACAAATTTGCCTATCTCTCTTTGCTTTCACACCTCCTATATAAAAATGACTAAAAAGTAGTTGAAACGAATATTAATTAGGGACGTTAGCTTACAGGAGGACTGGTAGTCTGCTCCTTTAATATTGCTTTCCTCGAAAGCCTTATGCGTCTTTGGTCGTCTATACCGATAACCTTCACTTCTATTTCCTGCCCCACTTTGACCACGTCTTCAACCTTCTCGACGTATCCATCCGAGATCTCGGATATGTGGAGGAGTCCGTCCTGACCAGGAAGCACCTCTACAAAGGCACCGTATTCCTTTATAGCAGAAACTTTCCCCATGTATATCTTCCCTACCTGTACCTCTTCTGTCATTTTCTCTATAACTTCTTTTGCCTTCTGGGCGGCGTCCGCCGATGGAGACGATATGACCACGGTGCCGTCATTTTCTATCTCAACCCTGGCGCCTGTGTCTTCCTGAATCTTTTTCACGGTCTTCCCACCGGGGCCTATTATGGAGCCTATCTTATCCGGATTTATCTTTATCCGCAACAGCCTTGGGGCATAGTCCGAAATCCCTTTCCTGGGCTTATCCAAGACCTTCAGCATCTCTTTAAGGATTTGTATCCTACCCTTTCTTGCCTGCTCTAGGGCTTGTCTCATAATTTCTTCATCGAGCCACGGTATCTTTAAGTCCATCTGAAGGGCCGTGATGCCCCTCTGGGTGCCTGCCACCTTGAAATCCATGTCGCCGAAATGGTCCTCTGTACCCAGGATGTCGGAGAGGATACGTACTTCGTCACCCTCCTTTATCAGCCCCATGGCTATCCCTGCCACGGGATCCTTTATGGGCACGCCTGCATCCATCAAGCACAGGGTACCGCCGCATACACTGCTCATAGAGGAAGAACCATTGGATTCTAGGATATCTGATACTATGCGGACGGTGTAGGGAAATTTCTGGTGCTCCGGCATAACAGCCTCCAATGCCCTCTCCGCCAGGTTACCGTGGCCAATCTCCCTTCTGGAGGGTCCGAAGACAGACTTTACCTCTCCCACACAGAAGGGGGGAAAGTTATAGTGTAGCATAAACTTCTTTGAATATTCGTCCTCCAGTGCATCTACCTTCTGCTCATCCATAGCGGTGCCGAGGGTGGCCACCACCAGGGCCTGTGTCTCCCCTCGTGTGAACAGTGCGGAGCCGTGAGTCATGGGCAGAACGCCCACCTCGCAGGTAATGAGTCTTATCTCATCAAGGCCTCTACCATCTACTCTTTTATTCTCCTCTAATATCTGCTCCCTAACGACCTTACGCTCCATCTGCTCGAAGATATACTTTATATCTCTGTCTATGGCCTTGGCCCCATTGGTCTTACAGTATTTCTCTATAAGAGCGTTACGTATCTCGTTAAGCGCACAGTTTCTTGCCAGCTTTCCTGGTGTTAGGCTCTTTTGTTTTATCTGGTCAAAGGCCTCTTCCCATACAGTCTTGTAAAGCTCTTCATCCATTTCAAACTCAGCGACCCGTTGCTTCTCTTTGCCACATATGGACACGAGCTCCCTTTGTAACTGCACTACTTCTTTGACTGTATTCTCGGCAAAGACCATGGCTCGGAGAATATCATCCTCAGATACCTCCCTTGCCGCAGCCTCTACCATCAGCACGCCGTCCTCTGTGCCTGAGAGCACTACGTCCATGTCACTGTGCTCAATTTCCGAGTGAGTTGGGTTTAACACAAATTCCCCATTTACCCTTCCAACCCTGACTGAACCTACAGGGTTGGAAAATGGGATTGAGGAGATGCAAAGGGCGGCAGAAGCACCTATCATGGCCAATACGTCTGGATTGTTTTCTTTATCCACAGAAAGAACTATACCCATTACCTGCACATCATTACGGTATGACTTTGGGAGGAGGGGCCGTATCGGCCTATCAATCAGCCTCATGGTAAGTGTCTCTTTTGCAGTGGGTCTTCCCTCCCTCTTATAGAAGCCCCCAGGGAATTTTCCTGCTGCATAGGTCTTCTCCCTGTAATCTATCGTAAGGGGGAAGAAGTCTGTGTCCCTTTCCTGCCCAGCCACTGCCGTCACCAAAACTACAGTACCACCATATTTAACCGTTACCGAACCGTCTGCCTGTCTCGCCATCTTGTTCGATTCTATACTGAGCACTCTATCCCCTATAGCCTTCTCTACCTTGAATATAACCATATCTTTATCTTTCCTTGTCCTTTACAAACAAAAACCCGTTGAGTTAATCCGCCTAAATACCTTTTATCCCCTTATCCCCAATGTGCTGATTACCTGCTTATATCTCTTTTTGTCTTTCTCATTGAGATACTTCAGGAGGGAAGACCGCCTGCCAACCATCTGCAAGAGTCCTCTGCGAGAGGTGTGATCTTTCTTGTGCTGTTTGAGGTGCTCGCTTACACAATTTATTCGTTCAGTGAGGAGGGCTATCTGAACCTCTGGGGAGCCTGTATCAGTCTCGTGTGTCCTAAGTTCTTTAATTATCGTTGCCTTGCGTTCCTTCTCGATACCCATCTACATCTTTCTCTAGTTATGCTACTTCAAAATTTCGAATTTTAAGGGTTCTAAATGTATTTTGCAACAGAAAAATGCTATCTAGAGGAAATTTCGGCTCCTACCGCCCTGGTGTAATCCTCTGCCCACATCCTATCCAATGCCAAAAATGTGGCTACAAGAAAACGGCCCTTATAATACACAGTGGAGTAGCGCCCACTCTTATCCTCAAAGCACTGAAGCGTACCTTCAAGTAAAGGGCTTTCCCCCCACGATTTTTTGAGTTCTACGAAGCTTTTCCACGCTTTGTGAGCACTATCGTCACCAGGATATTCAACCAACATAAGCTTCATGGTGGGCAGGTCTTCACCCAGCATGTATTCCGCCACCACAACATCAGTTCCTTTCCCCAAGCCAAAAACGTTCTCTTCGATAACTTCGTCACTTATATATATATTATCAAGAATTATCTTACTGTGGAAGAACTTTGTACGCCCTTCAAGCAGCCCCTCATATGGCAGATAGTTCAAAAGTGTGGGCCGCACAGACTCGCCAGGGGGGAGCCTGTCCAGGATTGTCTCGGCAATGTGGCTTACCTCATCTAGACCGACCTCGGTCCCGCTGGGCTCAAAACGAAGGTAGTGTCTCCCCTTCCACACCCACAGGTAATTCTCGGATATGGTGGCCTCATTCCCAAGGTCGTACCTGCTGCCCGACCTATCGTAGGTATAGGCCCCAAAGGCATCATCGTTTGTGCCAAATGTCCATGCCTCAACCAGCACTTCCCTGCCCCTCACGTCTCCATAACGTACCACGGTTACCTGCTGGTAGGAATAAGAGAGGTAGGGTTCGGCAGCGCCATCTATATACTCATAGAGGCCGCCTTCCCCTGCATATACTAAAGGGCTGGCCAGCATTGTCCATTCGCCTATTGCCTCAGGTAACAGTTCCTCACCCCTGAATTTTACCGACTCCTCAAGTTTTATAGGAATCTGAGGTTGTATGCCTTCCACCACGATGGCCGCCCTGCCGACAACAGGACACACATACTCACAGAAACCACAGCCGTTGCAAACCTTTTCCCTTACAAATGGTCGCCTTATCTCGCGCCCCTTCCCGTCGGTGTATGTGTTAAAATGTATGGCCTTGGTGGGCACTGGACACACCTCTTCACACACGCCACAGTTAACATCATGCCAATCCTTCTTGAGGGAAGGCAGCCCCGCATAACCTACCCAGGGGATGCAGCGGCTTCGGTCTATGCGCGCCTTGCCTATGGCTGTCTTCTGTTTCTCTGACAACTCCAGCGGTTTTATGGCACCCGAGGGACAGACGTGACCGCAGAGGGTACAGGTATACTCACAGTGACCTATCCTGGGTATTAGCCTGGGCGTCCATGCTGCCTCCAGGCCGGCCTCTACCAGGGTGGGATGTAGCCCGTTAGTCTTGCACACCTTCATACATTCCCCGCACCTTACACACCTTGCGAGAAATTCCCCCTCATCCACCGAGGCAGGTGGACGAATGACCACGTGCCCCTTACCAGACCTCCATGGGAAGTTAAAACCAAGCATTGGCACAGCGGCCACACCGGCAAGACAGGCCGTCACCAGACCTCTCTTTGAGAGGTCTACCTCCTGGAGCTGGGGGGCACTGCTGCCCCTAAAGCGTATGGCATCACTGGGGCAGACCTCCTGGCAGTCCATGCAGAGGATACACTCCCCCGCCAGGGTGACCCTTCCTTCCTCCGTTATGCAACCCATTCGACAACCCTTCCGGCACAGGTCACATACCTCACAGTCCTTCCTTACCCTCCTCTGGAGATAGGCACCAATGGACGCCAGTGCCAATAAGGCACCCAGTGGGCACAGGTTTCTACACCAGTACCGCCTGTAGACGAGTCCAAAAGAGATGATGCCCAAAAAAATAATCAAAAAGGCAGTATGATTGCGAAAGAAGGGCTCACGTTCCACAAACAGGACCTTGTCTGAAAGCTCGTGCACAGGGGCTGTTAGTGGGCCTACAATGGGGAACCCGTGAAGGAAATCAAAGACGCCGGCTAGAAGCACTACCAGGTATGGATGAATGAGGATGGAATAGGTATTCGTCGCCAGGCTCAGTGGGTCAAACCACCCCACCAACTGCCTGCTTATAAAGAGGCTGAGTAAAAGGAAGGCAAGCAGATAATATTTCAGCCGCTTGCCGTCATAAATCTTCCACCCCGTATAATTCTCGTTGGCCCTCTTCCTCTTAAAAAGCTTGTCCGTGAGGTCGATAGTGGTGCCGAATGGGCACACCCATCCACAGAAGAAGCGTCCCATGAGCAGGGTCATGGCAATAAGTACCAGGGCAGGCCAGTACTGAGTAACAAGCTCCCTGGCAGTGATGCTTACACTTAGACCAGAAAGGGGACTGAGGCGCAAGAATATATTGTTGCCGGAAGAATCGGCAGAAGTCAGCGGGTCCAGATATATTAACAGTATAAGGAACGCCGCCAGGCTAAGGGCCTGTGACCACTTGCGCAAATTATAGGCCCTGAAGGGGCTCTTTTTTCCTTGTGACATCTTATAGAAATGGGGAATTATTTGTTATGAAGAATATCACCTCAAAATGAGTTATAACATTCTCCAAGAAACTCAAGTAATTCGGGATTTTCCAGGTTGAAATCCTTTTTTACCCCTATTCTTACACGGTCATCTTTAATGCAAAGATAACTAGGAGTTTGTATCTTCTATTTTATGCAACCCTTTGCCTTGGATTTTCCATAACATGGCGTACCTCCTAAGGCGATCAGAGATTATAGTTGTAGTTGTAGCGTCTGGTCTCCGCACCAGACGTGTGCCTATCAGGTCGTCCGATACGGAGATCGGACGCTACAAAAACTTCATTAAATCAACGACCATGAAGGTCGTTGTCTACCAGAAACATTCGCAGGCCGACGGTAGACAACGAAGTTCTACTTCGTTGAGGCCCTAAAGGTGCGTCGAGACGTACCCTACAATCCTGCACAATTGTCATTTTAATGTAGCGTGCGAGCTTGCTCGCACGTTAACGTGGCAGCAAGCTGCCACGCTACACACCACACGCTCAGAATGACATAGGACATTAGAGCAATTCTTGCGGTCCCGCTATACAGTAATTTCCTCAAACCCCCGGAGTTTATAGTCTATCTCACCAAGGCCGGCCTCATGTGCCTCTCTGATGAAACCCACGTCCTCACCTCGCATACCGAAGAGGGTTGCGCCGTAGGAATCTACGGCTACGGGGTCGGTGCTCACCACTATCCTTCTTGCCCCATCAAGAGAGTTATCCACGTCATCGAGTCTCCCACCCGTGGGGCCATGGCGCCTGAGGACCCTATAGGCATCAAGCACAGTGAGGTCAACCTTCACCACCCTGTTAAGGTCTGCTATCTTTGGGTGTATGTCCTTGTGCAGTCTGCCCCTGTCCCATCCCACCATTCCCATGGTGTTCTTGAGGGCCATTGTAAGGCGTGAGGTGCTGTGGTGCTTTGCTATGGGGACATTTATCAGGACGTCCACCTCATCTTCGAGCACAAAGGCGTCATTAAATGCCCACGATTTTAAGACCTTGCCGCCAGGGATGGGAAGCTCCCGGAAGCGTGAGCCATCAACATAGGCCACCTCCGCCCCTGAGCGTTTTGCAGCCTCCTCGATACCGCTAATCTTGTAAGAGGGCTTAGGGTTACTGGAGCAGGTGTTGTCCATCACCCTGACCCTCGACGCGCCTGCATCAAGGCATGAACTTACCAGGGCCGCTACCAGATGGGGGTTGGTATTTGCGGCGAACTTGGGTGCCCTATTCCAGGAAATATTGGGCTTGATTACCACCCTATCGCCCCTGGATACTAACTTCTCCATACCTCCCAGTGCTGTTAGGGCCTTAGTGGTCATCTCCCGGAGGACCTCTGCCTCGTCCCTCCCGTCGGTATTAGAACTGTGGACTACGACTGTATCCCTCTTCAGCCTGCTTTCCTTAAATTTTTTAAGGGGCCTCTTGGTCTTATGAAATGTGCTAAGATAGGACAGGCCGTAGAGGCCCATTCCCGTCCCTACGGCTGCCTTAAGGAAGGTCCTTCTCGAGATGTCTTTACCCATTGCAATCTACATACGTGTGCAGGAACTATATGCCATCCGGCAGGTAAGCAGTGCTTAGATAGAAAATATACCTTGCTTCAGTCAAAAAGTGCGTCTATAAACTTGTCTGGGTCAAACTTCTGTATGTCTTCGGCCCTTTCCCCCAGGCCTATGAACTTTACAGGTATCTTTACCTCATCCTGCATGCCAATAACTATACCGCCCTTGGCAGTGCCATCGAGCTTTGCCAGGAAGAGGCCCGTAATGTCAATGGCCTCCTTAAAGAGCTTTGCCTGGGAGATGGCATTCTGGCCCGTCGTTGCGTCCAGAACCATCAATACCTCGTGTGGTGCGTTTTCCACCCTCTTTGCGATAACCCTTTTTATCTTGCCGAGTTCCTGCATGAGATTCTGCTTTGTATGGAGTCTTCCAGCGGTGTCTACTATCACTACGTCCATGCCCCTTGCAATGGCCGCCTCGATGGCATCGTAGGCCACTGCAGCAGGGTCGGCGCTCTCACCGTGTTTTACAATCTGTGCACCAATGCGACCAGACCATATCTCTAACTGTTCTGTGGCAGCAGCCCTGAACGTGTCCCCGGCCGCTAGTAACACCTTCTGCCCCTCCTTGATAAACATGTTTCCTAGCTTTGCAATTGATGTTGTCTTCCCACTGCCGTTTACCCCGGCTACCATTATGACGGTGGGGGGGGTCGGGGCCATGTGTAATTCTTGCCCACTATCCTTAAGGCGCTCCTTAAGCCTTGTCTTAAGAAACTCCTTCATTCCGGTAGTATCGGTAACCTCTCTTGCCTCCCAGGCGCTTCGCAACTCCCCAATAAGTCGGGTCACGGGCCTTACACCCATGTCCGCCTCTACAAGAGCTGCCTCTAGCTCTTCTAGGACATCCTCACTTAATCCCTGTTCGGTAGAGAGGAGACCATGCAGATTACTTTCAATACGGACTCTGGTCTTCTGGAGGCCTTTCTTGAGTTCATCCAGGTCAATCCATGAGTCCAGGGAAAGCCAGGAGGCAAGGGACGGTGCGGGTTTGGCCTCGTCCTTCTCTTCTCTTGCTGACTCTACGGCCTCGGCAGCCCCTTTCTTTGGCTCTTCTGCTATCGCTCCTCCGGCTTCCTTCTCTTTTGTCTTTTTAGGCCCTTCTCCTGGTTCTTCTGTAATTGTTGCCTCAGTCTCTTTCTTTATGTCTTCCGGAACTCCCTCTTTAACCCCTTTCTCGCGGCCTTCCTTGACCTCCTTTTTTTCCTCTCCCAGACCTGCAAGTTCCTTTAAATAGTCGAATACCATAAAACTACCTCCCTACTCCTCATCACATAGCGGTTACAACATCTCTTCTCTGCTTACATCGCTCCCTCAGGGTGAGCACTGTTTCATTGGGAACTCTTACTATGCCCAGGGGTATGTTGGGTTTCCTCAGTCCGTGGAAGTCAGAACCTCCAGCCACTGCCAAGTCGTACTTCTTTGCGACACGGAGATATTCTTCTACCATCTCTGGTGTGTGCGAGGGGTAATATGCTTCGATGGCTTGTATGCCGCTCTCCACAAGAAGGGGTATAAGGTCATCTCTTCCTGTAAGTTCTGGGTGGGTATAGACTGACACCCCTCCAGCTCCATGTATGAGTTCTATTGCCTGCTGGGGCGTGAGGCTCTTTTTAGGTACATACGCAAGACTATTATCCCCAATATACCTGCTGAAGGCCTCTGTAATGTACCCGCAATACCCGTGTTTTGTTAGTACTTCTGCTATGTGCATCCTTCCAGGTGGACTACTGCCAGCCAGATTAAGGACCTCTTCCGTTTCAATATTTACATTAAGCCCTCTTAGTTTCTCCACAATGGCCGACACCCTGGCCACCCTGGCACTGTACAGTTGACTAAGCGTCTCCACCAGGTTTTTATCCTCAATATCGATAAATAGGCCGAGTATGTGTATCTCAAATGGGTGGAAGTAGCCCGACAGCTCCACGCCAGGTATTACATGGACACCCCTCTGGAGGCCCTCCCTATAGGCAGGCCGCACACCTTCTATGGTGTCGTGGTCAGTTATGGCCACCGTCTTAAGGCCTATACGGGCCGCTTCCTCAACCACCTCTTCAGGGGAAAATGTGCCGTCAGAACATATGGTGTGGATGTGCAGGTCCGCTTCACCGTAATCTTCAACGAGAAGCCCTCCCAACTCCATTTTGCCCACCTTTGACCTCTTACTATCACGACTAGCGTAGACCTTGTCCAGTATACCGTTTACGAACGTACCGGAGTTCTCCGTACTGTATTTTTTGGCGAGCTCTATTGCCTCGTTGACGGATACTTTAGGGGGTATATCGCTTCTGAAGAGGAGTTCATAGACCGCCAGGCGCAGGATGCAGCGGTCTACAGTGACCATGCGTGGAAGCTCCCAATTCTCAACGGCAGAGGTAATCTCTTTATCTATTTCATTTCTGAAGCTCTGGCAGCCTTTCACCAGTTCGGATGCAAACTGTGCAACCTCCTCGTCCCATGCCCTGCTGGCACAAAAGGAAAGGGCGTCCTTTAAGGTATCTTGCCCGCGTACCTCTATCTGATATAGGGCCTGGAGTGCCAACTCCCTGGCCCGTGTCCTTTTTCTCATATCTACAGAACCTACTTCTTTTTTATTGATCCCAGACGTTCAAATAGATTTGCCATCTCTATGGCGTCCTTTGCGGCCTCTGCGCCGCGGTTGCCGCTACGGGTGCCTGCACGGTCCACGGCATGCTCCAGGGTCTCTGCGGTGATAACACCAAAGAGGGTGGGAACACCTGTCTCAAGCCCCACCTGGGCTATACCCTTTGACGCCTCACTGGCGACATATTCAAAGTGTGGCGTCTGGCCGCGAAGTACGGCGCCAAGACAAACAATGGCGTTATACCGCTTGGTCCTGGCAAGCAACAAGGCAGCCGATGGGATCTCAAAGGAGCCTGGGACCCAGCAGACGTCTATGTCATCCTCCTTTACACCGTGCCTAAGAAGGCAGTCCTGTGCACCCTCCAGGAGTTTTCGGGTAATAAATTCGTTAAACCGACTCACAACCAGACAGAAAACCTTTCCAGTGCCGGTTAGGTCACCTTGATATGTCTCGCCCATGGGCTTACTCCTTCTATCTCACATTCTTAGGGGAACAGAGGAAGGATTTCTTGATAAATTCTTGACTAAAAGTACCACAAAAAGGCCACTATTTCAAGGCATTTCAAGTACTTGTAATTTATCCCTGACTATATTATTATAACAAAACTAACCCTTTTTATATAAAAGAGATATATAAATGCCCACAAGAGGGGTCGAAACAGAAGCAGTAGAACGGCGGTTTACCATAGGTGAGCACCTCGAGGAACTTCGTGCGCGTATCATCCTGTGCATCTTGTGTATACTTGCCTGCTTTATCGTGTGCTGGATATTCAAGGCCGACATCCTCTGGATTGCCAGCAGGCCCCACAGCCTCACGATGGAAAAGCTGGGACTTCCCATAACCCTAAAGGTCCTTAGCTATCAGGAAGGGTTCTTTGCCTATATAAAACTCTGCCTTATTGGCGCCCTATTCTTGGCCTACCCAGTCATTGTTTATCAGGCCTGGAGCTTTGTGGCGGTAGGACTCTATGCGCACGAGCGCAGATACGTAAAGATTTTTCTCCCCATGTCCTTCGTGGCGTTTGTGGCGGGAGCACTGTTCGGCTACTTCTTTCTCATCCCTCTCTGCCTGTACTTCCTGATAAATATACTGGGGCCCGGGATAGAGCCTGTCATCACCATGTCACAGTATATCACCCTCGTCTTCCTCCTCACCCTTGCGCTGGGGGTAGTCTTTCAGATACCGCTGGTAATGCTGCTCCTTGCAAGGGTGGGGGTCTGCCGTGCAGAGGACTACGTCACGTACCGCACGTACATCCTGCTGGGTGTCTTCATCATGGCCGCCATCATTACCCCACCCGACCCCTTTAGCCAGATGTCCACTGCGATACCCATGCTGGGGCTGTATGAGCTGGGAATCCTGCTGGTGAGACCATCAAAGACGGCCATTATGTACGCTGCAGGAATCGCCGGGGCAGTGCTCCTGGCCATATTTGGCCTCTACGCATACTTAACCATGCCAGAGGTGGGCAGGATTGATTCCAGGCATGGTATTGTAACCCTCTCGACCTCGAGAGACGAATCCTTCCGCAGCCTCCACAAGGGCACTGAACTGCGAACGGGTGGGGACTCCCGTGCCACCCTCTCACTTGCGGGCGGGGCACACATCTACGTAAACCAGGAGTCGAGTCTGACAGTAACGGGTAAAAGGGCCCTAAAGCTCCAAAACGGCGAAATACTGGTGAGCATACAGGGCAAGGGCGACACCTTTGACGTAAACACCCCCAGCGGGCTAGTAACCATAGAAGGGGATAGAAAAGGGGGCGTAAATGGTAAAGGCACAGAAACGGATATAAAGGTCCTTGACGACATCCTCATCGTCACTGCCATAAGGGGCAGCGCCATCGTCATCACAGAGGAGGAGCGGCGGACGGTAAGGGCGGGCCGTCAGCT
>JBHIBD010000018.1:0-36136 GCA_046758865.1 Candidatus Brocadiales bacterium | reverse complement strand
AGATTAACTCCTTCTTTTGCAACACCATTACCTACCAAAACTGCAGCGTGCGAGCCGTGCATTTCCTAGATTACTACGTCATTTGCCACAACATAACCTACCAAGGTCACACTGAGGACTCCGCACAAGTTAACTTTTCCCTGGTGATTTTTTTACCCTTTTTATATGATATAGCCCCATTACGGGCAAGACCAATTTTAATGCTTGTATATTGAACTAAGGGAGCCCAACTAATGATACGGTGTAACAACTACATAAACGGGCAATTTATAGAGCCCTCGGGCGAGACACTGGAAAAGAGGAACCCTGCTAATCTGGAAGAAGTAGTAGGGTCCCTGCCACAGTCAGATGAAGATGACATAAATAGTGCCGTTAGTGCGGCCCGCAGTGCCTTCCCTGCATGGAGG
This sequence comes from Candidatus Brocadiales bacterium, assembly GCA_046758865.1. Lineage (GTDB taxonomy): Bacteria > Planctomycetota > Brocadiia > Brocadiales > Bathyanammoxibiaceae > JBHIBD01. Next base: position 35,729 of record JBHIBD010000018.1, on the reverse strand, counting down.
GCCCTTTCGCGGATACGCAGGGGTGAATATCTAGACAATCTGGTACAAGTTCTAAGGAGAGAAGGGGAATCCATGTCCCAACTGGTTGCCAGGGAGGTGGGAAAGAGCATAAATGAGGCCAGGGCAGAGGTCACCGAGGGCATCCACATGATACAGTACGTATTCGGCACTGTGAGGATGCCGTTTGGGGATGTAGTGTCGTCTGAGATAGCGGAAAAAGACTCCTTCATGAGGCGGAAACCCAAAGGTGTAATGGCCGTAATTACTCCCTGGAATTTCCCCTTTGCCATACCCTTCTGGCTCATAGCACCTTCAGTGGTAGAGGGTAATGCGGTGGTGTTCAAGCCGTCAAAGGAGACGTCTTGCATCGCCCAAAAGCTGGCAGGGTGTTTCCAGGAGGTAGGTTTCCCACCCGGCGTGATAAACATTATCTACGGAAGTGGCGAGAGGTGCGGTATGCCGCTGGTACGTCATCCGGATATTGCTGTTGTTCTCTTTACAGGTTCTGCAGAAGTCGGTCAGCAGATAAGGAAGGTCTGCGCCGAGTTTCCGGATAAGATGTGTGCGTGCGAAATGGGTGGCAAGAACGCCATCATCGTCCTAGATGATGCCGATACAGACCTGGCTGTAAACGCCTCTATCATAAGTGCCTACAAGACATCAGGCCAGCGCTGCACAGCCGCAAGCCGCCTTATCGTACACCAAAAGCTGCTAAAGGACTTTGAGAAGAAGTTCGTTGAATTGTCGAAAAGGGTGCGCATCGGCAACCCGTTGGACCCGAACGTGTTTACAGGACCTGTGATAAGTGAGACCCAACTAAACAGGGTGTTATACTACAACCAGCTTGCCAAGGATGAGGGGGCACATGTGTTGCTCGATGGGGGTAGGCTGACAGGGCCAGAGTACGATAACGGCTGCTTCCTCTCACCCTTCGTCTACAGGATGGCGCACAATCCTAAGAGCAGGGTGCTCAAGGAGGAAGTCTTTGGTCCACACGTGGCTATCATACCCGTAAAGGATTTAGACGAGGCAATAGAGGTTCATAATGACACAGGCTATGGGCTTGTCTGCTCAGTCATCACAGAGGATTTCAGAAAGGCCAGAGAGGTTCGCGAAAGGTGTGATTACGGGCTGGGGTACGTGAATCTTCCCACCATAGGAGCGGAGGTTCACCTGCCATTTGGCGGGGTGAAGAAGAGTGGCACGGGGCTGCCCTCGGCAAGCACACTGATAGACGTGGTTACCCACCGTACAGCCTGGACGGTGAACTATGCAAGGGAAATCAAAATGGCCCAGGGCTTGAAGGTGGATATAAAATAGTCCTTAGATTAATTCGTGAGGTTCAGCATGCTTGACAAGAGTATCGGGCTAATAGGTGTGGGGAAGATGGGTGAGGCACTTCTCAGGGGTATGCTCAAGGCAGACCTCGCAAAGCCAAAAAATATCTTTATCTGTGACATCAACAAAAAGCGGTGCTCGGATTTAGGAAAGGAACTGGGCGTTGAGATAGCCAAGGACAATAAAGAGCTCGCACAAAACGCATCGCTCGTCATCCTGGCGGTAAAGCCGCCTGAGGTGCCCGGTGTACTTGCACAGATACATGACGATATTGAGCCCGATAAACACCTGGTCATCTCAATAGCAGCGGGCGTTACTATCTCCATACTTGAAGACTGCCTCAAGGAGGGTTCCAGAGTGGTGCGGGCGATGCCGAATGCAGCCTGCCTGGTGGGTGAGGCAGCCACCTGCTATGTCCCGGGCAAAAACGCCACGGCTCGAGACCTGGAGATTGCGGGAGAGATACTGGGTTCAGCCGGTAGGACATTCCAGTTGGACGAGAAGTACCTGGACGCCGTAACCGGCCTTAGCGGTAGCGGCCCGGCATACGCAGCCATGATTATAGAGGCACTGGCGGACGGTGGGGTAAAGATGGGGCTTCCCAGGGATATTGCCATAAAACTCGCTGCACAGACCCTACTAGGTACTGCCAAAATGGTCCTTGGTGATGATGGCGGCTATAACACGGTCCAGATAAAAGAAATAGTAACCTCTCCCGGCGGGACCACTATAGAGGGACTAACTGCCCTGGAAAAGGGTGGGCTGAGGGCCTGCATAATAGAGGCAGTAGAGGCCGCCACCCTTAAGTCTAAGGCCCTGGGCAAAAAATCCGCAAAGAAATAGGACACACCCTGAGGTGCATTTTCCTTTGACCTAAGTGTAGAGGCGCTTTAACATGCCAAAGCAAACGCCCCTTTACTCCGTGCATGAGGCGCTTGGTGCCAACCTTACGGATTTCCACGGCTTCCTGCTCCCCCTTGAATATACCACTATAACAGAAGAACATCTGGCGGTCAGGAATAAGGCCGGTATCTTTGACCTATCGCACATGGGGGAGATTGAGGTATTGGGTAGGGGGGCGCTTAGCTTTATTCAAAAAATCGTTACCAATGATGTGGAAAGACTCCCGGACGGTAAGGTGCTTTATACACCGATCTGCAATGAGCGCGGTGGTATAGTGGACGACATGATTCTGTATCGCTTTAGTGCAGAAAGACTAATGCTTGTAGTAAATTTGGCCAATATACAGAAGGTGTTTGAGTGGCTAATAGGGCATCAGACACAAGATGATGTAGTGGTGAATGACCTTAGTGATGAGTTTGGGATGATTGCTGTGCAGGGCCCATTGTCCGCCGCTGTAGTAGAAAACGCCTTGGGGAAGGAGGAGGCCAAGCTCAAACACTTCCATTTTGTTGTGAGGAAGGAGGAGGAGGCGAATATCATCATCTCCAGGACTGGATACACAGGGGAGGACGGTTTCGAGATATATACAACCGCAGCGCAATGTAAGGCCATGTGGCATAGGCTTATGAATGCGGGAAGGCGGGCAGGACTCCTACCAGTGGGTCTAGGGGCCAGAGACACACTTAGACTGGAGGCGGGGTTGCTCCTCTACGGGAACGATATAGATGATGACACCACGCCGCTTGAAGCCGGCATCGGCTGGACGGTAAAATTCCATAAGGAAGATTTTATAGGTAAGGCAGCCCTGCTGGCCCAAAAGGCATCGGACATCCAGAGAAAATTAGTGGGTCTTGAACTTGTAGAAAGAGGGATTCCCAGGGAGGGACACCAGATTTTTGCGGATTCCAGTACAGTTGGCATAGTCACAAGTGGTACCCATAGCCCGTTCTTCAACAAGGGCATTGCCATGGGTTATGTAGAAGAGGAAAAATACTCTAAGGTGGGCAACCTCCTCCATGTGGACATAAGGGGGAGGAAGCTGGGTGCAAGGGTTGTGAGGTTACCCTTTTATCGTGCCGGGGTAGTAGATAGAGAACCCTCTATTTGAGACCCCTGCATCCGCCTTAGGCGGAGTGACTGCTACGCTACACTTAGGAGGCCAAATGGATTTTCCAACCGATGTATCGTACACAGAGTCCCATGAATGGGTGAGGGCAACTACTAAAAATTCCGGGCAGGTAGTGGTGGGCCTTACGGCCTATGCCCAGGAACAGTTAAAGGATGTTGTCTTTATAGAGTTACCGAAAGTGGGTAGGAAGTTTAGGGCCAAAGACCCGTGCGCCGTGGTGGAGTCTGTAAAGGCCGCCTTTGATATCTATGCCCCAGTGTCCGGAGAAGTTACCAGTGTCAATACCGAACTGGAAGACAGCCCACAACTTGTGAATGAGGACCCCTATGGAAGGGGGTGGGTGTTTACCATCAAGATGAGCAACCCCAATGAGCTCAAGGCCCTGCTATCTGCTAAGGAATATAAGGCACTGTGCGAAAAGGAAGAAGACTAGAATGGAGTACCCAAAAAGGAGAGGTTAAAAGTGAAAAATTTATCTCAACCAAATTGGATTTAGAGGGGGGTTGAGCATGATTGTTGAACAAATAAAGAACCAAGTGTATCCAGGAACGGTTATTCCAAAACCAGAAGCTAAAGCAAATTTTGTGGTTAAAGGCTGGGGCAAAAGAAGAGGGGAGAATGCATTGATATACAAAATTCCGAATCATAAAAACCCTAACAGGCCCTATCAAAAGGGTATCACCGAATCCGAATTTAGACAAGCTCACCGGCAGATAATTAATAATGGAAATTTTACTCGTGAATGGTTCGATCAAAACTTGCAGCCCTGTGCAGAAGAAGGCGGGTGCAATTTTACAACAATTGGGGGCATTTTTGAGCTACTTGGGATAGCCTATTATGAAAGAGGAGTGTATTGCAGGCTGGGAACATTAGAGGGCGCATGTCCATAAAGATCACATTTCAGACGCACCATGCTTGCTATCCCCTCCCCCTTGATGGGGGAGGGCAAGGGTGGGGGTGAACATCACCCTCCCCCTGACCCCCTCCCGTCAAGGGAGGGGGAAAAAGGAAGCAGGCCCATCGAAGAATGGGGAAAGACTGGTAGACAACTACCTTTATGGTTGTTGATGTTTCCTTCAATGAAGTGAAACTGTTCTTTGTAAGGAAAGGCGCTAGAATGGACTACGTGCCGCATACAGATAAGGACAAGAAAGAGATGCTTAAGGAAATAGGTGTGGACTCTACCGATGGCCTCTTTCGGATAGTCCCGGAGGAGCTGAGAAAGGTCTCGCTTGACATAACTGGGGCCTTATCTGAGCAAGAGCTTCTCGCCCATCTTAAGGCACAGAGTAGGAAGAATTGTAATCTGGACGAGTATATTGCATTTCTTGGTGCAGGCACGTATGAGCATTTCTGCCCAAGTATAGTGGACCACCTGTCGTCCAGGGGTGAGTTTCTGACCTGTTACACACCATATCAAGCAGAGGCCAGTCAGGGCACACTCCAGGCAATATACGAGTTCCAGACGCTGGTGGCTGAGCTTACGGCCATGGACGTGGCAAACGCCTCCCTCTATGACGGTGCCTCTGCCCTGGCAGAGGCTGCACTCCTGGCGTTTAGATATAAAGGGTCCGTCTCGGGTGGAAAGGTAGTTGTGTCAAAGGCCGTCCACCCGGAGTATAGAGAGGTCTTGCGCACGTATTTAAGACCCCTCGATGTGAGCATCACCGAGGTGGAAGTGTCGGGTGGCATTACAGACGCCAAGGCCCTTCGGGCCGTGGTGGACACAGAAACGGCGGCTGTTCTGGTGCAGAACCCAAACTTCTTTGGCTGCCTGGAAGAAGATTTGGGTGAATTATCGGCGGCTGCCCATGAGAAGGGCGCATTATTGGTAAGCTGTGTAAACCCTATATCACTGGGTATCATAAGGCCCCCGGGTGAATACGATGCGGATATAGCGGTTGGAGATGCACAACCGCTTGGTAACCAACCGTTTTATGGAGGCCCCCATGTGGGCTTCTTTGCGGTCAACAAGAAATTCATGAGAAAGATGCCGGGGAGGTTGGTGGGTCTTACCAATGATGTGGAGGGTCGCAGGGGTTTTGTGCTGACACTCCAGGCCCGGGAGCAGCACATCAGGCGCCAGAGGGCCACGTCCAATATATGCACCAACCAGAACCTCCTGGCACTAAGGGCCTGTATATATCTATCGGCACTCGGCAAGGAGGGCCTCAGAGAGCTCGCGGAACTGAATCTGCAAAAGAGCCACTATGCTATGGACCAAATTTGCAACCTGAATGGCTTCGAGCCACTCTTTGACAGACCGTTCTTTAACGAGTTTGCCGTAAAATTGCCCAAGGGACTTGAATCTCGCATAAGCAGTATGCTCTTCAGGGGAGGCATTATAGGCGGGCTGCCGCTGGGCAGGTTTTATCGTGAACTGGAGGGTGCTATGTTATTCTGTGTGACTGAAGAGAAGACAAAGGCCGATATAGATAAGCTGGTGAAAGCCCTTAGAGAGGCATCGGGAGGTTAAACGGGGTGAAAAGATTCACGTAGGGGCGAGGTCACCTCGCCCCTACAACTTCGGTGGCTATATCTCTTTCCCCTCCCTCGATGGGAGGGGTTAGGGTAGGGTGAGAATAAACATTATCCATCTACCTACCCCCGCCCCAACCCTCCCCCGTAAAGGGGGAGGGAAAAACAAATCTCACCCACTGTAATGTTACCTATATCCATAGCTAGTACAAAAGTAGGCAGTAAGATAGTTCATGGGAGAAAATCGTGACTGAGAAGCTGATTTTTGAGATATCATCCCCTGGCCGCAGGTGTGTACGCCTCCCGGTGGTGGATGTGCCGAGAAAATCTGTGGACGATATGGTCCCAGAGGGGCTCCAGAGGGCAAATCCGCCCAGGTTACCAGAGGTCTCAGAGCTAGACGTAGTCAGGCATTTCACCAGGCTCTCACAGCTCAATTATTGTGTTGACACCAACTTCTATCCCCTCGGCTCCTGCACTATGAAGTATAACCCCAGGATACACGAGGATATTGCTGGCCTTGATGGTTTCAAAAAACTCCATCCGTATCAGCCCCACGGGCAGGTGCAGGGCATCTTGCAGCTACTTTATGAGTTTATTGGGATGTTAAGGGAGATTTGCGGCATGGCCGATTTTACCCTCCAGCCCTCAGCAGGGGCACATGCTGAGCTACTGGGGATGATGATGGTCAAGGCCTACTACGAGAAGATGGGTGAACCCAGGAAGAAAATCATAATCCCGGACTCCGCCCACGGCACCAACCCTGCGTCTGCGGCGCTCTGCGGCTTTGACGTGGTTGAGGTGAGGTCTAACCGGCGGGGTTTAGTGGATATAGACGCCCTTAAGGAGGCCATGTCGCCTGATGTGGCCGCCCTTATGATTACAAATCCGAATACCCTGGGGATATTCGAGAGAGAGATAAAAGAGATCTGCCAAATCCTCCATGAGGCGGGGGGCCTGGTATACTGCGATGGTGCCAACATGAACGCCATGTTGGGCAGGATGAGGCCCGGCGATATGGGTATAGACCTGCTCCACCTTAATCTCCACAAGACGTTCACCGGACCCCACGGCGGTGGCGGACCCGGCTCAGGGCCGCTTGGGGTTACGGAGGTCTTGCGGCCGTTCCTGCCTGTGCCACGCATAGAGATGAAGCAGGGGACGTATGTGCTCAATTACAACCTCCCCGACTCCGTTGGCAGGCTCAAGCCCTACTACGGCAACATAGGCGTAATAATCAAGACCTATTCCTATATCCTTGCCATAGGAAAAGAGGGGCTTTTGAGGGTTAGTGAGGCGGCGGTCATAAACGCCAATTATCTGAAGAAAAAATTAGCGAAGCATTACGACATCCCTTACCCGGAGGGCTGTATGCACGAGTTTGTCCTATCCGGGAGGAGGCAGAAGGAGTTGGGCGTTACGACGCTGGACATTGCAAAGAGGCTCCTTGACTACGGCTTCTACGCCCCCACCATATATTTCCCCCTGATAGTGGAGGAGGCCCTGATGATAGAGCCTACCGAGACAGAGAGCAGAGAGACCCTTGACGCCTTTGCAGACGCCCTGATAAAGATTGCCGAAGAGGCCGAAAATAACCCGGAGCTGGTAAAGGGCGCACCACGCAATACCCCGGTAGGCAGGCTGGACGAGGTCAAGGCCGCCCGAAAGCCCGACCTGAGGTGGGGTGTTACGTAAAGGTTTGTGGTGAAATATGCTATGTATGTAATGACAAATTCACTCCGTAGCTCGGTAGAAATTTCGTGACATGAACCACGGCAAAAACTGGCGGCTTATATCCGCCTCGGGCGGACAGGATGCGTTTACTAATATGGCCGTAGATGAGGCGATTGCAAGGGCTATGGGCTCTGCTAAACGGACAGGGGCAAGCCCTGTCCCTACAAAATATGATGTTGTGCCGACCCTGCGCATCTATACCTGGAAGCCTAACTCTGTCTCCATAGGCTATTTCCAAAAGATTTCTGATGTGGTAAGAGGTCTCTGCAAAAACCCTGGATGTCATTCTTCATCCGCCAGAGGCGGACTCAGAATGACAGCGTGGTGTGGCGATACTTTTTCGGATGTCTCGGCAAATGGTATTGGGCTAAAGAGGTTAGATAAAAATTTTGATATAGTCCGCAGGCCCACGGGCGGCACGGCCGTCATTCACGATGGTGGCCCCAGCTTCTCGCTCATACTGAAAGACGGGCTGCGCACGCCGTCTATGAATAAGAGTACGAATACAAAGGTGAAGATTGCCGACCTCTACTCCCTGCTGGGACGTTGTGTGGTGGAGGCCCTGCGCCACCTGGGCGTCTCAGCCGAGCTCTGGGATGGTCCCAAGAGGACTTCTTCTAATGATTCTTATGATACATCTGCGAAACTGCCATTCTATGGAGTTCGGCTCGGTTCTCCCTCCCCCTTGATGGGGGAGGCCCGCCCAAATAACGGCGGGTCTGCCTATGGCACGAGTAGGGAGGGGGTGATTATCAACCAGTCACATATTCACATGCACCAGGGAGACTTAGGTAGATTAGGCAGTCACCCTCCCCCTACCCCCCTCCCATCGAGGGAGGGGGAAATCAAAGGGCGCCATAGATTTTTGCAGAGGCATTCCAACCTCTGTGCCTCAAATCTCTGCTCTTATGATGTGGTATCCCAGGGGAGGAAGGTGGCGGGTTATGCAGCCAGGCGTTTTCGGGGTGTTACGCTACTTCAGGGGTATGTTGTCCTGACAGACGGTTTGGAGGCACAGAAATTAAGAGAGACCATTATAGGTGCGGTGGAGGGCGTAGCAGGTGTGAAGCTCCTGGACGGGACGCTTACCGAGGAAGAAAGCGCCCTGGCGACCAAGCTGAGGGAGGACAAGTACACACGAAGGGAGTGGAATTATAAGAGGTAAGGTGTAGAGGCACGTTGCTTTATATGGTTTGGCGGGTGTAGCGTCGGAGCTTGCTCCGACGTGTCAATCAAACGTGCGGGCCGTACCAGGGGCAGGTCTGCCTTCGGCATGACTTGCTCGCACGTAATCGTGGCAGCAAGCTGCCACGCTACAAACTAGAAATACAGGATTCTTCGCTTCGCTCAGGATGACACATACATTGGAGGGCATAAAAGGCGCTGTATGACAAGAAAAAATCTCCTAAAGGTTAGAGACCTGAAGACCTACTTCATCATCCACCCTGAGATTGTAAGGGCTGTGGATGGTGTTAGCTTTGATATCCACAGCGGCGGCACGCTTGCGCTCGTTGGTGAGAGCGGGTGCGGCAAGAGCGCCACGGGTCTCTCCATACTTCGTCTCATCCCAAGACCGCCAGGACGAATAGTCAGTGGGGAGATTCGCTTTAAAGGCAGAAAAAATCTACTTGCGCTGCCAGAAAAGGAGATGCGCCGCATACGGGGTGGCGATGTGTCAATGATATTCCAGGAGCCTATGAGCTCGCTGAACCCGCTCATGACCGTTGGCTTACAGGTCATGGAGACCATCCTTCTGCACTCCCTCATACGCAAGAGGGAGGCAAGGGAGAAGGTTATTGAGATGTTTGCCAGGGTGGGCATGCCCGACCCGGTGCAAAAATTCTCGAGCTTCCCCCATGAGCTATCGGGCGGGATGAGGCAGAGGGTGATGATTGCCATGGCGCTTGCCTGCAGTCCATCTCTACTAATAGCAGATGAGCCTACCACGGCACTTGACGTCACCATCCAGGCCCAGATACTTGCGCTACTCAAGAAACTGCAGCAGGAGACGGGTATGGCCGTTTTGCTTATTACGCACGACCTGGGCATCGTGGCGGAGGTGGCGGATTATGTGGCGGTCATGTATGCCGGGAGGATTTTAGAATATGCAGACGTCCGTAGACTTTTTGGTGAGAAATTTCATCCGTATACGCAGGGACTGTTCAAATCGTTGCCGCAGCTGTCTTCCAGGGGCAATAAGCTCTACAGCATAAAGGGCTACGTGCCCGATATGGCTATGCTCCCGAGAGGCTGCAGGTTCTGGCCCAGGTGCCCTGAGGTCCGGGACCGCTGCCGGGAGGTGGAGCCTGAGTTGAAGGACATAAACGGTGGACATAAGGTCGCCTGCTGGCTATATAGCTGAAGATTAGGTTAAATCAACGCCATAAAGGTCGTTGTCTACCACTATGCGTTTTATGTAGCGTGGCAGTAAGCTGCCACGTTCAAACGTCGGAGCAAGCTCCGACGCTACCCGGTTTCTAGAGACGGTGCGTCGAGACGCACCCTACAACTGCGCTACCCAATACAGCAATCGTCAGTGGAGTACTCCTAGCCAATCCTTGAGTAGGAATATCATGCGCCCTATCAATAAACTCATACGGCCCATGACCGTGTAGCCGAAGGACGCACCGAAGCTTACCATGAGGAAGTAGATGCCTATCCTAGAGGCAACACCCACCGGGCCCTTATGCTCAATGGAAAAGAAGAAATATAAAAGGACCGTGATAACCCCTATGAGGACGAGTATGCTGTTTATGGTCTCAAGTATCGGCTCGCCAGGGGAAAATATGGGCCGCATGGACGGCTCAAGCTGTTTCAGTATAAACGTATGTATATAGTTGGGGATGGTAAGCCCCGCCCCGAGGCCCACCACAAATGCAAACGACCATCGGCTTAGCCAGGACAATCTCGCCGAGATTCTCATCACCATAAATATGCCCAGAATCATGGGCACGATTACAAGATACTCCGGTGTCTTAACTCCTGTAAATGTAGGCACTAACAACGGGTCGTAGATGTCGGGCTTGAGGGCATTGTACCAGGTTATTATTACGGTGTAGCCTAGTGCCACACCTACGTATAGGTTCTCCCCTATCTTGAAAGCAGGGTTGTCCTTATATAAAAAACTGTACATGGTCAGGGTCAGCCCTGCAGCTATGATGATGCCGAAATGGTCCCAGTTTATCCTGAAGCTGCCTATGAGGAAAAAGGAGGTGTTCACTGCCGTAAAGGCCACTAGCGTTCCCACAAGTATCCAGAAGTCTATGCCTCTATTCATCTCCTCAATCCCCTACGCATGGTGCTTAATCCACCGCTTGCAAAGAACACCACATTACTAAAGATGACAAACAGTACAATCAGTGCGTGTGTCACGCTCTGCGGCCGCATGCCTTCAACTGCCTGCGCCTGCTGCTTTACCAGTGCCTCATACTCGGCAGCACCCTTTAGACCCGCCATCAGTCCGTTTATCTGACGTGAATCCAGGAAAGGGTAGAGGTCAGGACCTATGACGGCCGTACAACCTGTACCCATCTCAAACTTATACTTCTCCTTTCCGAATGCTATCCATATCTCGACACTTGCACCCGCAGCAAGGTCAATGACGTAGTCTATGTCCTTCAGCGACTCCACGCCCTGGAGGGCTGAAAGGGTTCTGGTATCGTTTCCATAGAAATCCTTGGGAAATGCGGTATAGAGATTTTCGCCCATGTTTATGATTAACGAGGCTACTCCTGGCTTGTAGCCAAGAAAGACGTAATCTTCTCCAGACTTCCTGTCATACTCAAGGGCCAGAGACGTCAAGGCCTGCTCCGCCAGCCCCGTTCCCCCCGGCCACAGCGTCAGGCCAATTACCTTGTGCTGCTTACGGAAGCAATGATGTAAGAGGGCCACGGCCATAGGCTGGAGCTCTTCCTTGGCCGCCGGATCGTAGTCAAAAGCAATTAGGACGTGTGAGCCCGATGGCATGGACTCAATCTTGTCATAGATACTCTTTACCGGAGGGGTGGCGGGTATAGGCAGACGAAAACTCAGGAGCAATGAGATGATGACCGCTGCCGCCACAAGGGCGAATATTATGCGTCTATCCATGTTCAAAAACTTCTGCAGCAATTCAGTCTCCTCCCCCCCCAAGGTATTGCCTCTCTATACCGAAGATTATCTTTACGGAGGTGGCGATTGCACCTAGGCTTACCCCGATGAGTATCCCCCTCTTTGCGGCCAGGTTGGGCACACCCATTATCCAGTCGGCAGCTACCGGGAGGTGTTCGGATATGAGTGCCCCGATAGGTACCCTGCCCAGCATGACTATAATTGCCGCCAGCAGCAGCAGGGCGGACTCAATCGTCCTGGCCCTGAAGGTCCTGTAGGCGGCAGAGGCCATAAAGAAGGCAAGGATGGAGAATATGGTGGCACCGGCAGGGACCTGGACGTATATGTATAACCAGTCAAACATGATGCCCTCGTTTTTGTCTATCCAGAATCCATCGCCGCCGTTATAGAGCCCGAAGGCCAACATTATAAAGGCACCCACAAAGACAAAGATGCTGTAGCCCCATCCGGCAACCTTGTACTTAATCCTACTGTAGTGGAGATGAAAAAGGCTGTATGCACCAATAAATACAGCAAATCCCGCTATTATCTTGTCCCATCGAGTCATCAGCTCAAGAAAATCGCGGGAGAGCTGGTGGGGCACGAAGTACCGAAAGGCCATCATGATACCTATTACAAAACATATGACCAGCGGTATGGTTCTTTTCAGGAAGGGCACGTTTTATCTCCTCTCCTATGCCCGCATTAGGGATCGTAGGGACACGTTGTCCGCCTCAGGCGGATGCCCCTGTTACTGCAGCATCCACGGGGAATCAAAAGCCAGTGAAGAGATTCGTGACAAAATTTATGCCAAAGCTTGACAGTATAGTGCCAAAGAATAATGCTGCTATGACAACGGCCTTACCAATATCCTGGGCACGGAGGCTTCCTAGGAGCATGGGCTCCCTTGACAGGTATGCACTTGCAGCATAGAGTTCCTCACCCATCAGGGTATAGTCGCAGGTGGTTATAAAAAACGGTAGTTGGGTATAGGAATCTGTTGCAGCTATCTGGATGGCCCCTGTGGCAGCACCAGTCTCGGCCAGTAGGAGAGACTCGGCATAGAAAAATCCGATGAAAAAGTTAGCGGCCGTTCTCTCTCTGGTCATTATACCGCTGACTGCGACCACATAGGGGAACTGTTCCGAGGCCACCATAACTACATTGTCCTGATTATAGGCATCGGGCCTCCCCGCCTCCAGATATGACTCCTTTACCACCTCCTGGCTGACGGTGAGGACGATAGGGTCGTTGTTAACCACCTTGAGCACTGTGTCGTATTCTGCAACCCTGGTGGTAATCCTGCTCAGTATGTTTATGGCAGCCAAGGTGGATATGCTGCTTATTGGCGTCAGGCCGTGGACGAAGAGCACGGGCCTGCCCATCTCCGTGGCCCTTCCCAGTGCCTCATCCACTGCATCAAGCCCGCTTATCTTCCTGAGAAACATCCCAGGATGCCGCCTGGCATGGGCTATAAAGAAGAGTACCAATGCTGAAAAGACCACCATGATAATGAGATTGTTGAGTTTTGAGAGGTCAAACCAGTTACCTTTAGCCTGTGCGGAGACCACCTCGTCAAGCTCTACAACAGCCTCTCCTCTAGCCATGGCCAGCTTGAAATAGTAAGGTGCCTTCTTATTCTCTTCTTTCTTGGCCTCGGGCAGAATCCTACCTGGCTCAATCTTAACGAAGTGAAAATTTCTATGCTTTTTACGGAGACCAAAGAACTCAGGGACATCGCTCTGATAGCTGGTTGTTGACATGACCCTAATGGCCTCTTGCCAGGGGCCGTCCTTTGACATGGAGATGTAAACCACGTAATCTACATTGGGTGAATCACTTGGCGACACCTTCCAGCTAAGACCAATGTTCCGACCAGCATCGTAGGGGATGTCAAAGGCCCTCAGCCCTTTGGGCAGTATCAACTCCGTCAATTCTGTTTCTGTATCGAGGCCCTGCGAGCTGGCACTCGTGCCAGAGGAAACTACCATTAAGAATGTGCACAGTAAAAAGAGAGTTAATAGTCTCATTACGAACCAGTGTCGAAAAGATACTTAGAGTTTAATCACTTCCACGTTCGCCCTTGGTATGACAACGGTTGAATCGTCGGGGAATCTTATCTCGACCACCCTGACCTTGGTCTCTGTCTCTATCGCCTGTGGTTGGACCGGTAGACCCTCCACCTTTCCTATCTTTCCAAAATAAGGTTCTCTTATTATCCGCACCATATTACCGACCTTCATGCCCCCTTCCACCTCTGCCTCCTCAGGTTCGGAGATACCCTCTTCCCCTGCCTCGCCGCCTAGTGGGATTATTATCTCCGGCCTTAAGACACCGGCGCGTATCTGAGTGGCGCCATTGATGGAGGCCTTGGCACCGGCATTGTTCTTGAGGATCTCAAACGTCTTCTGGGCCATGTTTATCCTTGAAAAACCCTCCGTAACCACAAGTGTCAGGCCTATATTCTCAGACCCGGTAATTGCCACCCCCAGGTCGTACCCCAGGAGTTCCTTCAGGTCTTCGTCGAATATGCCCCCTACTACGATGCCCTTAACGCCAACCTTTACTGCCCTCTCCAATGCGTCCCTCCGCACCAGCGAGCCGCCAACCAGGATTCTGCCCCTGTGGTCCTCTTTGAGACTGTTTGGGGTTAAGATTTCATCCGCAGACTTTACAACCATCTCCAGAGGGCCCATTGTCTCGCCACCGATGCCAAAAATACCCTGAATAAAGGTGGCAATGCTTTCAACCACTACCTCCTCACCTTCCACCACATCCACCACCTTACCGTCAATATAGGCCCGTACCTCCAGGGGTTGAGGGGGCTCTCTCAGTAGAACCTGACCGGTGATGCCGGATATGCTTTCTATAGTGCCCTTTATTGGGGAAAAACAGGTCGCCTTAAGCCACGATATAAATGATTTTGATTCTGCTATTATCTCTTCCTTCTCGACTGCGTCTCCCTCCTTCTTGAGCATGTATTTAACCACGTCGCCGGGAGGTATGCTGAGACGACCAGCCACATTGACTGAAAAAACCTTGCCTGGCATCTCTGTTCTGGCCACAACGGTCTCTGCCTCAACCTTGTCTCCTACCTTGACAAGGGTCTTACCCGGCAGGGGCAAGACACGGTTCTTCCGTACCGTTATCCTTTCAGCAACCCTTAGTCCAGGGGTATATGCGTGAGCCATAAGGGATTTTTCCCCAGAATATATCAGGCAGGGTACGCATCTAGGGCCTCGGCCCAACCGATGAGCTGACGCATCCTTTTGTCCTTAGCGGCAGGTATACTGAGGGGCCTGCCTCTTGCATCAATTACAAGGCCAACGACACCTCCGCGGACTTTCTCCTTGACCGCCGAACCCATCCCCCTGCCCAGATTGAAATGCCTTGTGGGATTAACCTCTATGTCGACCTCCTCGTCGGCAGATAGTGGATACAGCTTTATCTCTCCGAAGGTGAGGGCATCCTCTATTACCTTCCCGTCGAGCATTGTAATCTTTATCTTTAGACACTTCTCGCCCACCCTCCCTGTATTGATAACGGACACGCATGTACCCAGATGCACCAAGCAGTCCTTCTCAAAGACCTCTTGGGCGGCCTCTGGATGGACGGTGGAGAGTACACCGAGGTGGGGCATCATAAATATGCTGTCAACGGCGATACGTGTAATGCCCTGGGGCTCGAAGGCGTCTATAAGCATCATCATGGCCTGTGAGCGCCTTGGGGCATGCGACAGCACGCCGCCGCTGCCTATAAGGAGGTCTAGCTTTAGCATATCAATCAGTGTCCCTTCCTCTTCCTCACGAAATGCCTGAGATATGTCCCTGGCCTTCTGAACCCCTTTTAATCGCGTTGCCAGGGACTTGTGCTGCTCGAATGCAAGCCTCAATGCCTCTCTGGCGATGGCCTGCTCTATCTTCAGCTCTTCCAGTAGCTGAGGTATTGTAGTGGGACGTATCATCTTATTTTTAATCCTGTTGCGGAGGTCAGACTCGTCTATACTGAAGGGGATCCATTTCATTATATTTTCCACCCCCGCCTCGGCCAGCACATTGGACACACTGTAGCTTAGTCCCAGGTTTGCACTCACGGTGCGGGTGAAGTTATCGTCAAAGACGGAGAAGACGTCTGTGGTTGCCCCACCAATATCGACACCAACCACATTGATATTATTCCTCTTGGCGGCATCATTAATTATGGCACCGACTGCGCCAGGGGTGGGCATTATCGGGGCAGATGTCCACGTCATCAGTCTCTTGTAGCCGGGGGCATGGGCCATCACGTGTTCGAGGAAGAGCTCTTGTATGGCCTGTCGCGCCGGTATCAGGTTTTCCATATCCAGGGTGGGGCGGATGTTTTCGGTAATATGTAAACTGGTCTTTTCCTCTAATGCCTCGCGCACCTTTTCTCTAGCGTTCTTATTACCGGCATAGACCACGGGTAGCTTGAATGTAGTGCCCAGTCTTGCCCTGGGGTTGGCGGCTGCAATGTATTCGGCCAATTCTACCACATGGGTGACCGTGCCGCCATCTGTACCGCCTGATAGGAGTATCATATCTGGCCGAATCAGGCGTATGAGCTCGATCCTCTCGTGAGGCATTCTCTTGTCATTGGATGCTATAACATCTGTAACGATGGCGCCCGCACCCAGTGCCGCCCTTTGGGCGCTCTGGGCGCTCATGGTCTTAACCGCCCCGGCTACCATCATTTGCAGCCCACCACCCGCGCTGCTGGTAGAGACATAAATGTCAACCCCCTCGTTTCCCCTCGCTGGTACCAAAATCTTCTCTCCCTCAAGAATTTTTCTGCCGGAGAGTTCTTCCAGCTCCGTTATGGAATTGAGTACCCCCCTGGTTACATCTTCAAATGGTGCCTCCACTGTGGTGGGGGCCTCACCGCGATAGGTCTGGCGGTATTCGCTGCCCTTTTTTTCAATCAGGATGGCTTTGGTAGTGGTACTGCCACAATCTGTGGCCAGGATTACGTTAAGTTCATTAGGCGTTTTCAGGGGTGGTTTATGCGGTAAATTTGAGGGTTGTTCATTAGGTTTGACCATACGTCCCCTCTTCGGCCTTTCTTATTTCCTGTATCAGAATCTCGATGCTTGAACGTCTCTCCAGGATGTGGGCTATCTTATCGTACTCTGCCGCTGAAAAAATAAAGGTCATAAAGGGACGGAGAAAGAACATAGCCTGGCTCCCAATATAATTAAGCGGCTGGAAGGATTCCAGGAAAAGGGCTGCGGGGACGCACATCTTCCTGCGTGCTATGGCATTTGCCAGCTTTCTGATGAGAGCGCGCTCGTCCTCTGTTAGTTCCCTTCTAGCACCTTCTCCCTGGTGGTCTATAGCGAATGCGTGCCGCAGGCTATTCCGAAGTCCATCAATTCTGTCCGATATCTTGCTCATTGGGCCTGATGTTATCACGAAGAATTTTCCAAGTCAAAAGCAATTAATTCATCTGTTAAAGTTGGGGGTGTGGTGGATGGGTGTGGGGTGCGTCGAGACGCACCCTACATGCTTGCTCGACATCATGCAGAGTAAACTCTGCCGCTACAAATTCTATTTCCTGGAGTGATATGCTTATTTGTCCCTCGCAGGGCTGAAGCCCTGCGATACCCTCTATCAGATATCGGAGGTGATTGGACGAATTGTTTAATGGAACGTGTGGAAACTATCCGGGAGACTGCATCCTCTCTGCTGTCTCAATTGCTTGTATGAGGCCCTTTGCCTTGTTGAGTGTCTCTTTGTATTCTCTCTCTGGAATAGAATCCGCCACAATCCCGGCACCGGCCTGGATGTAGGCAGTGTCGTCCTTTAGCAAAATGGTGCGGATGGTTATACAGGTGTCCATGTTGCTGGAGAAGTCTATACAGCCTACAGCCCCACCATATGGGCCCCGCCTGGTGGGTTCAAGCTCCTCGATTATCTCCATTGCCCTTATCTTTGGCGCACCTGAAAGGGTACCTGCTGGCAGGCAGGCCTTCAAGGTATCAAAGGCGTTTCTATCCCTTCTCAACCGTCCGGTAACCGAGGAGGTGATGTGCATGACGTGGGAGTATCGCTCAATTACCATCCTGTCCTCTAAATGAACGCTTCCATACTCGGCAACCCTTCCCACGTCATTCCTCCCCAGGTCTACAAGCATTATGTGCTCCGCCAGCTCCTTGGGGTCATTTGTCAACTCCCTTTCCAATCGCTTGTCTTCCTCCTCCGAGTATCCCCTCCTCCTTGTTCCCGCTATCGGCCTTACGATGACCTTATCCCTATCCACCTTTACCATCACCTCTGGAGAGGAGCCTATAAGCTTTATCGCACCCAGGTCAAGGTAGAACATATATGGGGATGGGTTAATTACCCTTAAGGCACGGTATATGTCCAGGGGATTCGCCTTTGTCTTAAGCCCCAACCTCTGAGACATTACTACCTGAAGCACGTCACCCGCCCTGATGTATTCCTTACACCTGTCTACTGCACCGAGAAAATCCTCCTTGTTAAAGTTGGATGAAAATTTTCTCTTAATCTGTCCGTCTGTAATAATATCCTCGCTAACGGAGTTGACTGATGTGCACAACATATCCACGTGGGTATCTATCCTGCGAGTGGCCTTCTTGTACGCACTCTCAGGGTCAGTTCCATCCAGAAAGGCGTTGGCTATCACCTTTATTATTTTATCTTGGTGGTCGAACACTACTACAGAATCGAAGAACATGAACAATATGTCGGGCAATTTGAGGTCGTTCACGGTACTTTGAGGCAGTTCCTCTATGTAACGTACTGTATCATAACTGAAGTAGCCCACTGCCCCTCCGGAGAAATATGGGAGTCCGTCAACGGCCACAGGCGAGAACTTTTCTATCTCGTTCTTCAGGGCACCAATGGGGTCATGCGTCTCGAAACGTTCCTTTCCTGTATCTCTGGTTATCTCCATCTGGTAGCCACGGCAGCTGAGCTCCATAAAGGGCCCTGCCCCAAGGAAGGAATATCTGGCCATCTTCTCGCCCCCTGCGGCGCTCTCGAGGAGAAAGGCGTGCCCGGCCGTAGAAATCTTCTGGAAGGCCGATACGGGGGTAAGCGTATCCGCTAAAAGTTGACGATAGACGGGCACCACGTTGCCCTTTCCTGCCAACTCTTTAAACCTTTCGTAAGATGGATAATAGGTTGGTTTCATACTATGTACTGCCTTTTGAAACCCTACACAGTTGTCATTCTGAGGGAATGAAATGACCGAAGAATGTAGCGTCCGATCTCCGCATCGGACGTGAAAAAGACGTCTGGTACGGAGACCAGACGCTACAAAACCTGTATTTTCGCCTAGGTGAATCTCCGCCAGAGGCGGATCTGCCTCCGGCACGACGCCCATTCTGGCGTGACTTCGCTTCGCTCAGAATGACACATGGTATTGGAGTGACTTTCGCAAAGGCCCCAAGGTTTTTTCTTTAAGGAATTTATAATTGTAGTCCACATCTTCCGTTGTGTCAACAATAAGTGTAGATGGCTAGAGGTGTTGCACCCGTATTATTTATTTCCTATGGAAAAATTATGGATTATTTGTATAATCCGGACTAGTTTTTTGGCACTTTTCTATGGTCTTTAGGTAACACGAACTATGCTACATCAATTAACATGTCTTATTGTCTTCGTTGGTGTTTTTGTCTGTTCATTGCCTTCGGTTTCTTCATGGGCCGAGGATGGTGGCCAAACAGACGGAGAGAGATTGAAAAATGAGCTGAGGGCGCTTGAGGAAGAGACACGTCCATTTGTGGAGACCTTCCGAAAGGTGGTGCAGTTGGTGAGCCCTTCGGTGGTAAGTATACGTACTGAGAAAGGCAGCGAACATGCAGGCGGGTATAGGAGGGAATTCGATCCAAGAGGGCAAGAGTTTGATGGCCCCATGCCGTATCCACACTCACCTGAAGGGTGGTCTAGTCCTCACCCCGGCTTTGACTTTCCCCAGCGCGGGAAGGGTTCCGGCCTGATAATAGACACCGAGGGCCACATCCTCACCAACTATCACGTTGTAGAGGGCTTTGAGGAAGGTACTATCACCGTGATAACTCATGATGGGAGACAATATGAGGCGAAGGTGGTGGGCCTTGATTCGAAGACAGACCTGGGAATATTGAAGATAGAGGGTGACGACCTCCAACCTGCGGAATTTGGTAGCAGTGACGATGTCCATGTGGGTGACTGGGTGATAGCCATTGGCAACCCCTTTGGTTACCGGCAGACGGTCTCGGCAGGCATAGTGAGTGCCACTGGGAGAAAGGGTGTTATCCCCTTCTCAAAGCCATTTTCCTACGAAGATTTTATCCAGACAGACGCTGCTATAAACCCCGGCAATAGTGGCGGCCCGCTGGTAAATCTACGGGGTGAGGTAGTTGGTATAAGCACGGCCATAGCCACGAGGACTGGTGGCTTTCAAGGGGTAGGTTTTGCCATCTCTGTAACCATAGCCAAAGAGGTAATCCATGACCTGGTGGAAAAGGGCAGGGTGGTGCGCGGCTATCTGGGTGTAGGCATTCGTAACATCGATGACGACCTGGCGCACATGTTAGGCTACGATAACGAAGAGGAACTTTTTGCAAAATACGGCTTGTCTTCTAATGAAGGTGCCTTTGTATCAGAGGTTTGGGACGACACACCTGCGGCTAAAGGCGGAATAAAACCCGGTGATGTGATAATAGTTATAGGCAAAGAAAAGGTTTTTGACGCAGAGACCGTCCAGAGCTATGTCCGTCACACCAAGGTAGAAAGTGCGGTGACCGTAGTGATAATAAGAGACAAGAACACACTTACTCTACCTATAAGGATAGAGGAGCAGCCGGAGGATTTGGGTGACAGAGAGTTTATGTCCGTAACCCAGAGGGATGTGCCAGATGATGGGAACTTGGATTAATTTTGCAACGACTCAGTAAGGGCAACTGCGTGTCTTCATGGTGTAAAGGGTTGCCATTAAACCTTTAACCCTTAAAGTGAGAGCGGCCGTTGAGTCTGGGGACCCTTCTGATGGACTTCACATGACCATCAATCCCTGAGTACAGTTTACTCGGAGCCAGCCATGGCGGGTTCCTTAGGCAGTTTAAAAGTGGTAAAGTCGCACTTCGGATAGTTACTGCACCCATAGAATCTCCTGCCCCGCTTCGAGCGCCTTCTCACAAGGTCTCCACCGCACCCTTCCTTTGGACACTTTACTCCAGTGGGCAGAGATTTAGTATTTTTACACTTAGGGTAGGCCGAACACGCAATGAATTTCCCCATGCGCCCCACCTTCACCACCATCGGGTTGCCACACTTCTCGCAGAGCTCCCCGGTAGGCTCAGCAGGCTTGGGTTGGTCATTTCCGGATACGTCCATGGTAAACTTGCACTTGGGGAAGGTAGAACACCCCAGAAACTTACCTGCCTTACTCCAGCGTACGACCATGGGAGACCCGCACTGCTCACAAAGTATATCAGTACCCTCCAGACGGCCCTTCTCACTTTTCATCTCTTCTACCGCTGTTTCCAGCTCTTTCTGGAACGGGGCATAGAATTCCTCGAGCACACCCACCCAGTCCATCTCGGCCTCTTCTATCTTATCAAGCTCCTCTTCCATGTGGGATGTAAACTCAACATTCAAAACCGTAGGAAAGTGTTCCACCAACTTCTCTGTCACAAGGATTCCAAGCTCGGTGGGGTATAGGGTCCTGTTCTCTTTCTTGACATATCCCCTATCCTGTATTGTGGAGATAATTGCGGCGTAGGTACTGGGCCTGCCGATGCCTTTTTTTTCCAACGTCTTGACCAGTGAGGCCTCTGTGTATTTTGGTGGAGGCTCGGTGAAATGCTGGTTTGGCGTAAGTTCAAGTAACTTCAACTCCTCTCCTTCTTGTATGTCCGGCAGGGGTTCTTCTTTTATAGACCGGGTGAGTATATTGTGGCCCGGGAAGACAACGGCCTTTCCCCTGGCCTTAAACCTGTACGGGCCGGCGTTTATAGTTATATCCGTCGTCTCGTATTCAGCCGGGCTCATCTGACTTGCAACGAACCTCCTCCAGATAAGTTCGTAAAGTTTGTACTGGTCCCTTGTAAGATACTGCTTTATGGTATCGGGGGCAATGTCTACAGAGGTTGGTCGGATGGCCTCATGGGCCTGCTGGGCGCCTTTCCTAGAGGCGTAGCGATTCGGCTTCGGCGGTAAGTAGTCCTTGCCGAACATCTCGGGTATAAGCTTCCTGCAGGCCGTTATCGCCTCTTTAGACACATTAAAGGAGTCGGTTCTCATATACGTTATAAGCCCCATCGGGCCGTCTTTAAGCTCCACCCCCTCGTACAGTTGCTGTGCGACAAGCATAGTCCTTTTCGTAGAAAAATTCAGTTGAATAGATGCCTGCTGTTGAAGCTGGCTTGTAGCAAAGGGTGGTAGAGGCTTATTCTGCTTACGCTGTTTAGTTATGAGCCCTACAATATATTTTGAACCCTTTAAGGCCTCAACATGCCCCTGGGCCTCGGTCTCGCTTCCTATGTGCACCTCAGAGTCTTCCCGCTTCCACAGCTTTGCCTCAAAGCCTTTGCTCCTGCTACCCTTTGGCTTCAGCCTTGCAACGATATCCCAGTACTCTACGGGCTTGAATGCCTGAATCTCCTTCTCCCTTTCCACCAAGAGCCTAACTGCTACAGACTGCACCCTGCCTGCACTGAGTCTCTTTGTGACCTTCTTCCACAACAGTGGGCTTATCTTATAGCCCACCAGACGGTCAAGGATGCGGCGGGCCTGCTGTGCATTTACCTTGTTCATATCTATACTCACCGGGTGCTCAAATGCATTCTTAATGGCCTCCGCAGTAATCTCGTTAAAGACCACCCTATGGACCTTTTCCTCAGGTATATCGAGGGCCTTACAGAGGTGCCAGGCTATAGCCTCTCCCTCACGGTCTTGGTCGGGTGCAAGATAGACCTCATCGGCGTCCTTCACCTCGCTCTTGAGGGACTTAACCATTTCCTTTCGCTTGGGTATAATCCTGTACTCCGGCTCAAAGTCCTTCTCTATGTCCACGGCGAGCTTCTTTACAGGTAGGTCTCTGACGTGACCCATCGAAGAGCGCACCACAAAACTCTCACCAAGAAATTTGTTTATGGTCTTTGCCTTTGTGGGTGATTCAACAATGACTATTTGCTTTGGCATATTCGTCTACTCCCAAGTATGCTCATATCCATTGTATGCACTTTTATTTCAAAAAATGACTCTAATAGAAGTCTATGAATCGTGTCAAGAGCTTTTTCCTCTACATGGTCTGACAGCGGTACCCAAAAAGCAGTTGATAGGGCATGGGAATCATATATAATTAAAATTTAGGCCTATTATAAAAATATGATTTATACCGCGTGAAAGGTATCCTATGGCACTGAATTGGATGAGGAGACATAAGAAGAAGATGTACATCGTCATGGTCTTTGCCATGGCGGCCTGGGGTATAGGATACTCTGCCAGCTATCTGATACCCAAGAAACCCATTGGCACTATCATGGGGGAAAAGATTTCAGCGGAGGAGTTTAACGATGCAATGATACGCTGGCATAGGGTCTTTCTACGACAAGAAGACCTACCATTAGGCAGATTGGTCTGGGAACAGTTAACATTAGTCAAGGAGGCCGAGAGGATGGGGATTGCGGTCTCTAGCGATGAGATAGTAGATAGGATTCAGACCCTGGGCATCACCATGTTAGGCAATGTTGGCATGCCCCCAGACCAGATAATAAGGGTCTTATGCCAGAACTACATAGTAACAGAAGAACAACTACTAAGAACCTATAGGGAGGCGCTGCTCATAGAGAAGATGCGTGTGCTAATCTCTGGCAGTGTGAAGATTCCAAGTGCTGAGGCTTGGGAGAGATATGCAAGGGAGAACGAAGAGGCAAAGGTAGAATATATAGCCATCAGGGCCAGAGACCTGACAAAAAATATAAGCGTGACAGAGGACGAGGTCGCCTCTTTCTACAATGCCCATAAAGATAGTTTTCCCAACCCATTGGAAGGCATACCAGGATACAAGGAGCCGGAAAAGATAAAGATAGAGTATTTAATGGCCCGTTACAGGGATGTGAAGAAAAAGGTCGTCGTTACAGAGGACGAAGTTCGGGCCTACTACGAGGAAAACAAGGACCGAAGATACAAGATAGAAGAGAAACTCAAGGGAGATGAGGCCAAAGAGCCTCAACCTCCACGATACAAACCCTTCGAGGAGGTAAAAAAGGAGATAAGGGAAACCCTTGAAAGGAACAAGGCGAAGGAACTGGTCAACCAGCTAATAAATGAAGCGGATGAAAAGATTTATGAAAGCCTTGGAAGGACTGAGCAGATAAGTTTCTCAGACATTGGTGGCTCTGTAGGCATTTTCTATGAACAAAGCGATTATTTTACCAGGGAGGAGGGCAAGAACGTCATAAGGGGCGCAGAGGAGGGTGTGTACTCCAAATTTTTTGAAAGAGAAAATTACGACCCCAGTCCACCACTGGATGCACCGGCGGGTAAGTTTATATTTCAAGTAATTTCCAGGAAAGAACCGTCGGCACCGCCATTGCAAGCAATCCGAGAGAAAGTGGTAGGAGACCTGAAGAGAGAAAAGGCCCTCGTAAAGGCTAGGGAACTGGCCGAACGGTGCGTGGAGAAGATTAAACAGACCTCTTTCGAGGAGGGCCTGAAATTCCTAAAGGACGAGTGTAAAGGGACTGTCTTTGTAAAGAAAGAAACAGAATTCTTTACAAGGCCAGAGATAATAGATGGCAGGCCTTATCGCTACATAAAAGCACTCGAGATCAATGCCCCTAACGTGGCGAGAAGCGCCTTCAGGCTCAAACAAGGTGAGTTAGATGTAGTCACTGAAGAGGTAGGGGGAAAGGCTGTCTATGTCATCAGGCTTGCCGATAAAAAAGTGGCAGACCAAAAGAGATTCAAAGACGACGGGGAGAAAGTGGTGCGGAGATACCTGGCAGAAAAACAACAAGACTTTATTTACCACTGGACCGAGCATATCAAGAAGAAGGCAAAACTTGCCAGATAGATGAGAACCCTGTACGGAATAGAGGAATTACCCAAGAACCTCGCCTGGCCGGTCATCACGATAGGCGGCTTTGATGGGGTGCATCGTGGCCATCAGGCGGTAATTAATGAGACAATAAACTGGGCCAAAGAAATGCAGGGTGAATCAATCATACTAACCTTCGCCACCCACCCGAGAGACGTGTTAAGCGGTAGCACGCCGAGCTTCATTACTTCACTGGAGCACAAATTGGTGCTCTTCCAGCGCCTGGGTGTAAGCCTGGTCATTGTGCTTGAGTTTGATGAAGTATCTGGAATGAGTGCAGAAGACTTTACCAAAAGGATTATCTCGGACCCTCTGGGTACCAAAGGCTGGGTAATGGGCTTCGACTTTGCCTTTGGCAAGGACAGGAAGGGGGACTTCGCCTTGGTGTCGGGTCTCTCAAAGGGGTACGGGTTTGAGGTTCGCTCATGCCCACCGGTCAAATATGGGGATGAGATAATCAGCAGTACCCACATTAGGGAGGCCATACTCCAAGGAGACCTTGAGAAGGCAAAGGGGATGCTTGGCAGACCAATAACGCTCATGGGCACTGTAGTGGAGGGCAGCGGCAGGGGTGCCAGACTCGGCTTCCCTACGGCAAACCTAGACCTCCACCACGAGATAAAACCACCTAGTGGTGTATATGCAAGCATGGTGAGCTTAGAGGAAAGGGATTTCCTGGCCCTCACCAGTATTGGTACCAGACCCACCTTCGGAGCACTGGAAGCGGGGGAGGTGGTAGAGGTCTATATAATTGATTTCAATCAGTCTCTATACGGCAGGGATTTAGAGGTCAAATTCCTCTTCAAGCTCAGGGGCGAGATAAAGTTTGAGAGTGCCGATGCGCTCCGCGCACAGATGGACAAGGATAAAAAAGAGGTACAACGGAGGCTGGGCAAAAAGACCTTGACAAGGCAAGACCTGCCGCCTATAATGTTGACGTAAGCTTCTATCTCTTGGGCAGATAGCTCAGTTGGTAGAGCACGGGACTGAAAATCCCGGTGTCGACGGTTCGATCCCGTCTCTGCCCACATGCACCGACCTTAAGGAAAGGAGCAAGGAATTTTTATTCAAGCCCTTACCTCAGGGAGCCATTATACTAACCCCTTCACAGGTTTTTTTATCAGTCTATCATGGGATAGGAGAGGGTTCGTTATTGAAGAGGCTGAGTATCGAGACGCTTGAGGATAAGGCTAAGCAGATAAGAAGGCACATAATCCGCATGTTAGCCAAGGCAGGCTCTGGCCATCCCGGGGGCTCCCTCTCAGCCGCAGACCTTATTGTAGCGTTGTACTATGGTAAGCTTAGACATGACCCTAAAAATCCTGATTGGCCTGATAGAGATAGATTTGTGTTGTCCAAGGGCCACTCCTGCCCTGCACTGTATGCCGTACTGGCCGAGGTGGGCTATTTTCCGGTGAGCGAACTGGACACCTTGAGACAGTTCGGTAGCCGTCTCCAAGGCCACCCAGACAAACATCTAACCCCTGGAATAGAGATATCCAGCGGTTCCTTGGGCCAGGGCCTCTCGGTTGGACTGGGTATGGCCCTTGCAGCCAGGATGGACAAGAAGGACTATCGGGTATACGTTATGTTAGGTGATGGTGAGATAGAGGAGGGCCAGGTCTGGGAGGCGGCCATGGCTGCTAGTCATTATGGGTTGGACAACCTCTGTGCAATAGTGGATAATAATGGTCTTCAGATAGACGGACCTATTAATGTCGTTATGTCACCGCTACCTATACCTGATAAGTGGTTGGCATTTGGCTGGAACGTTATACAGATAAACGGACACGATATGGAAAAGATCCTCGAGGCGTATGACGAGGCGGAGACTCTGGAGGGCAAACCCACCGTTATTATTGCAAAGACCATAAAAGGTAAAGGCGTATCATTTATGGAAGGGGAGGTCGGCTGGCACGGAAAGGCCCCAAATCAGGACCAGGCAGAAAAGGCCTTGGCAGAACTAGCATAAGGATGGATACATGCCTGTAAAAGCTGCAACCACAAAGATGATTTCAACCCGCGAGGCGTACGGACAGGCCCTGCTGGAGTTAGGTAGGGCGCACAAAGAGGTTGTGGTGCTAGATGCAGACCTGGCGAAATCCACAACCACGGCCAAATTTGGCAAAGAATTTCCCGACAGATTCTTCAACATGGGCATTGCAGAGGCCAACATGATGAACACCGCTGCGGGACTCGCCACCTGTGGTAAGGTACCATTCGTTAGCACCTTTTGCATCTTTGCCTCCGGCCGTGCCTGGGAACAGGTCCGTAATACCATCTGCCACAGCGGTCTGAACGTAAAGATAGTTGCTACACACGGCGGGGTTGCTGTGGGTGCAGATGGATGCTCCCACCAGTGTATAGAAGACTTTGCACTGATGAGAGCTATTTCTACCATGACAGTCATAGTCCCATGCGACGCGGTTGAGGCAAAGAAGGCGGTAATAGCAGCATACCATCACAGGGGCACAGTCTATATAAGGCTGGGCAGGGCACCTGCACCCATCGTGACAGAGGAACAGGACAGCTTTTCAATAGGTAAGGCAGTTACCCTGCGGGAAGGGAATGGCGTGGCCATTATTGCCTGTGGGGTGATGGTGGCAGCGGCCCTTAAGGCAGCGGAGACGCTCTCTGCTAAGGGTATCGAGGCCTCCGTTGTAGACCTCCATACCATAAAACCTGTAGACTGTGAGACCATCACCAGGGTGGCAAGGGAAACCGGTGCCGTAGTAACCGCTGAACAGCACGTCCTAGATGGCGGTATGGGTAGCGCAGTAGCTATGGTACTAGGAAAGGAATGCCCTGTCCCCATGGAGATGATAGGTATAGACAACCGCTTTGGCCAATCTGGCGACCCTGCCACTCTTTTCAGGGAATATCACCTTACTGCCGAGGACATAGTGGCAGCCGCACTTAACGCATATAACAGGAAATAACAGTACTATGTCACGTATATCAAACAACCTACTCTTAATCCTTTCCCTACTCATAATCCTGAATCACCCCGTACTATCGGAGGAAAAGGTAGACTATTACAAAGACTACGAGGAGCTAGTAAAGGTGGTAAGGCTTATCAAGGAAAAATACGTAGACGACGTGGAGCTTGCAGACCTTCTTACTGGCGCATATCGTGGAATGTTGCAGGAGCTGGACCCCTATAGTCAATTCATAAGTCCCGAAGACCTGGAGGACCTCAGGATAGAAACGGAGGGGGAGTTCGGTGGACTAGGCATTGAGGTTATAGTACAGGATGGCATCCTTACCGTCATCACACCTATACTGGACTCGCCTGCGTTTAGGGCAGGCGTAATGGCTGGTGATAAAATTGTGCATATAGAAGGTGAATCTGCTGAAAGGATTAGTCTTAGAGAGGCCATAAAAAGACTCAGAGGAGCCCCTGGCACAAAGGTAACCATTACTGTCATACACCCGGAGGAGACAGAACCCACAGACATTACCATAGAGAGGGGCATCGTCCACCTAAGAAGTACAAGAGGCGCCAGGATTATAGACGATGACGAAAAAATAGGTTACATTGCAATTAGCAGCTTTCAGGAGAGCACCGCCGAAGAGCTCGACAAGGTTGTCGAAGACCTCTTACAAGAGGGGATGAAGGCACTTGTCTTGGACCTGAGGTTTAACCCCGGTGGTCTCTTAAATGTGGCTGTTAGAGTTGCAGACAGATTCCTAGAAAAAGGTGTCATCGTCTCCACAAAAGGTAAAGATACGTCTCAAAACAGTATCTACCGTGCAAAAAAGCCGGGAACCTATCCCGATTTCCCCCTTACTGTACTGGTTAACAACGGCAGTGCCAGTGCCTCAGAGATTGTGGCCGGGGCTATAAGGGATCACAAACGGGGAGTACTTGTAGGCACAAAAACCTTTGGAAAGGGTTCGGTACAGAGCCTGGTGCCTGTTGAAGGTGGGAAGAGTGCCATAAAGCTCACTACTGCTAACTACTATACACCCTCTGGAAAGTTAATACACAAGGTAGGCATAGAGCCAGATGTAGTCGTAGAGCTCAACAACGAAGAGACAAAAGACCTGCATGCATATCTGGCCAGGTTGAATAACACAGACGTTTCCAATGAAGATAATGCAAAAGAGGAACCGTCTGAAGAAGAAAGCTTTGTAGACGTCCAACTACACCGAGCCCTTGCCATATTAAGGGGTGACCCACAGCTTTACACCAAGCTACTTGATACTCCGACTCTATGAGTAATGTTGATACTTGGTATAGAAACCTCATGCGATGAGACCTCTACAGCAGTAGTAGAAGACGGATGCAATATCCTATCAAACGTAGTTAGCACCCAGGAGCAACTGCACCTGAAGTTCGGCGGTGTAGTACCTGAGATAGCGTGTCGCGCACACATTGAAGCCATATTGCCGGTAATAGACAAGGCACTTGGAGATGCGCGAATACACCTTAAGGACGTAGACGCTGTAGCTGTAGCGACCACCCCAGGGCTTATCGGTGCGTTGCTCATTGGCCTAACCACCGCAAAAGCCCTTTCATGGCTCTTAAAGGTACCTCTTATAGCAGTTGATCACCTCCATGCCCACATCCTTGCCAGCAGGTTGGAGTATAGAGAAGACATCCACTTCCCCACTATAAGCTTTGTAATATCTGGGGGACACACCACTCTATTTCTCAGCCAGAGTGAGACGGACCACCAGCCTCTGGGTGTCACACTTGATGATGCAGCAGGAGAGGCCTTTGATAAAGTAGCAAAGCTGTTAGGACTAGGTTACCCTGGGGGTCCGGAGATTGACCGAATCTCCCTAAACGGCAACCCTGCTTCCGTCCAGTTTCCCCGCTCATACCTGGAAGCGGGTTCCCTGGACTTCAGTTTTAGTGGTCTGAAAACTGCTGTTCTGTATTACTATCAGAATCTCCTAAAGCGCAAGGGAAAATTAAGCCAGCGAGAGACCGCTGATATAGCTGCCAGTTTTCAAGAGGCCATAGTGGACGTCCTGGTAGATAAGACCCTCTTCGCACTGGAGAGGCATCGTGTCGATGGAGTAATCCTTGGAGGTGGCGTGGCCCGTAACTCCAGACTGCGCAAGAGATTTTCCCAGGCCTTAGGGGAAATCCCTGTCGCGCTCTACTGCCCTTCACCAATACTGTGCACGGACAATGCCGCCATGGTGGCCAGCCTGGGTTATTATAAATACCTCGAGAGGGACTTTTCCACCCTGGAGGTAGAGGCGGTCGCATGAGCTCGATAACACCCAGCTTAAAAATATGGACATAAACCTTATCAAGAAGATATTAACTGAGGTCCAGGATGGAAGATGCTCTATGGAAGACGCCATTGAGCATCTTAAGGGCCTTCCTTATAAGGATGTGGGTTTTGCAAAAGTTGACAGCCACAGGGCACTGCGCCGAGGCTTTCCGGAGGTTATATTCTGCCAAGGAAAGACACCCGAGCAGGTAGTAAGAATAGCCCAAGAAATTGTGAGAGACGAAAGTGACATTCTGGCTACGAGGGCAGGCCAAGATATCTACGAGGCAATGGCAGGAGAATTCCCACAGGCCCAGTATAACGAAATTGCCAGAACTATCACCATAAAAAGGACAAGGCGTAAGACACAAAAGGGGTTAATACTGGTGATTACTGCTGGGACACTGGATATACCAGTGGCGGAAGAGGCGAGGGTCACGGCTGAACTAATGGGCAACAAGGTGGAGGCGCTTTATGACGTAGGTGTTGCCGGCATACACAGGCTCCTAGAACAGCATAAGAAACTGTTGCAGGCTAACGTCATCGTCGTAGTAGCCGGTATGGAAGGTGCGCTGCCTGGGGTGGTAAGCGGATTAATAGACCGTCCGGTGATTGGCGTACCAACCAGCGTGGGCTATGGGGCAAGCTTTGGCGGCATCTCACCACTCCTTACCATGTTAAATACCTGCTCCGAAGGGGTAGCGGTTGTGAACATAGATAATGGCTTTGGCGCCGGCTACATGGCATCTCTTATAAACAAGATACGGGCCAAGGCATAGAAATACGGAAGCGGCCTATAATGAGCTAAGCCATTATCAGAACCAAAGTTACATGAACGCTTAAACATATATAATATATTAAGTAGGACAACTGCGTGAGACAGGTCAGGGTTTTACCCGTTCTTCCAAAACGCAAGGCCGATACCCATAAGGGCACATACGGCCGAGTGCTTGTCTTAGCTGGCTCAGTAGGGATGACAGGGGCAGCCTGCCTGGCCAGCAAGGCCGCCTTGCGGAGCGGAGCCGGGCTTGTGACCCTGGGCATACCGGAAAGCCTTAACCCAATAGTAGCCTCAAAGTTAACCTGTGTTATCACAAAACCGCTTCCAGAAACAAGAAAACATACCCTTTCATACAGGGCGAGACAAGAAATTGTTGAGATGAGCCAAGGGGCACAGGTAGTGGCCCTGGGCCCGGGTCTCTCTCAGAATCCCGATACGAAGGAGTTGATACTCTGGCTCCTGGAAAATCTCACGGGGTGTCTAGTAGTAGACGCTGATGGGGTTAATGCCCTGGCAGAAAGACCAGGTGTGCTGAATAAGGTAAAGGCCAACATAATTCTTACCCCCCATCCTGGTGAGATGGATCGCCTTATGAGACTGAGCCCAGCTAATTCAAGTCGGATCCATAGCCAGCGTGTAAAGGTGATAACCAGGTTTGTAAGAAAATATCCCCACATCGCCCTGGTTCTCAAGGGGCATAAGACCCTTGTGGCCTACAAAAATGAGCTGTATGTGTGCACAACAGGTAATCCAGGTATGGCATCGGCGGGCACGGGTGATGTCTTAACGGGACTCATCGCTGGTCTGTGGGCTCAAGGATGGGCCTCTACCTTTGAGGCCGCCAGGTTGGGGGTATATCTCCATGGATTGGCTGGGGATATAGCAAGGGACGTTATGGGAGAGTTCTCACTGATAGCCACCGATGTTCTTGACGCCCTGCCAAAGGCCTTTGCTGCTTATGGGAAAAAACCCCGTAAGTAAATGGACATTCTTGGGGCATTAATCCTTTGAAAAGAACGGCCTTCTGTGGTATATTGTTCCTTTTCATTCTCATAGCTCATAGCTTTTTCCCGTCAGGTTTTTAGACAAAAGAGGAGCTTCGTGTGAAAGTCAAGAAATGTTTAAGACCAGACGTAGTGGTTTTGAGTCCTGAGGACGGAATAAAGAAGGCGGCTTCAACATTTGTGTCTAATAGGATATGGGCCGCTCCCGTGGTGGATGAGGAGAGACACGTGGTAGGCATTATTTCTATTACGGATATCCTTAACACCTTCAGTCCGGACTTCCTTCCCATCCTCAGCAACGTAGACTTCATAAAGGATTACGGTGCACTGGATGTCAGCATAAAAGACGTAGAGGAGTTAGCGGGATTAAAGGTGTCGGACGTGATGACCAAAGATGTTGTCACGATAGATGCGGAGGGTGACATAGTGGTGGCCATATCACTTATGAAAAAGCATGGTTTTCGGACCCTACCTGTCCTAAGAGACGGTAAGCTTGTGGGGATGGTCGCAACTATAGATATCTGTCGGAGGTTCCTTGAGGTATGGGAAGGCAAGACCGAGGGTGAAGCTTAATTCTATTTGCACCCTTTTCTCACCACGGGCGTACCAAGCTTGAATATCTTTTTCTGAAAATACTTGTTTCCCGCTTCATCTCCATTACCAGTTGAGAATATTGCACCCATCTACCCTCCACCGATAGCGACATCTACAAACACAGTGTTATTGTCTATGAGGGCATTACACGTTACGACTGGTATAAGATGGGGTTAAGCTTTGATATTAGAGGGGAGGCTGAAGTACTTGTCCTCTTTAGGGCTGAGTTCAAGCCGCAGATAATGTTCCTGAAAGAAGGTGATGTTATTGTTTATACAGCGAGGCTTAATCAAAGAAAGGGCTCTGGGGCACTCTACAGACTCGATGACGGTGAAATTCTTGGAAGGCTAGTAAAAAAGACTCCAGGGCAATGACCCTGGAGTCTTTTTAGACCAATTTATTTTGTCATTAATAATTTAATCCCAAGCAGACTCTATCTTCTGGAACAGTTCGAGGATAACAAAACGCTTCTCACCCCTTAGAACTACATCCTGACACTTTTCACCAGACATTCCACCCCACTCTCCTCTGGCGCATACGGTGTAGCTTCCGGGAGGAAGGGTAAAGGTACAACAGCCATTATGCAAGGTGGTCTCTTCCCTATCTCCCACAGTGACAGTTGCATCCTCTATAGGGCTGTTGCCTAGGGCGATTACGATGACATCAAGTGACACCGACGGTTCTTCCTGAGCTGTGGCTAAGCTGCTAAAACCTGCTGCCATCAGGAAGGTAGCGCAGATGGCAAATGTAGCAAGTCTCTTCATTTTAACCCTTTCTCCTTTCTCTAAGATACCTCTCCTCTAATTCTTAAAATAAAGCTATTCCATAAAATTATAATCTGCCCCTTATTGTGCAAAGGGATGGTTACTGCGAGCCTTCAAAAGGAAACTATAATACGGAATTAGTCCTGTTTGTCAACAAAAAAGTTAGGTTGCTGCCTGACACGATGGTTTGTATCTAAGGTCATCAATGGCCCTGGATATCCGGTAAGCGCTACAACTCCCTCTGATTTATGACCTGTTTAAAGAGGCCCAGGTGGGGTTCTTTATGTGAATATAGCCCGTGTACACCCCCCTCAACCTGTGCAGACGAGCTTCTTACCTCAAGCCGTAGCGTGCCATTATACAAAGCCTTATGGAGGTTGCCGATGGTTTTGCATCCAAGGTCTTGCATGGCATGTTTAAGACTCTGCATCAGATACTCAACCAGGTCCACAACAGAACCCCTGTCAACTACGGCACCTGTTACACCCTGGGCTACCTTGACCTTGTCCTCATCGGAAAAGTATCTCTTGGCTCCACCCGTCTCCATTGCCTCAAAGGATGCCATACCGCGATACTTTTTCAATCTAACCCCGCCTTCGTAGAAATATTCCCCAGGGGCCTCCGTAGTGCCAGCGAGCATCCCACCCAGCATCACGGTACTAGCCCCAAGTGCTAGCGCCTTAGTAAGGTGGCCAAGATTGGATATGCCGCCGTCTGCTATGACAGGTATGTGGCCGTATTCCCTGGCAGACTTCGCACAGTGATATACAGCCGAGCCCTGGGCCCTGCCCACTGCCAGGGCCTCCTGGGTTATGCATATAGAACCAGAGCCCATACCTATCCTGAGGGCATCTACCCCTGCATCAATCAATGACTTACACTGTCTGGCCATTACCACATTACCTCCAATTACCTCCAGGTGGGGGTATTTCTTCTTCACATACTTCACCGTATTTATCTGGAAGACAGAATCCCCCTGGGACGCATCCACAACTATCACGTCTGCCCCTGCATCTGCTAACGCATCTAACCTCTCCTTGTCCTCTTCCTTTGTGGATATAGCAGCGCCCGCCAGGAGCTGTTTATCCTTATTTTTAGAGGCATGGGGGAAATCCTCGTTCTTCAACAGGTCCGTCCTACTCATCAATGACATCAGCCGACCTTCTTTGTCGACTATGGGCAGCTTACCTTTCTTACACTCCTTAAGTATCCTGTTGCCCTCCTGTAGTGTTATACCCACCGGTGCTGTTATGAGCTCCGTTGTCATCACCTCACGGAGTTCCTTGCCTCCGTTGGTCTCAAAACTTATGTCCCTCTGGGTCACTATACCTACCAATTTAGAACCCAGCGTGCCGTCTTCGGTAATGGGTATACCTGAGAAACCATAAGTCTCCTTAATTTTACGCACGTCGGCAATAGTGTTATCGGGTCGAAGCACGACTGGCTCGGTAATAAAGCCATTCTCGAACCTCTTAACGGTCCTTACGTGTTTTGCCTGCTCCTCTACTGTGTTATTGTAGTGGATGATACCTATGCCACCTAGGAGGGCCATGTGAATGGCCATCTTTGACTCTGTTACCGTGTCCATTGGAGAGCTGATGATAGGCCTTTTCAGCCTCAGGTTTCGGGTGAGCTTGGTTTCGAGTTCTACCTCATCCAAACTGAAGTCTATATGGCCCGGAAGCAGGGTAAAATCGTTGTAGGTAACACCTCCCCTTTGGTTAAAGAAGGTCTTTGCATCGTAACCGTTAGCACTACCATCAAATAACATATCCTTTATTCTCCCATAAAGATTATATTACAGCATATTATAAGGGTCCACGTCTACAATCTCCCTTACACCCCCGGATGCGCCCGTACCGCTGCATGCCCTCTGTAGCGCATCCTTTAAGACATCATATGATGATGCCTTAAGGGTGAGGTGCCAGCGGAAGTTGTTCCTTATCCTGGATATAGGTGCAGGGGCTGGCCCCAACACATCTGGTTTCTGTCCGTTGCTGCCGCTAACGCCCTTTAAGATTTTTGCCGCTCGCAAGGCCCTTTTCCGCACTGAGTCCTCACTTCTCCCCCTGAAAACTACCCTGGCCATCACGCCGAAGGGTGGATATCCAAGCGACCTCCTGTATTCTAGCTCTTGGTCCGCAAAGCCCTCATAGTCGTGGCCAGCCGCTGCCAGGATAGCGTACTGGTTCGGGTTAAAGGACTGTATTACTACCCTGCCGCCTTTTGGGCCCCTACCTGTGCGGCCAGCCACCTGGGAGAGCAACTGGAAGGTCCTCTCACAGGCACGAAAGTCTGGAAAATTGAGTATGGTATCCGCAGAAATAACCCCGACCAGGGTTACGTTGGGAAAGTCGAGGCCCTTGGCTATCATCTGCGTCCCTATCAGGATATCTACCTCGCCATTCTTCAATGCCCTGAAGGCCCTTTCGTGGACGTCGCGTCCCTTCATCGTATCGCTGTCCATCCTCATTGACCTGTGCTCAGGGAAGTACCTGTTTATCTCATCCTCTACCCTCTCTGTGCCAAGGCCAAAATAATTCATCTTCGCCCCCTTGCACTCAGGACACTTCTCCGGCGGATGCGCCTCTCCGTGACAGTAATGGCAGAGGGCAA
>JBHIBD010000017.1:0-36769 GCA_046758865.1 Candidatus Brocadiales bacterium | reverse complement strand
GCACACATCTCTGAAGCAGGAAAGTCACCCTTTTTATACCCCATGTGTCGGTACGCATCCTGAAACGGGATTGGCAAGGGATAATAAATGCCGGTCTCTATGCCTCTTTCTTCCAGATACCTTTTCAAGCCCTCCCTCTCCTGGGTCCTCACCACGTATTGGTGATACGCCCCTCTCAAATTTTCTGCCCTCTTGGGGATTTTTAGTGAGGTATCTTTCAATCCCTCATCGTATAGTGCTGCTCTGCTACGCCTGGCCTGTATCCACTCGTCCAACCTTTTTAGCTTTACGCCCAGCACTGCCCCCTGAAAGGCGGTCATACGGTAATTATACCCAATAAACTGGTGAAGGTACTGTCGGCCCTTTTGTCCGTGATTCCTGAGCATTTTAATTTTTTCAAGGAGCTTTGGGTTATCGGTCACTGCTGCACCCCCCTCACCGCAGGCGCCAAGGTTTTTTGTGGGATAGAAGCTGAAACAACCCACGTCCCCAATAGTGCCGACCTTCTTCCACGCCCCTTCGATAAGACACTCCCCACCATGCGCCTGGGCTGCATCCTCTACCACCGGGATACCATACTCCCTGGCAACCTCCACGAGCCCGACCATATCAACCGGTTGGCCATAAATATGGACAGGCATGATGGCCCTGGTCCTCTCTGTAATGGCACTTCTTACTTTGGAGACATCGAGGTTAAAGCTCTCGGCGTCTATGTCGACAAAGACGGGCCTGGCGCCAGTATAGGAGATGGCCTCTGCGGGGGCAATAAAGCTGTGGGGTGTGGTGATAACCTCATCGCCTTCTTTAATATCTAAGGCAACGAGCGCAAGGTGCAGCGCCGAGGTGCCAGAGTTGAGCGCCACACAGTACTTCGCACCTAAATACTCGGCGAAATTTTTCTCAAATTGCTCTACTTCCTCACCAAGGATGAAGCTCGTGCCATCAATGACCCTGTCAAGCGCCTGCCGTATCTCATCCCTTATAGAGCGGTACTGCGCCCCCAGATCTATAAACGGAATCTTCCTTGTACTCATCCCTGGTGACCTCATTAGTGTATACCCTGGGATTTGACCTTCCTGCTGCACAAACCACCTCGTAGGGGACAGTACCTATCTGACCTGCCACCTCCTCCGCCGAGACTGATAGACCGCTCTGCCCACCAAACAAAACTACATCATCACCGACCTTCACATCGGGCACGTCCGTAATGTCTACCTGCACGTGGTTCATGCGAATTCGCCCTATAACAGGCACACGCTGACCGCGAATAACTACCTCACCCCTATTTGACAGGGCACGGATGTAGCCGTTATCATAGCCCAGGGGCAGGACTCCCACCCTGGTCGGCCTCTGGGCCTTAAATGTGCGACCGTAACTGACCGTTTCCCCTGCGCAAATATCCTTTATAAAACCAAGCCTTGTCTTAAGCGTCATGGCAGGGCGAACACCTATAGGGTGTTCATTATGATTAGTATCAGGGCGATATGGGCAGAGCCCATAGAGCAGCATACCTGGACGAACCATATTAAACGACGCCTCAGCCGTCCCCAGTATTGCCCCGCTGTTTGCGGCATGCCTCAGAGGTACATGGATACCCAGGTCATCGATTTCTCTCAGGATACCCTTAAAGATGTGAAGCTGCTCACGGGTATGGCTATCATCTATTTCGGTGGATGAACTGAAGTGTGTGAAGATTCCTTCTGTAAATAGATTCTCAGTAACCGCCACCTCCCTTATGAACCCTAACGCCTCACTGTGGTGGACACCCAGACTGCCCAGACCCGTATCTATCTTCACATGAACCTTCGCCACCTTACCAAGTGACTTGGCACACCTGGACAGCTCCCTGGCTACACCTTTATCGCAGAGGCTGGGTATGAGGGAATGTCGTAGTAGGGCCTCCACCTCCTCCTGGAATATGCAGCCCAGGACCAGGATGGGAACCTTTATCCCCCTATCCCTTAGTACAATCCCCTCCTCAACACTGGCTGCCGCCAGCATCTCTACGCCCAGCGACTCGAGGAGGAGTCCAACTCGGGAGGCGCCATGACCGTAGGCGTCAGACTTTACTACGCCTATGATACCTACGCCCCTGCCAACCCTCTGGCGGACCATGCGGGCGTTGTGGGCTATGGCTGCAAGGTCAATCTCTACCCAGTTCTTGCTGGGCAACTGCACGGGCTGTCTCTACCTTTCGTCCCAGAGCACAGCCACCCCAGTGAGTGCTTAACAAAGTCGACATAACTTACTATAATGCGGGGGAAGATTTCAAGCAAAATCCTTCTATGTAGTTAAGTTATATGGACAGGGACAACACTTCCTGCCCCTGGGCGACTATATATTATCTTTCCCCTCCCTTGATGGGAGGCCCGCCCAACAGCGTGGCGGGTCTGCCTATGGCACGAGGTTAGGGGAGGGTGAGCTGGTGTAGCGTGTGAGCTTGCCAGTCCTGTGTGCAGCTTTTGATGGCTTGCCCGCACGTTTGTTTTCTTAATGATATCGGATGCACCTAGATGAACTGTGCTCTTGTCATTGCGAGTGAAGCGAAGCAATCTCCTGAATGCGCCGTAGATTGTTGGCCAAAAAGACAGGCAGATTCACCCAGGCAAAAACTCCGTAAGGACGGAGTCACCCCGCCCCTACCCCCAGCAGAGACAGGGGCAGTTTGTCATTCTGAGCGGAGCGAAGAATCTAGTATTTTGGAGATTCTTCGGTCGTTTCACTCCCTCAGAATGACAATTGCGCAGGGTTTTTCAGAGGTCTCGTCTCTTAGGTTTATATCCCTCTGCTTTATCTTCCTTCTGGTTCAGGTCTGTGGCAGCCCCCTTTTTGCAGGAGATACAGATAAGCTGACGGAGATTGAAAAAGAATTCATTGCACAACACAGACTCTATGGTGAACTCGAGAAAAAATTCGACCATCATCCGGTCACAAAATGGAGGCGGGAGATAGCCCGAAACAAAAGGGCCATCGCCGTCCTTGAAAAACAGCTAAGAGACATGGTCAGGTTTGAGAACGAAGAGCAGATAGAGGAATTGAAGCGAGAGAACAAGAAGTTGCAGAAACAGATAGAGACAAAAAAGGAGGAGTGGGAGGCATTGGGTAAAAAATTCAACGCTGCCAAAAAGCACCTCAAATCCCTCAAAAAACAGCTAGACCCCACTAGGGCAGAAGAAATACTTAAAGACCAGAGAGAGTAATATGGGGTGCGTCTCGACGCACCTTGCAGTCTCCGAATTCAGGGATTGCTTCGCTTTGCTCGCAATGACAAGAGGACAAAGGGTGCAATGACATATTGGGGTTGATTCACTCTGGCAATGGCTTGGCCTTCACTCGGCCATCCTGTCATTGCGAGGCCATCAGCCGCAGGCGGAGTGGCCGAAGCAATCTCGTTCTTTTTACAAAACAATATTCCACCAAGCTTCACGCAGGGATGACCTCTTCTTTTGTGAAGTGGAGGCTAGAAGATTCTGCCCCCTTTTTCTTTCAACGAAGTAAAACTTCGTTGTCTACCAAAAACATTTGAAGATCCACGGTAGACAACGACCTTTATGGTCGTTGATTCTTTTAATCTACGGGCTCGTGGCCTGAGCCGCCCAGGGGGTGGCAGCGCAGGATGCGCCAAAGTCCCTTGGGGATGCCCAATATAAGGCCCTTCTTCTCTATGGCCTCTATCATATATTCTGAGCAGCTAGGGATATAGCGGCAGCCGTGCGGCAGGAGGGGCGTTACGTAACGTTGATACATCCTGATGACACCAATCACCAAAAAGCTCATCTTGATACCTCTGGGAAAGTATCACTTTACAGAGTTCAAAATCCATTTCCCTCCCCCTTGATGGGGGGAGGGTAGGGAGGGGGTGACTGATAACCAATCATGTTTGCTTACACCGAGCAGGCTTAAAACCTCAGAGGGTCACCCTCTCCCTTACCCCCTCCCATCGAGGGAGGGGGAAGTCGAATAGAAATATGGTGCGTCAAGACGCACCCTACAGCAGGTAACACCAATCACCAAAAAACTCATCCAATAACCTTCCTCGTCTTTTATGCCCTGGAGCCTCTACAAAAATCGCCGCAAGACCCAGTGTCATTCTGAGCGTGTAGCGTGGCAGCTTGCTGCCACGATTACGTGCGAGCTCGCTCGCACGCTACATCTTTCCGCCTCAGGCGGATTTCACTCCCTCAGAATGACAATTATGCAG
Organism: Candidatus Brocadiales bacterium; assembly: GCA_046758865.1. GTDB lineage: Bacteria > Planctomycetota > Brocadiia > Brocadiales > Bathyanammoxibiaceae > JBHIBD01. The sequence goes on along the minus strand of JBHIBD010000017.1, from coordinate 32,568 downwards.
GATTTTTCAGAGGTCTGGTCTTAAATCTACCGACCAGTCTCTTAAACTCCCCCTCCGCCCCTTTGAATGTGGTGGGGAAGCCCTTCCTGGGTATCAGTACAATATCGAGACCTGGCCCCAGCAGGGCCTTATTCAACCTGAAACACTCCCTGAGGAGGCGCCTGATGCGGTTGCGTTCCACAGCACCCCCAACCTTTTTGCCCGTCATTATGCCTAGGCGTGAGAAGTCGAGGGAATTTGTGAGCACGTAGGCGTTAAGATTTTTGCCGCGAAATGCCTCCCCCTCTTCGAACACCCTCTTGAAGTCCTTTCTTTTGCTTAGTCTCTGTTTCTTTCTAAGGTTTGTATCTATACGTGTTGCATCGCCCATTGGTGAATGTCCTCACCCTGTTCGGACAGGGACAAGCCCTGTCCCTACGCTACATTTGATTACATCGGGTTGCCCCTACGGCTGACTGGATGTCTTTTATGACAATATTAGTAACTTTCAGGCACTTATGCAAGGTTTCTGGACAATTTATGTAAGCCCTTGACAGGCTTTGTTTTCTTGATAGAATTGTACTTCTATTATTGTATGCATTACCAGTGCTATTATGGAGAAGTTTGAGCAAGACCGTTTAGAGAAGCTAAGGAAGCTAAGAGAAAAGGGAATAGACCCTTACGGGAAGAGATACGATGGGCTTAAGAGTCTTCAGTCTATCGTCGAGAGCTATAGTGGTGAAGGCGAGGGGGGAGACAGCGTCAGGGCCGCGGGGCGAATATCCAGTCTGAGGCCACACGGCAAGGCTGCCTTCGTGGACATAAGGGACTGGACGGGGAAGATACAGCTATACATTAAGCTCGGCAATGTGGGGGAAAACCGGTTTGAAATCTTCGGGTTACTCGACCTTGGAGATATCATTGGCGTAGAAGGGAAACTGTTTAAGACAAGAACGGGTGAGATTACCATCATGGTAGAGGACCTAACGGTGCTCTCCAAGGCGCTACTTCCCCCCCCGGAGAAGTGGCACGGGCTGAGAGACGTTGAACTCAGGTACAGGCAGCGCTACCTGGACCTCATAGCCAATGTCCAGGCCATGAAGACCTCCCTGGACAGGGTAAAGATAATCAAGGGGATAAGGGGTTTTCTGGACTCAAGGGGCTATGTAGAGGTAGAAACCCCAATGATGCAGCCTATCCCCGGAGGGGCCGTAGCCAGGCCCTTCATAACACACCACAATACACTAGACATAGATTTATATCTGCGTATTGCGCCGGAGCTTTATCTAAAAAGGCTCTTGGTCGGCGGTATGGAGCGGGTATATGAGATAAACCGCAACTTTCGCAACGAGGGCATCTCAACGCGCCACAATCCAGAGTTTACCATGCTGGAGGCCTACGAGGCGTATGGCGACTATAACAGTATGATGGAGCTGACCGAAGAGTTAATATCCTTTCTTGCCTCGGAGCTACGAGGTGGATACGAGATTGCATTTGGGGATAAGACCATCAACATGACCCCTCCCTGGAGAAAGGCGACATTTCGCGACTTGCTGAAAGAATACGCCGAAGTGGACTTTGATGATGAAGCTGCCCTGACACAAAAGGCTGAAAGCCTTGGGCTTGAGGCCAGGAAGTTGCCTCGAGACGTCGTCGCCAACAATATCTTTGAAGAGAAAGTCGCACCAAAACTTGACGACCCCACATTTGTTATAGACTATCCGGCCAGCCTGTGCCCGCTGACAAAGCTCTGTGAAGACGATAAGCGCTTTGCCCAGCGTTTTGAGCTCTATATAGCTGCCATGGAGATTGCCAATTCCTACACAGAACTCAATGAGCCGTTGGAACAGGAAAAAAGATTCGTAGAACAAATCGGTGGAAAGTTGGATTGGGGAAAGCTGGACAAGGACTTTATACTGGCGCTAAAATACGGCATGCCCCCAGCGGGTGGACTCGGTATAGGCATCGACAGACTTATAATGGTACTGACAGGCTGTACCTCTATACGCGACGTGATACTCTTCCCTCTGCTTCGCCCAGCCTCAAGGCCCCAGAGGGAGGACACCGAATAGTAGATGGAAGAACATAAAGATGTCCTTATCTATGTAAAGGATATAATCAAAGACTACAAGATAGGCAAAAGCACTTTAAGGGTCCTTAATGGGGTTAACCTTGATATATACAGGGGAGAGATTCTCATAATACTGGGACCTTCGGGAGCAGGTAAGAGCACACTACTGCACATTCTAGGGTTACTAGATACACCGACCTCTGGGCAGGTAATTTACAGAGGAAAGAATCTTAGCAGGCTCAGTTCCAAGCAGCAGGCAGAGAGACGGAACAGGCACTTCGGTTTCGTCTTTCAGTTCTATCATCTGCTGCCGGACTTTACGGCCCTTGAGAATGTAATGATGCCACGGCTCATTGGTCACAAGGTGCAATCGTATTCCGACAACAAAACGAGCAGGGAAAAGGCAATGGAGATCCTAGAGACAGTTGGTCTAAAGGAGAGAACACTCCACCGACCTGACCAGCTCTCTGGGGGTGAGAGGCAGAGAGTGGCCTTCGCCAGGTCCCTTGTAAATGAGCCCGAGGTTCTGTTTTGCGATGAACCCACGGGTAACCTGGACACACAAAACTCTAAGGAAATTCAGGACCTAATCCTGAAATTAAATGCCTTAAACAACCAGACCTTTGTTATAGTGACACACGATGAAAACTTCGCTAGACTAGGAAAAAGGCGAGTAAGAATAGTAGACGGAAAGATAGTGGACTAGTTGACAACAGTCCCTCAGAAAGGAGAGGGTTAAATGTCTCTTAAGGTATTTGTAAATGGTGAGATTTTACCACAGGAGGAGGCGAAGATATCTGTCTTTGACCATGGCCTCCTCTACGGAGATGGCGTCTTTGAGGGGCTGCGTGCCTACAATGGGAGGGTGTTCAAGTTGACCAAACACCTTGAGAGGCTCTTTGAATCGGCAAGGGCCATATTCCTTGAAATCCCCATGACCCCAGGAGAGATTAAGGAGGCAATATTCAGCACCTTAAGGGCCAACAATATGAAAGACTCTTACATCAGGTTGGTGGTCACAAGGGGAGAGGGAAAGCTGGGGCTGGAACCTGGAAAGTGCAGTAACCCACAAGTAATCATCATAACAGATACTATCCAGCTCTATCCACCGAAGCTGTATGAGAAAGGAATTGAACTCATTACCGTAGCCACCGTCCGTAACCACCCGGAATCTATTAACCCCAGAATAAAGTGCCTTAACTACATGAACAACATCCTGGCAAAGATGGAGAGCCTCAACGCCGGTGCAACAGAGGCCATCATGCTAAATAAGGATGGGTTCGTGGCAGAATGTACTGGCCAAAACATCTTCATGGTTAAGGGGGAAGAGCTTTATACACCGCATTCCAATTCTGGAATCCTGAAAGGCATAACCAGAGATACGGTCATCAAGCTTGCAGAAAGAGATGGTTTGAAGGTAAGAGAAGATTTTCTCACCAGGTACGACCTCTACATAGCCGAGGAATGTTTCCTTACCGGGACGGCCGCGCAGATCGTACCGGTGGTCAAGATAGACGGCCGTACAGTAGGGGACGGGAAACCTGGTCGAATTACCCTGGAGCTGCTGAAGAAATACAGGGAGCTTTTAACTAATCCAGAGGTAACCGAGGCCGCAGAGTCCTTGGAGCCAGGATATTCAAGACCATAAGACCCACACCAAGACATATCAGCACGTCAGCCAAATTAAATGTCGGCCAATGTCTTGTACCGATATGAAGGTCCATAAAGTCCCTCACATAGTGATAGTATACCCTATCTATTAGGTTACCTACCGCGCCCGCAATTATGTTCCCCAGGGCAATGGTGGTAACAAGGTCAACCCCTTCGGACTTGATGTAAATCCAAAGGACTACAAGCACTGCCAGGACGGATAGGACTATGAATAGGAGATTCCCCTCCTGAAAAACCCCAAAGACACCACCCTCATTTCTGCTGGGGGATAGATTGAAGAAAAAGGTGAGTTTAACGAGTTTTTCGAGACCGTGAGAATCGGTAAGGTACTTAAAGGCGGCCCATTTAGTTGCCTGATCGAGGATAACCCCCAGAAGAACCACCAAGGAGAACGGCCCATAAGGGCCTATAAATTTATTCAGCGGCGCCAGCCTCGAGTTCTTCCTTTCTCTGACATTCCACACAGAGTCTGGCATGAGGCAGGGCCATAAGGCGGGCCTTAGAGATCTTCTTCTCGCAGGTCTCGCAGATACCGAAGGTCTTGTCCTCTAGCTTCTGCAGGGCGGCATCGATAGACTTCAGTTCCTCCTCACCGTTCTGGATGAGGAGAATCATAAGGTCACGCTCATAGTTGTCTGTGCCCAGGTCAGCCATGTGGAAAGGCACATTGGAGAGGTCTCCAGCAGCGTCCTGCCTGGATTTCTTCAGCGCTTCGCCCTCCATAGAGTTCACGTTGCCAGCCAGCTTGTGCCTCACGGAGAGTAATATCTTCTTGAAACTGGCCAGTTCTTTAGCATTCATTTCTCTCTCCCACCATAAGCGTGCACGAATAAAATCGATACCTTTCTGCTTACAATGCTATGAAAATTCCCCGGGGAAGTCAAGAGGAAAGCTACTCGGCCCCCTCCTCATGGCCAGCAGGCTACACAGAGAAATATTTTAAGTCAACATAAATTTTGCTTGCATAGGGTAGGGGGGTATGGTATACTTCTATCAGAAAGATGGAACGGGGCAGAAAAACCAAATACCTAGCAGGTGCCAAAATGCCGTTAATCATCGCATTCTGTGGCATATTCATCTTTAGCTTCTTACTTAACGCCCTTTACATTGGCCTATTTAAGGGTAGGGAGGAGGACGTATTTGGGTCTATGGTAGGGGTCTTCTATTTCTTACACGGGTTGAGCCTCGCCCCAGCCCTCGTGCTTTCTATTATTCTCTTAAGTCTCTTTGTTTCAATACTGGTTCTTTTAGAGGAATTGATATTGCTCACCATCTTTTGACTTTTAAGACATAAAATTTTTGAGACCTTGAAATTCATTGGGGGTAGGCCATGGTAAAAGAAACCCTGACAAAACTGGGAACAAGACATACCGAGGAAATAATGCGCCTTAGAAGGATTGAGGGCCAGGTACGGGGCATCCAAAAGATGATAGAAGACCGCAGGTACTGCGTGGACATAATCACCCAGCTCCAGTCTATATCGTCTGCCATTGCCCGGGTCCAGGAGCGCATCCTCAAGAGACACCTTGAGCACTGCGTCACAGAGGCCATACGCTCCGGCAGGGAAGAGGACAAACAGGAAAAGATAGAAGAGATTATAGAGGTCCTGAAAAACTATGGAAAGTAGGGCATTACTATGACGGCGAGGGTGACGAGAAATAACCAGAAAATTAGCCTGTCAATAACAGGAATGAGATGCGCATCCTGCGCAGGCAAGATAGAGAAGTCCCTGCTCAAGGTAGCTGGCGTAAAAGAGGTATATGTGAACTTTACCACTGAGCAGGCGACTGTAACCGGAAGCGCAAAGAGACATGCACTGGAGGCAGCGGTGGAGGCCCTGGGCTACGGCGTAAAGAAAAAAGAAACGCAGAAGGAGGGCCTGAAGCATTTGGCCCCACTAATTCGCCTTATCTCGTCTGCTAGTCTCACTATCCCGGTCTTTGTTATCAGCATGTTCGGTCTGGAGTTCCCGTACTCAGGCTACGTCCTGCTTGGTCTTACCACCGTAGTAGTCTTCGGTGCAGGCTCCGAATTCTTCATAGGTGCCATTAAACAGCTCTTTCACTTAAGGGCTAACATGGACACCCTTGTGTCTATGGGCAGCGCAACGGCTTACATATACAGCACTGTGCAGCTCGTCACTGGTGGAGAGCATCTCTACTTTGAAACGGCCTCAATAATTATAACCCTGGTGCTCCTCGGACGTTATCTTGAGGCAAAGGCCAGGACACAGACCACCAGGGCCATAGAAAAACTGGCATCTCTTGCGCCACCAGTGGCCACATGCCTCAGAGATGGCAAGGAGATGGTGGTGCCAGTGAGCGAACTAAAACTGGGAGAGAAGGTAATCGCAAGACCGGGCGACAGAATCCCCGCCGACGGTACAGTAATAGAAGGCCAGACCACGGTGAATGAATCCATGCTCACGGGAGAAAGCATGCCCGTGGAAAAAGGTCTGGGTGACGAGGTACAGGCAGGCACAATTAATAATAATGGCAATATTATCTTTGAGGTGAGGAAACTGGGAGAAGACACCACGCTTGCCCATATAGTTAAGCTTGTGAGGGAGGCCCAGGCCTCAAGGGCCCCTATAGAGCGACTCGCCGATAGGGTCTCCGGAATCTTTGTACCCGTTGTACTCGGTATAGCCTCAGTAACCATCGGCGTCTGGCTCGCCCTTGGACACCCCCTTGCCCTGGCTCTGAGCGCATCTATGGCCGTTTTACTGATAGCCTGTCCGTGTGCGCTAGGGCTTGCCACGCCCGCGGCCGTTACAGTAGGGGTGGGGCGCGCCGCAGAAATGGGCATACTAATAAAAGACGCTCAAAGCCTGGAAGAGGCCTCGAGGTTGGGCACCCTGATATTCGACAAGACGGGTACCATAACCCGCGGACAACCTAGTGTTACAAACTTTTACAACACCTCGGGCATGCCTGAAGACGAGTTGCTCTCTATCATAGCCTCTGCAGAAAGACCATCGGAACACCCCTTTGCACGGGCCATCGTGGAGTTCGCTCTGACAAAAAATGCTGAAATCAAGGCAGTAACAGATTTTAAGGCCGTTAGCGGCGAGGGTATAACGGCGCGTCTGGACGGCCTCAAGGTCATTATAGGAAGCGAGAGGATGATAAGGGATAAAGGTGTTGACACGACCACCTTTCAAGATAAAGTGACAGAAATGAAAGGGGGAAGTAAGACCCTAATTTATGTGGTAACGAATGGGCGTGTTGTCTCCCTCTTAGCACTCCAGGACGTACCACGAGACAAGGCAAGAGGGGCCATTGAAGAAATAAAGGCCCTGGGTATAGAGCCCATCATGTTGACGGGTGACAACGTAGACACCGCCCGAGATATAGCAAAACAGGTCGGAATCCAGAGGTTCAAGGCCGATATGAGACCCGAAGAGAAGGTGGCCGAATTGCGCCAGGAAAAGGACAGAGGAAAGAAGGTCGGGATGGTAGGCGATGGCATAAATGATGCACCTGTGCTGGCAGCCGCAGATGTCAGCTTCGCCATCGGCACCGGGACGGATGTTGCGATAGAGACCTCCCAGATTACGCTGGTAAAGGGGGACGTAAAGAAGGCCGCTGAGGCCGTGGCGCTGAGCCGCCAGACGATGAAAATAATAAAACAAAACCTCTTCTGGGCCTTCTCTTACAATATTGTGGCCATACCTGTAGCCGCACTGGGGCTCCTGAACCCTATGATAGCGGCGGGATCCATGGCCTTCAGTTCGGTACTGGTTGTATTTAACTCCTTGAGACTCAGGAGATATAAGCCCACATCTAGGACGGCCCGCCGGGCATCTAAAAAGCGTTCCCTGAAATGCTGTGAGCTGAATAAGTCCAGCACAAACGTTTTTGCAAGGAGGCGGTGAAACACCAAGAACAAACGTTTTCTATAAAAGCTGTGCAATTTTAATGAAGCACTTACTAAATAAAGGAGAGAGTCCGATGAAGTTAGGCATAATTTTTGAAAGCCTGCTGGGCATTCTAACGAGGCTTAGGGCTTTCAAACCCAAATTCAAACTCCAAACAGGGCGCCATGCACCCACAAAGCGCCCCCTGAAGTGCTGTGACCTGAATAAACCCAGTGTAAAGATATATGAAAGGAGGTAAACGGAACCAAACTGCCTGTTTTTGTATGGCGTATGGATTTAAAGTCACACTTAACTAGGAAGGAGGAAGCGCGATGAAGCTCGGCGTAATCCTTGGATGCCTTCTGGGTATCCTGGCAATGGGCATTGTGTCAATGGATTATAGTGGCACGGTCCTGGCCCAGGAATCCATAGAGGCAGTGTGTCCCAATTGCGGTGAAAAGGCCGTGCTCAGGAAGGGCATGGGTATCATGCCGCTCGAGAAGGCCATGTTCTGCCCCGACTGTAAGGGTAAAGGCGCCCAGCATGTCTGCGACAAGTGCGGTGCCGAACTGCTTGCCTGCCCCAAGTGCAAAAAGGTTTTGGCCGTAACAGAAGGGGTAGTGGAGGCAGTATGTCCTGCTTGCGCGGAAATAACCAAACTCAGGAAGGGTATGGGTATTACTGCCCTGGAGAAAGAGATGGTCTGCCCCGACTGCAAGGGACTTGGCGCTGCCCACGTCTGCGACAAGTGTGGCGCAGAGGTTGCTGTATGTCCCAGGTGCAGTAAGGTCTTGACGGCGGGAGCAGAAGCAGTAAAGGCGGTGTGCCCGCAGTGCAAGGTAGAAAGGACGTTGAGAAAAGGCACGGGCGTTATTCCCCTGCAGACGGCAATGAAATGCCCCAAATGCGAGAAGCCCATCAAGGGGCTTGTGCCCCATGTCTGTGAGGAGTGCGGCGCACACATGGCCCTTTGCCCCAACTGCAAGAAGGCACTGTAGTTAGCTTCTGGAGGGTTTAGCAGGACCAGGGGGCCGGTGTTGCTCACGGCCCCCCGTCCCTCCAGAAAAAGAGGGGAATATATATAGTCGTTTCTCAGGAGAAAGGATATGAGAAGGCCTTTTAGACACTTATTTACATCATTATTATTTTTTTATTTGGTCTTTGGAGTGGGTAACCTCTCTGCCGAGGAGCTGGGGTCCTTGGAATCCCAAGAACCTCCCCTGACGCTGAGTTGGGCGGTAGAAGAGGCCCTACGCAGCAACCCCGACATACAGGCCGCACTTAACCGCTGGGAGGCCTCTCAGGAGGCCATTGATAGCGCAAAGTCCCTCGACGACCCCAAGGTTGGTTTCTCGCTGAGAAACGCAAAATCTCCCATACAATTTGAGGGCCCGGACTGGAAGAGATACCAGCGCATGGGCACCTTCTCCCAAGAGATACCCTTCCCTGGAAAACTCCGTCTCAGAGGGAGGATAGCCTCCGAGGCCTCTGAGATGTCCAAAAAGGACTGGGAGGAGACGATAAGGATAATAACGGCACAAGTAAAGGCGGCATACTACCAGCTCCACTTTATCCATAAGGCCATAGATATAAACAGAGAAAACAAGGACCTGTTAGAAAAGTTTGCGAAGATAGCAGAGACCCGCTACAAGGTAGGCAAGGCCCCTCAGCGGGACGTCCTGTCTGCCCAGGTAGAAGTTGCAAGGATTATAAACGACCTCGAGGTTCTGGAAGAAGAAATAAAATCCGCAGAGACCAGGATAAATACCCTCTTAAATCGAGACCCTGAAGCACCCCTGGGCAGGCCAGAAGACTACACACAGCACAAACTACCTCTTACCCTGCAGGACGTAGAGGCCCTGGCCGTAAAGAACAGGCCCGAGCTCCAAAAATTTGATTTTGCAATAAAGAAGAATAAGTCGGCCCTCAGACTGGCTAAGAAGGACCTCTATTTCCCCGACCCGGAACTTGCCCTTCATTACATGCAGAGAGATACGTTAGCAGACAACTGGAGGTCGCAGGTCGGCGTAAACATTCCGTGGATATGGGGCAAGAACAGGGCAAAGGTAAGGGAGGCCAAAGAGGACGTCCAGGCCGCAGAGGCTGACTACCAGGCCGTACAAAATTCTGTACTGTTTGAGGTCAAGGACTTTTGGGTAAAGGCTACCAATGCACAGACCACCACAAATATATACTCCAGGAGCGTAATACCCCTGGCAGAACAATCGCTCAAGGCAGCCATCACTGAGTACGAGACAGAAAAAATAGACTTCCTCACGTTAATAGACAGCGAGAGGACGTTGCTGGATGTGGAACTTGAGTACTACCGCGCACTGGCAGACTTTGAAAGCAACCTGGCAGAACTGGAAAGGGCGGTAGGCATTCCACTAACGCAGGATGGGTTTTAAATGGATTGTGAAAGGAAAACGAAGATGTTCTATAGAAAATTAATGGCGCCACTAACCGTTGTGATGGCCATCACTGTTCTAGTCTTCCTTGGTGGTATATGTGCCCTTAACATAGGTATGGATACCGGTTCAAAGCTGCTCTGGGCCGCGCCTGAAGGGGCAGAGTATGAGTACTTCTGCCCTATGCATCCCCAAGTAGTCTCAGATAAGCCGGGAAAGTGCCCTATCTGCGGTATGCCCTTCTCCAAGAGGCCCAAGGTCAGTGCAAGGGCTGGAGAAGAGGGCCTACCTGAGGTGCCATTGGTGCAGCTCAGCCCAAGACAGATACGCATGGCCGGGGTGAAAAGGGAAACCGTAGCTCATCGGCCCTTGACCAAGACAATATATACCGTGGGTAACATAATCTATGACGAAAGGCGGATCGCCTACGCCACCGCATGGGTGGCAGGAAGGGTTGATAAACTCTTTGTGGACTTCACGGGAACCGACGTGGAAGAGGGTGCGCCACTTGTCTGGATATACAGCCCCGACCTCGTGTCCACGCAACAAGAATACCTCCTCGCCCTGGAGACCAAGGAGAAGATGAAGGATAGCACCCTCAAAGAGATAGTAAAGAGCACGGACTATCTCCTCGAGGCAAGTCGTGACAGGTTACTCCTATGGGGAATAACCGAGGAACAGATAGATGAATTAGCGCGTACCGGAGAAGTACAGACCCATATGAACATCTATTCCCCTATAACAGGCACGGTCATAAAGAAGGACGTCCTGGAAGGGCAGTATGTGGAAGAGGGCACCAAGATGTACACCGTGGCTGACCTTACCAACCTGTGGATGATGGCAGAGGTGTATGAGTACGAGATGGCCCTGGTCAAGCTGGGCCAAAAGGTAGAAATCACCTCGGCAACCTTCCCCGGACAGACATTCATAGGAGAGGTCTCCTTTGTAGACCCATTTATAACAGAGGCCACCCGCTCGGTAAAGGTGAGGGTAGACGTACCCAACCCTGACCTCAAGCTGAAGCCGTCTATGTTTGTAAATGCCACTATAAAGGTGCCCCTGGGCAACCCAGACAACACGACTTATTATTGCCCCATGCACCCCGAGGTTACCTCGCCGGTGCCGGGGGTATGCGATAAATGCGGCGGGATGGAACTTGTAAAGAAGCCTTCTGGGGTACTATCTATACCACGTTCAGCGGTACTGGATACGGGCCTTAGGAAGATTGTCTATGTAGAGAGGGAGAAAGACCTGTTTGAGGCCAGAGAGATAGAGACCGGTTTTGAGGCCGAGGGATATGTTGAGGTTTTAGAAGGACTTACGGAAGACGAGGTGGTGGTCTCGGCAGGGGCATTCCTGATTGATGCTGAGACACAGTTGGGGCCCGGTGTGGGTACACAGTACTACGGTGCAACTGGCGGCCCTGAGGAGGAAGAGGCGGCACCACCGCCACATGTCCACGGCATGATGCCACCGGCCAAGGCACCGAAAAAAGCGGTGCGGAGGCCCCCCAAGGCCCCACCAGAAGTAGAATTTTTGGAAGAGGAAGTGAGGCCAATCCCACCAGGCGCAAGCCCCATTGACCCAGTCTGCGGGATGGACGTCGAGGGGACTGAGGCGGTAAGCGCAAAATATAACGATAACATCTTCTACTTCTGTTCAACAGAGTGTAAGAAACATTTTGGATTTAACCCGGATTACTTTGCCCGCAGACACTGGGCCTTCAAGGAAGAGGGCACCATTGACACCGTATGCGGTCTCAGGCTGGAAAAGTCCAAGGCCGTCAAGTACACCTACCTGGATAAGGAATATTACTTCTGCTGTGAGGACTGTAAGCGCAGGTTCAAGAAAGACCCGGAGAAATACCTGTTAGAGAAGGCCCGCCGTGAGGGCCATGTACACTAGCCGGAAGGCTGGCGATGATAAATGCCATAATAAGATTCTGCATAAGGAACAGGCTGCTCGTCCTGTTCCTTTACGCCATAGTGGTGGCCGTAGGGATATATTGTCTTAGAAATACCCCTACGGATGCCATACCGGACCTGAGCGAGAACTTTCAGATAGTATTCACCGACTGGCCCGGTAGGGCCCCTCAGGACGTAGAGGACCAGATAACCTATCCCCTCAGCGTCCAGCTACAGGGTCTGGCAGGGGTAAAGACGGTACGCTCTGTCTCCGACTTTGGGTTTTCTGTGGTAAACATTATTTTTGAGGAGAATGTAGGCTATTACTTTTGCAGGGAACGCATCCTGGAGAGGTTGAGCCTGGCAGCAAGCTTCCTGCCACCGGGTGTTGTGCCCTACCTTGCCCCGGACGAAACGGCCCTGGGACAAATCTTCTGGTATACCGTCGAAGGGGAGGGCTACGACCTTGGGGAGCTGAGGGCCATTCAGGACTGGTACGTCCGCTACCAGCTAAATTCCGTCCTCGGTGTTGCAGAAGTGGCCAGTATCGGGGGCTACGTGAAGGAATACCAGGTAGACGTAGATCCCAACAAACTCCTGGCCTATAACATTCGCCTCAGTGATGTCTTTAGCAACGTAATGGCCAGTAACAGGACAGTAGGGGCAAAGGTGATAGAGCAGAGCGATATGGAGTATCTGGTCAGGGGACTGGGTTGGATAGAAACCCTGGAGGATATAGAGAATATAGTAGTAGGCGCAAATAACAACATACCCATATACGTAAAGAATGTTGCCGCTGTACAGATGGGCCCCGCCTTCCGAAGGGGCGTTTTAGAGAAGAATGGCAGCGAGGTAACGGGCGGCGTGGTGATAATGAGGTACGGTGAGGATGCCCTCACCATCATTGAAAGGATAAAGGAAAAGATAAAGGAGCTGGAGCCAGGCCTCCCGCCAGGGGTAAAGATTGTCCCCTTCTATGACAGAACGGACCTTATATACAGGTCAATCGGTACCTTAAAGCACACCCTCGTCCAAGAGGCAGCAATCGCCCTGATATGCATGGGTATATTCCTGATGCACTTCCCTAGCGCCATCATCATCGTCCTGACACTGCCCCTTGCCATACTGATATCCTTCATACTCATGTACCCCCTGCATATAACCTCAAACATTATGTCCCTCTCAGGTATAGCCATTGCCATAGGCGTTCTGGTGGATGCGGGCATAGTAATAACGGAAAATGCCTTCAGGAATCTGACCCTGAAATTCGGCAAGAATAAGGTAAGAGGTGATACGAGAGAGATTGTGCTGGAGTCCTCTAAGGTGGTGGGTGCGCCTATCTTCTTCTCCGTGTTAATAATGCTCTTTTCCTTTGTACCTGTTTTTGCCCTCAGGGGCATCGAGGGAAGACTCTTCCATCCCCTGGCCTTTACCTTTGTTATGGCTATGGTAGGTACGGCCATAATAGCTATAACCCTTGTGCCGGTCCTGGGGACCCTCCTGGTAAGAGGAAGACTCCTTAACGAGAGGGAGAACCCGGTAGTGCGCTTTTTTATGGCCGTATACACCCCCATCTTGAGGAAGGCAATCAGATTCAAATGGGTCACCATAGGCATAACCGTTGGCCTCATTGCCGCCGCCGTACTCCTTTCTACCTTAATAGGCAGGGAGTTCATGCCCCCACTGGACGAGGGGGCTATACTGGATATGCCTGTATCCCTGCCAAGCACCTCCATCACAAGGACCGTTGATGATTTAAAGAAGCGAGGTGCCCTGATACGCACCATCCCTGAGGTGGAACTGGTGGTGGGAAAGGCTGGTAGGGCGGAGACCCCAACCGACCCTGCACCTATAGAGATGGTAGAAACCATAATCAATCTGAAGCCCAAGAAAGAGTGGCGAAAGGGTATGACCAAGGACAAGATTCTCCAGGAACTGGATTCCGTGGTAAAGGTCCCTGGCTGGAGCAACATCTGGACCCAGCCCATTATAAACCGCGTGGACATGCTGGCCACGGGTATCAGAACCCAGGTAGGGGCAAAGATATTTGGCAGTGACCTGTATGTCCTGGAGGACCTTGCAGACCAGGTGGGAGATGTCTTAAGGACCATTCCGGGTGCAGCCGACATCTACCCAGAAAATATCGCTGGTGAAAACTATTTGGAGATAGACATCGACCGTGCTGAGGTAGCTAGATACGGTGTAAACCTGGGAGAAGTTCACGATATCATTGAAGTAGCCATGGGGGGAAAGACCGTTACCTGGACGGTGGAAGGGCGTGACCGCTTCCCCGTAAGGGTAAGGTACGCAAGGGAGTTGAGGACCGACATTACGTCTATAAAGAGGATACTGGTGCCCACTGCCTTTGGGGCACAGATTCCCCTGTATCAAATAGCCGACATACGTGTAACGCCAGGGCCTACTATAGTGAAAAGCGAGGACGGGCTCCTGACAATCTATGTGCTGTTTAATGCCAGAGGCAGGGATGTGGTTGGCCTTGTAGAGGAGGCAAAAAAGGCCGTCCCTGAGAGGATAGATTTCCCACCAGGCTATTTTATCCAGTGGAGCGGACAGTACGAGCACCAGATGAGGGCCAAAAAGACACTCCAGTTTATAATGCCCATCGTCATCCTCATCATGTTCATGCTCTTGTATATCACCTACAACGCCTTTGCCGACACGTTGATAATAATGCTTGCCGTGCCTGCGGCCCTTACCGGTGGGATGGTCCTACTCTATTTCCTGGGCTATAACTTCAGCGTCGCCGTCTGGGTAGGCTTTATAGCCCTCTTTGGTATATCAGTGGAAACAGGCGTGGTAATGGTGGTCTTCCTCAGAGAGGCACTGGAAAAGAGGGGCACAGAGAATATAAAGGAAAAAAAAGATATCACCGAGGCGATAATGGAGGGTGCCTCACTCAGGCTTAGGCCCAAGCTCCTGACTGTGTCTACCACCTTTTTTGCCCTATTCCCCATGCTGTGGGCCACTGGCACAGGTGCAGAGATAATGAGGCCCCTGGCCGTGCCCATAATCGGCGGGGTAATTACATCGGATGCGGTAATCCTGCTGGTTATACCCGTACTTTACCATATGTGGACGGAGTGGTCGCTACTGAGGCCCAAAAGGCAAAAGAAGAAAAAAGTAAAAAGACTCAAGGAAAAGGGTGAGAGAAGGGGATGGTTCGGGAAAAAGAAACGGGTAGAAGAGGCCCCCAAGGCTGCTGAAGGCCCTGGTTTTAAGGAGTCCGCTGAGAAGGATGTAAACCCTGGAAAAGGTCCTGGTTCTCCGTAAGAAAGAGACATGGCGAATGTGGTCTGAGGGTGTAGCGTCTGACCTCTGTATCGGGCGTTAAGAAGGGCGTCAGGTACGGCCCCGACGCTACAAAAACAGTGTATGGATAGCGTAGAGCGGTAGACAGCGAAATTTATTTCGTTGATTCAACGACAAGACCTGAAAGGAGGAGGAAAGATGAGAGTGCGTCCGGTTGCTCTGTACTTATTGTTTTTGGTTCTAACGGCTTCTGTTACAAGCTATTACACAATCTCAGAAGGTTCCACAGCCCAGGCCGCTGAGGAGAAGGTCTTTGACCCGGTGTGCGGGATGGAGATAGACAAGGCCTCTGCCGCCACCTCTGAATACGAAGGTAGTACCTACTACTTCTGCTCCGAGATGTGCAAGGCCAACTTTGAAAAGGCGCCTAAGAAATTCGCCTGCCTCTGCGCCACAGGTGGACATCCTGGGTGCAAATGCGCCCACTGCCAGAAAGCGGTCGCTAGATGCGAATGTGCATTAGAGGCCGGAGGGCACGAGGAAGGCGAACATCAGCACGAGGGGGGTGAACACCACCACTAGTTAAATTTGGGAGAGGCAGTCCAAGAAAGACTGCCTCTCTCTTAAGATACCAATGAGAAAGTCACCACTTCTGGCGGTAAACTCTTTAAAGGTTTCGTCAGGTGTAGGGTGCGTCTCGACGCACCGTAATCCTAATTGAGAGAAAAGACAATAATGAAGGGCTTTACATACTCTTTGGCTATCTTTGCCTTCATGTTGGTGATGTCCCTTTGCAGTGACCGCACACTACAGGACTGCACGGCGGAGACGGCGGCGGTTGAGCACAAAAGTAAACATGCGGAGGAGAAGGTCTTTGACCCAGTATGCGAGATGAGGGTAAAGAAGGACAAGGCCAGGATTGGGGAATTCGAGGGTAAGTTGTACTACTTCTGTTCTTATGAGTGCAGAGACAAGTTTGATGGAGACCCCTACAAGTTTGCCTGTCCCTGCCGCGGCCAGATACATCCTGAATGTGTATGTGAACACTGTGAGGGGGAAGCGGGGAGGTGCAAATGTCCGCAGGCCGAAGAGATAAGCCCATTCCAACTAAGGGGGAAAAAGGCCTTTGACCCTGTCTGTGGTATGACAGTGGGAAAGGAAAAGGCTGTCAGTTATGGCTACCACGGCTTTGTATATTACTTCTGCTCGACTGACTGCAGGGCTGCGTTTAGCATGGACCCATACCAATTTGCCTGCCTGTGCAGCACAGAGCATACCAACTGTGTCTGCGACCACTGTGAGGAAAAGACAGCCAGGTGTGAGTGTAGAGAGTCGAAGGAGGCAAAGCGCTTATACCGGGAGGAACGCTCTCGTCACGAAGAAGGAAGGCATCAAGAGCATCAATAACAGGATGAGAACACGGGCCCAACTGTAGCGATGCTAAGTGGAACGTATGTTGTGCGGCCATTAATCGGTCTTCAACGCCTATCTTGCTGGTGCTCCCACTGCACACTGGTGTCCTTAGCCTTCGGCAACGGAACACCCTGGCGTTAAACAACTGCCTTGAGTTTCTTCTCCAGCTTATCCTTGGGCACCACCCCTACCATGCGTGCAGCCTCTTTTCCATCCTTGAACATAATCAGGGTAGGAATGGCCGTTATGCCGTACTGTGCGGCGGTACTTGTGGCCTCATCCACGTTAAGCTTTACAATCTTTACCTTGCCCTGGTAGCACCCAATAACCTCATCCAAAATCTCTGACATCTGCTTGCAGGGCGCACACCAGGTAGCCCAGAAGTCTACAAGCACAGGTGTGGTAGACTCAAGCACCTCACCCTTAAAATTGCCGTCATTGATAGATGGTACCTCCGCCATGTCAGCCTCCCTATTTTATCGCCTTTGCTATCTCAAGAAATTTCTTCGGCCCAGTATAACCCTCGAGTGCATAATCCTCAAGATAATTTCCTTCTGAATCGAAGAAGGCCATAAAGGGCATAGCAAAGGATTTGAACCTCTCTATCCTGAGCTTGTTGTAAGGACTGTCGCTCTCAGAGCAATCTAACTTTATAGCCACGAACCTCTTAGCCTCCCTTATCACGTCCTCGTTTGCCCAGGTCTTGGCGTCCATCAACTTACAATCGGTGCACCACTCTGCATAGAAGTCTATAAATACCGGTTTACCTGTGTCTTTAGCCAGCTTCATACCCTCGTCAAAAGACGTTACCCACTTTATCTCCTCGGCAGGACCCAGGCCTGTGGTCTTTTGATATAGGCCAGTCAGCCCCAACACACCCCAGGTGAAGAGCATAAGCCCTCCCAGGGCAAGCAGCACGCCAATTACCCTGCCTGCTATACTCCAGGAGGTTACTCGCTTCCAGGACAGGATGTCTAAAAAGGCACCCATAACTACAATGATTATTCCTCCCAGAATCTTGGCCACATCTACGGGAATCACTTTCGACAGGAAGTAAACGGCCACCAGTAGAATCACCATCCCGGCAAACTGTTTCACATTTATCATCCACTCTCCTGCCCTGGGGAGCCCTGCTACGGTCTTTGCAAAGATGGCCAGAAACAGATATGGCATACCCAGGCCAAGGGCGAAGCAGAATAGGGTGATGAGCCCTATTGGTATGCTGCCTGTAGTGGCCACAAATCCCAGGATGGAGGCGAGAAATGGGCCTACACAGGGGGCAGCCACGAACCCCAATAGAACCCCCATAAAAAAGGTCCCCGCAATACCCGTCTTTCTCTCGCCGCCAGATAAGCGGCGCATGATGAAACCTGGAAGCTTTATCTCATAGAGCCCGAACATGCTCAGGGACATGGCTACCAGAAAGGCCGCGAATGGTCCGATGAAAAAGGGATTACCCATGAGGGCGCCGATGTTCTTGCCCGCCATCGCCGAGGCCACACCAAGGGGTGCAAACAGTGTTGCTATTCCCAGTACATACACGCAGGCCAAGAGTATGGTATAGCGTTTGCCCTTGGTCTCACCCTGGGTGGCAAAATAGGCCACGGTTATCGGCACCAGGGGAAATACACATGGCGAACCTACATTAGCCAGTAATCCCCACCAGAAGGCAAAGACTATGGCCAGTGCAAGGCCGTATTTCTCCATTATGTCGGTAAACCTCTGCTTCGCTTGTACGGGTGGCGCTCCCCCTCCTTCCTCTGCTGCCATCACCACAGGGCCGTCGTACAAGGACACGTCAAGGCCAGGCAGGTCATCTACACCAAAGGATAACGCGCTTAGGATGAAAACAGAGGCTATTATGAACCTCATAATCAACTCCTCATTATTCCTTTTGGGGATTAATGCTTATTACTGTAAAATTTCACGAAAAGGCCCTAATATTCCATTATTTCTTGATTCCTTAAAGGGACAGTATACCCACCCCACGTGTCAATAGTCCACATTTTTCAAGCAAAAACATAACCCCTTATTAATTGAAAGGTTGGATAAGAACTGTTAAAATTGAGCCGTTAATATTTAGGGGCCCTGCAAAGGCAGAGAGATAGTGTTTTTGCAAGGCTCTCTGGACTCTCATTGTGGCAACCATATGGACCAGCCGACCATAAGCATCTTCGTAGCTGTCTTTACCATAGCCCTGATTCACGCCATTCTTCCCCATCATTGGATACCATTTGCCTTAGTGGGTAAGAGTCAGGGGTGGTCCCTGACCAGGACCCTGGGCGTAACCGCTGTAAGTAGCTTAGGCCACTCTACTGCAACTACTGCCATGGGCGTGGTGGTGGCGTTTCTCGGCTTTCAGATAACAAGACACGCAGAGGGCATGGATATAATAACGGGCGGTATACTGGTGGCAATGGGCCTTGTATATATAACCATGAGCAAGAAACAGACCCATAACCACGGTCCCATTGACCCTGCCCTGTCGGACAGGGCAGCCACCGTATCGCTATTCACTATGGTAACATTGTCTCCATGTGTTGAGCTTTTGCCCATGTTCCTGGCGGCCAGCAACTTTACCTGGTCTCTCCTTGCGCTCATGGGCATGGTCTTGGCCGCCGCCAACGCCATCGGTATGCTCATTTTAACCGCCCTTGCATATAAGGGGGTAAAGTGGTTAAGATTAGAGAGGCTGGAACACCACGAAAGAAAGGTAGTCGGTTTCGTGCTCTTAATTATAGGTATAGGGCTAATACTATACCACTACACACACTATAAATGAGATGGACAAGAAAGACTTAAGAAATATACCCTCCGTAGGTGCACTGCTGGAGGTGCCCGAAATATCTGAATTTTTCGAGACCTATCCCAGGCCACTGGTTATCTCCACTATCAGGGAGGTGCTGGACATGCTAAGGGAATCCATCGGGCGTTCCCAGACTTCAGACGCAGACCTTTCCCCTACGACCATCATCCCACTCATAAGGGGAAGGCTACTGGAGAGGGGGAAAGTACCAATAAAGCGAGTTATCAACGCCTCTGGCGTCCTGGTACACACTGGACTTGGACGCTCTCCCCTGGCCAGTGAGGCCCTCGAGAGTATAAAAGATGTGGCAGAGAGCTATTGCTCCCTTGAGGTAGACCCGGTGACCGGGAAAAGGTCTTCCAGGGGAGACCATGTCGAGTCCCTTGCCGTTGCCCTCACCGGTGCGGAAGCGGCGATGGTGGTAAACAACAATGCCGCAGCCGTGCTTCTCGCCCTGGACACACTTGCCAGGGGCAAAGAGGCCATTGTATCACGCTCTCAACTGGTAGAGATTGGAGGCTCCTTCCGGATGCCAGAGGTGATGGTCAAGAGTGGGGCAATAATGGTAGAAGTGGGCACCACAAATAGAACCTATATATCTGACTACAGAAAGGCCATAACCCCCAACACCGCCCTCCTCCTCAAGGTCCACTCAAGCAACTTCCGCATCGTGGGCTTCACCACCTCAGTGAAGATAGAGGAACTTGTGAGACTGGCCCGGGAGTATGAGATACCAGTGATGTATGACCTGGGCAGTGGCGCATTATATAATCTGGAAATGTTTGGGCTTCCGCATGAGCCAACGGTGGAGGAGGGTGTAAGGGCCGGTGCAGACATAATTACCTTCAGCACCGACAAGCTGCTGGGTGGCCCACAGGGTGGGCTCATAGTAGGAAAGAAGGGATATGTTGACCTTATGAAGAGAAATCCACTTGCTAGGGCCCTGAGGGTTGACAAACTCACCATAGCAGCCCTTGAGGCCACTTTGAGACTCTATGCAGACAAGTCCAAACTCACGCAGTACTTACCTATACTCGAGATGCTCACCAGGCCACTTAAAAAGGTTGAAGTGGAATCCAAAAAATTCATAAAAGAGCTTTCAAAGAGGAGCGGCGATAAGATTGCCGCCACTCTGGAGGATGGGACCTCCGCTGTAGGAGGTGGCTCACTGCCTGGGGAAGAAATCCCTACAAAACTTATCTCCCTGAGCATGGAGACGCCTAGCGCACAGGAGGTCTCTGACAGACTTAGACAGAACAATCCACCCATCTTTGCACGGATAGAAAAAGACAGATTACTCCTGGACCTCCGCACTGTAAGGGACAGGGCTGATGTGGAAGAAATCCTCAATGCCCTTCTGAGAATCTTTGTTGGAGTTGCAAAGTGAAGAGAGTAGTTATCGGTACGGCAGGACACATTGACCACGGAAAGACTGTCCTCATTACCGCCCTCACGGGCATTGACACCGACCGCCTACCAGAGGAAAAGACCCGCGGCATAACCATAGATTTGGGTTTTGCCTTTATGGATATAGATGAAGGCCTCCGGGTCGGTATTGTGGATGTACCCGGCCACGAACGCTTTGTAAAGAACATGCTGGCGGGGGCAACGGGCATTGACCTTGCGATGTTAGTTATTGCCGCGGATGATGGTGTAATGCCACAGACGGTTGAACACCTCGAGATACTGGAACTCTTGGGTATAAAGCACGGTATAATCGTCCTGACAAAAAAGGACCTGGTAGGCGAGGACTGGCTGGGATTGGTCAAAGAAGACGTGAAGAGGCTCGTAAATAGAACTTTTCTCCGGAATGCGCCGATGAAGGTTGTATCGTCTGTCACAGGGGAGGGCATACCCGAACTGAGGGAAACTCTGAGAGAGCTTATTCTAAGCCTTCAGGAGGAGCGAGTTCGGGGCGTCTTTCGCCTTCCCATTGACAGGGCCTTCACCATCCAGGGCTTTGGCTGTGTGGCAACGGGTACGGTCTCGAACGGAGAGATAAAAGTGGGCGATGAGGTGGAGATACTGCCATTAAAAAAGTCTGTAAGGGTGAGGGGCATCGAGGTTCATGGAGAAAAGACCGACTTTGCGCACCAAGGGCAACGTGCCGCACTTAACCTCTCAGGTGTCAAGACGTCTGAGGTCCACAGGGGCTTCCAGCTCTCGGTTCCTGGCTATCTGGAGCCTGTGCAGATGGTGGACTGCTACCTTCAGTACCTTCCCACCGCCCGCAAGTCGCTTGGAAATGGGGAAAGGATTAGGTTTCACATCGCCACCAGCGAGGTAATGGGCAGGACCGTCTTACTGGATAAAGAGGTGCTAAAACCCGGCGAGAGTGCCTTTGTACAGTACAGGCTGGAAGAGCCCATTGTGGCTGAGAGGGGGGAATACTATGTAATACGCTCTTATTCCCCCTGCCGCACCATCGGAGGTGGAAAGGTTCTAAGGGGGGCATATACCAGAAAACTCAAGCGTTTCAGAGAAGAGACGCTGGCACCACTGAGGCTGCTCCTTGAGGGGACAGATCAGGAGATTGTAGAACATGCCTTTCTGGAGCCTACACATAATCTTCTCTCAGACGAAGAGATTTCAAGGCGCCTCAATATATGTCCCTCTAGGGTAAAAGAGGTAATCAACGTGCTTACAGAAAAGGGCGTCCTAGTAAGTATAAAGGAGGATTCAAGGGTCTTTAGCGTCCATCGGCAAAAATTCTCCGCCACTAGGGCCGAGATTCTTAGACACATAGAGGAATTCCACAAGGCTAACCCCGTGAAAAGGGGCATTGAAGGGGCTGCACTACGGACAAAACTGCCAAGAGGCCTGCCCCTCCCCTTGCTATCACGAATCCTGGCGGATTTGCAGCGGGAAGGCGTCATTGTCACCTCGGGGCAGAGGATCGCCATGGCGGGCCACCAGGTAAGGCTGTCTGAATCGGATAAGAAGGTCATGAAGTCAATAGAAGATTCTTTTTTAAAGGACAGGTTTACCCCCCCGTCCTTGGAAAAGCTGCTGCCCAAAGACCCTCCTGAAAGGGAGAGGTTCGGGTCGTTTCTTAATTTACTGGTAGAAGAAGGCACACTGATTGAGGTGGAACCGGCGCTTTATTTTCACGCCAAGGTAATTGAGGAACTAAGAGACATACTGGAAAGGTCTATAAAAGAAAGAGGGTCCATGGCGGTAGCTGATTTCAGAGACCTTATTGGGGCCTCCCGCAAATACGTGGTGCCACTCCTGGAGTACTTTGACAGGGTGCATCTAACAAAGAGGGTGGGAGACAAGAGGGTGCTGTATACCCACTAAAAGTGATACTCTTTATTGTCCCTGTCGAAGTCGGTCTCTGTCAGACCGACATTCAACTTAACCTTAGTGAAGGTAAAGACCTCCGCAGTCTCGTCCTCCCATAGCCAGAAGGTGGCCTTAAGGGGCAGATAGGTCTCGGCGTCAAAGTACTGGATAGTGGATTTGCAGTAGTACCCATTATCCTCGCCTTCTGGAGCGAGTACCATCACCACCTTGTGCGCAGGTCTGCCTTCTACCTCAGACATGGTGCACTGGGCTGCAGCTACAAGATTTTGTTCTCTTGCGTGCTTTAACTGTTGGTAGGACTTCTCTATAATCCCACCGAAGCCTACCTCTTTTATTGAGTGTTTGGTAAACTTCCTTAGCCAAAAACCGTTGGGGTCCATCTCCATGGTCCCAAATACCTTGAGAAAGCCACCGCCCTTGCGGATTATTATCTTGTTGTCGTACTTTCCCTCTACATATAGCAGTTGAGAGCCCTTATTCTTACCTGAGAGCCATTTCAGGTAGACCTTAAACGGCTTTTGGAACTTTATTATTGTGTGCTCGTCTTTTTCTTGCTTTCCGTTCTTATGTTCTTCCTTATGTATAACGGCCGTATAGTCCTGAAGTTGGGCATAACTTTCCTGGGCCTTATCTAATACCTCCTGAACCTCTTCCAGTTGCAGAGGAAGGTCGTGCAGATGCGTGCCTTCCGTGGGTGCTGCCCCTACATTAGTGCACGGAGAAAGTCCTTCTACCACAAAGAACAATCCCATTATTATGAACGCCACCTTAGTAACGCTAAACAAGTTGCGACAATACATGTGTTACTAACCTCATTTGGGGGGATGCCTATTCACCAGTAGGTGCAGCTTCGGCTTCAGGAGCCGTGGCCTCCTTGGGCGGTCCTTTTACCGCCTTACTTTTCTTCTTTATGCGAACAGACTTAACCTTGGGTAAACCAAAGACAGAATCACCCTCTTTCCACCTGCCTTCGGTTTCTAGTGTCTTAACGCGCTCAGCCCTTCTTAATACGCTACGGGCCCTACCCAATCTTCCCTTTATTGCTAGACTCTTATCTATGCTCAAGTCCGTTTCCTTCTACTTTAGACGAACCGGATAGCTGCTTATAAACTGTTTCTTTTTCTCGTACTCGAACGCCCGAATCTGTTTTTGCAGTTCCAATAACTCTGGGTTATCTTTTGAGTTAAATTCACCAAGACACACCACTAACTTATTGCCAAACCTCGCTACAAAGGCGTCGTGCCCTGTGGTACTCTGCAAGACGTCCGCCACGATAGCTGCCTTTTCAAGGTTTTTCTGTACGTCCGTATAAGATATTACCCTGAGAGTCCACATGTCAGCGCTCGCGGGAGGTGGTGCAACCGCTGGTGCGGCCGCTGCTTTTTCAGGTGGCTTTTTCTCAGGTTTTGAAGGTGTTGAGGCGGCCTCCTTGGCACGCTTGCGCTCTGCCTTGGCTGCCACAGGGGGCCTCGGTTTTGTCTTGGGAACTGTAGCACCCACAGCGGCAGGGGCCTCCGCCGCCATCTCCTGTCTTGGGGTCTCAACCTTACCTATGCTGTGACCCAAAAAGAACATACCAATCGCCAGACCCACACCGCATACACTCCCTATGATTATTGCTGCTGCACGGCCCTTGCCAGAAACTTCCTCCTTCTCAGGAAGTCCATCCGCTACATCTGAAATAACTATGACATCTTCACCTTCAGAAGTAGGAAAATCCGCTGGTGTCTTTTCCTTATCTGCCTTATCACCTGATGTACCGCCTTCGCGTGGTTGCGAACCGTATACCTCGAAGAAAGTCTTACCTATCTTACCC
Source organism: Candidatus Brocadiales bacterium (assembly GCA_046758865.1). GTDB lineage: Bacteria > Planctomycetota > Brocadiia > Brocadiales > Bathyanammoxibiaceae > JBHIBD01. The sequence continues at coordinate 8,065 of JBHIBD010000017.1, read as the reverse complement.
TTTGCCATGCATAAACCTCTTTGATATAACTGTCTTACACCCCTAAGCTTACAAAGATAACAACTGTGCTCCCAAGGCCAGATTCATCAGTGATTTATAACAAAATCCGCATTAAAGTCAAGCCTTTATTGACAGTGGCACGAAAAATGATATACTGTGACAGTCTTCAACGTCCTTCGATAAATGCCCCCCTATTTTTAACGCCATGGTCAAGGAAAAGCATATCCAGGAAAAGATAGAAAAGTTGCGTCGCCAGATACGCTACCACGACCGCAAGTACTACATAGATGCTCAGCCTGAGATAACAGACTACGAATACGACCAGCTTATAAGAGAACTCCAGAGGCTGGAGAAGGCCTATCCACAATTCATAACCCCTGACTCCCCCACCCAAAGGGTAGGCGGAGAACCTCTGGCGGGATTCGTCACTATCGAGCACCGAGTACCCATGCTCAGCATAGACAACGTATATTCCAATGAGGAGCTCAAAGAGTTTACCGCACGTCTCGGTCGGCTCTTACGCGGAAGTGAGGTAAACTACGTTGTAGAACTAAAGATCGATGGTGTAGCCGTGACCCTCATGTATGAAATGGGTATCTTTAAATGGGGCGCTACCAGGGGGGACGGCTATAGGGGAGACGATATAACAGCAAATCTGAAAACAATAAGGAATATACCTCTGAGACTAGAGCCAACCAAGGAGCGCATTCATTCCTTAGAAGTGCGGGGTGAGGTTTATCTTCAAAATAAGGACTTTCAGGCCCTGAATATGGAAAGGGAAGAGAATGGAGAGCCCCAGTTCGCAAATCCACGAAACGCCGCAGCAGGGTCCCTGAAACTCCTTGACCCGAGGCTCACTGCAAAGAGACGCCTCAGATTCATTGCCCATTCCATAGGATTCTACGAGGGCATTACCGTCAGTAGCCAGATGGACTGCCTAAATGCCTTCAAAAGATTTGGTCTGCCTGTGAGCCCACACAACAGGCTCTGCAATGACCTTGAAGGGGTCTACCAATACTGTGAGGAATGGAGGACCAGGAGAGCGGGGCTGGAGTACGAGGTAGATGGAATAGTTATAAAGGTAAATTCCTTTGACCAATGGAAGGTATTGGGGGCAACCAGTAAGGCACCAAGGTGGGTGGTAGCGTATAAGTATCCCCCGGAGCAAGCCGTAACACAGATTAAAAGGGTGGCACTCCAGGTAGGAAAGACAGGGGTAATCACACCTGTAGCCTATCTGGAGCCCGTGCATCTGGCGGGTACAACCGTGAGTCGTGCCACTCTGCACAACTTCGAGGAGATGGAGAGAAAAGACATACGCGTAAACGACTATGTGGCCGTGCAGAAGGCTGGAGAGATTATTCCACAGGTAGTGAAGGTAATAAAAGAAAAGCGCACAGGCAAGGAACACGTCTTTAAACCACCGAAAAATTGCCCTGAGTGCGGGGGAGAGGTGACTAGGGATGAAGAGGAGGTATATCTGCGATGCCATAACCCACTCTGTCCTGCACAGGCCAAGAGGCGGATAAGATATTTTGCCAGCCGAGACGCAATGGACATTGAAGGACTTGGACCCGCAATAATAGACCAGCTGGTGGACAAGGGCCTCTTAAAAGATTACGCAGACATATACTACCTCAGGCTCGACGACCTGAAGGGGCTCGAGAGGATGGCCGAGAAATCCTCTCAAAACCTGATAGACGCAATAGAGAAGAGTAAAGTAAGAGACCTAGGCAGGCTTATATGCGCCCTGGGCATACAGCACGTGGGCGCGCACTCTGCAGAGGTGCTGGCGGAACATTTCGGGTCCCTAGACGAACTGGCTCGGGCAAAACCCGAGGCGCTAGAAGAAATCCAAGAAGTAGGACCCGTCATGGCCGAGAGCATAGCCAAATTTTTTTCCGAGCCCCGCACCCGGTCCATAGTAAAAAGGCTCAAATATGCAGGTGTGAGCACCAAAAGACTCAGGAAAAAGCAGCTGAAGAAATCGAGGATAGCCGGTATGACCATCGTCGTTACTGGTACGCTGGAAAAATACTCTCGCAATGAGGTCGAGGAACTGATAAAGCGCATGGGAGGAAAGGTATCCTCCAGCGTAAGTAAGAAGACAGATTTTGTTTTGGCAGGGGAGTCACCTGGCTCCAAGCTTGATAATGCCAGGAAGCTGGGTGTCAAAGTACTGAGTGAGGCAGAGTTTGAGAAGCTCATATTGCCCCCCTGAAATGCTTGCCCACAAAACAGTATCCCTTGTCAGAGGGTTTAATCATGGAACAACTGATAAAACGTGCACTGAAGGCAGCAAAAGCCGATTATCTTGAGATTCGAGTCCAGGAGGGAAACTCCACCAATATAAACTATGTTGGCAAGGAGCTGGAGGCTATATCAGAGGGTAACAGCAGGGGCGGTTCTGTCCGTGCTCTGGTAAACGGCGGATGGGGCTTTGCTGCATTTAACGACGTAGAGAACCTACCTGACTACGCCCGGACTGCCGTGGAGCAGGCCAGACTCCTGGGTGGTGGAGACAGTTCCCTGGCCCCCGCACCCGTGACCACAGACCGTACAAAGTTGGATGTGGAGTTAGACCCAGAGGACATCTCACTCGACGATAAGCACAGCCTCTGCCAGAAATACAACAACATCATCCTCTCCTCCAAACACATACAGACCTCCAACGTCCGCTACACGGACTCTCATGGCATAACCTACTTTGCCAACTCGGAAGGTAGCTTCATAGTCCAGGAAAAAATCTTCTGTGGAATAACGGTCCTTGCCATGGCAAGAGATGGGATGAATATCCAGCGGTCCTGGGAGTCGGTAGGTGACCTTAGGGGATACCGAAACGTCCTGGGGCTAGAGGGGAAGTGTGAAGAAGTTACCCGTAAGGCAGTTGAGCTGCTAGCTGCGAAGCCAGTAGAAGGGGGGATTTATACCGTCATAATAGACCCAAAACTCTGCGGGGTGTTTGCACATGAGGCATTCGGCCACCTGAGTGAGGGAGATTTTATCTACGAAAACGAGAGATTAAAGGAGATAATGCAAATCGGCAAGCGCTTTGGCCGTGATGAACTCTCCATAGTAGATGATGGCTCACTGGTGGGGGAGGCGGGCTACAACAAGTATGACAGCGAGGGCACTCCCACGCGAAAGACTTATCTCATAAAAGACGGCATCCTTGCCAGCCGCCTCCACTCCAGGGAAACGGCTGCCAAGATGCATGAGAAACCCACCGGAAACGCCAGGGCCATTAGCTATGCCTACGAGCCCATCGTTAGGATGACCAATACATATGTAGAGCCGAGAGATTGGTCATTTGAGAAGATGCTTGAGGACACGCCAGAGGGAATATACTGCATAGGCTCAGTGGGCGGTATGACCAACATGGAGATGTTCACCTTCAGTGCCGCTGAGGCCTTTCGTATCAGGGATGGAAAACTGGCAGAGAAGCTTCGTGATGTTGTGCTCACAGGGAATGTCTTCCAGACCCTTATGGACATAGACGCCATAGGCAAGGACCTGTCCCTCTTCGGCGGATTGGGAGGTTGTGGCAAGGGCGGCCAGTCACCGCTTCGGGTCTCTGACGGCGGGCCCCACGTGAGGATTAGAAACGTGGTGATAGGTGGAAGATAAATGAAAATAGAAGAAAAGGTCCTGGGACTCGCCGAAAAGAAGGCCGACTCCGCTGAGGTGATATACGAGGAGAGCGAATCAAAATCCGTCAGTTTTGAGAACAATAAGCTGAAATACATACACAGCACTTCCGTAAGGGGTATAGGATTAAGGGTAGTGAAGGAAGGGAGAATAGGTTTCTCCAGCACCACAGACCTGAGAGACCCGGAGAAATTTGTGGAGATGGCCCTCCAATCTGCCAAGTTTGGCCAAGAGGTCAAGTTTGAGTTCCCGTCCCAGGACAGCTATTCTGAGGTCAAGATTTTTGACAAACAGGTGGCGGACTATGCCACCGAGAGCGCAATATCCGCGGGGAAAGAGGCCATAGAAAAGTCCCTGGCCGTATGCCCCGATTACCTCTGCAGTGTGGATATAGGTCATGCGGTGGGGATGAGGAGATTGTTGAACTCCAAAGGGCTGGATGTGTCTAAGGCCTCAACAACATTTGGGACGGGGTTCAACATTATGCTGGTAAAGGACAAGGGCCTTATATCCATATCTGAAGGAGAGGGCTCAAGGAGGGTTACAGTCGGTCTCCTAGACCAGGTGGAAAAGGCCCTGGAGAAGATGCGCCTCTCAAAGAAGGAGGTTCGTGTCATGCCGGGAAATTTCCCCGTCATCTTCACTGCAAAGGCCATGCCCCTGCTCCTTGCCACATTTGAGATGGGCTGTAATGGCAAGTTGGTGCAGAAAGGTGTCTCACCACTAGCAGGTAGACTTGGAGAGAAGGTCTTGGACGAAAGGGTCTCAATCTACGACGACGCCACCTTCGACTTTGCCGTTGGGAGTTCTCCCCTGGACGGAGAGGGTATTCAGTCCCGGCGCATCGCCTTGTTTGAGAGGGGAGTGCTCAAAAACTTCCTCTTTGACCTGCAGACGGCCGGCATGATGCACACAAAAACAACGGGCAGCGGACTCCGTGGGTTTGCATCACAACCCGCACCCGGCTGCACTAATATAATCGTTGAGACAGGCGACATGAAACTAGAGGACATGATTAAGGACGTCCGCTACGGCGTGCTGGTTGACCAGGTACTGGGGGGTGGCCAGTCCAACACACTGGCAGGCGAGTTCTCAGTAAACATCGACCTCGGCTTCCTTATAGAAAACGGTGAGCTTGTGGGCAGGGTCAAGGACTGCATGATAGCGGGCAATGTATTTGACGCCTTCAACAATATCGCTGCAATAGGCTCTGAGGCGGAGTGGCACGGCGCAGACTATGTCCCCCCGTTTTACTTCAAAACCCTCGGCGTAGTTGGACAAGAGGACTGATTTTCTCGTATTGTAGCGGTCGAGCCATGCCACAGGCAGATCTGCCTTTGGCACGACCTACGGCATGACTTGCTCGACTATTTGCGGGGCAGGCACAGAGACCTGCCCCGCAAATAGTCGAGCTGACGTATTATGGTAGGGGCAACTCCCTGTGGTTGCCCTCTATTTGCTGCAAGGCAATGTCCATATATTTGCCTGATGAATCAGGCAACTACAAGTGTGCTGTGTACACATCACAGTAATTGCCGTTACGGTGATAGGAGAAAAAAGGTATGGAAAAGACACATACACCCGAAGAAATCCAGCAGATGACCCGCGTCCGTTTTAGCCGCATTGCCAAGGACCCATCTTCCGAAAGGAAATTCCCAGTGGGGCCAGAAAGTGCAAAGGGTCTTGGGTACAATCCGGCCGAAATAGATGCCCTGCCCAGCTCTGTAACCGAGTCATTTGCAGGCGTGGGTTGTACCGTTGCCCTTGGCCCGATAAATGAAGGGGAGATGGTGCTTGACCTTGGCTCAGGGGCGGGGCTTGATACCATCCTTGCGGCACGCAGAGTCGGCCCCAGGGGATGTGTCATCGGGATTGATGTGACTCCCGAGATGGTACGCAAGGCAGAGGAAAACCGCCGCCAGCTCGGTATGGAGAACGTGGAATTTCGACAAGGACCGGCAGAGCAACTCCCCCTAAAGGATGTCTCTGTTGACCTTGTCCTTTCAAACGGCGTTATAAATCTCTGCCCTGATAAAGAGCGTGTTGTTTCAGAGATTTATCGTGTCCTCCGCCCAGGGGGGCGTCTCTATGTGGCGGACATCACCCTTGAGGATGGGGTGGACCAGGCCACGGTAGAAAAACTTGGCATCTGGTCTGACTGAATCTGCGGTGCTATACCGGGAAGGTCCTTCCTGGAACTACTGGAGCGGGCGGGGTTCGTCGATGCCCGAATGATTGAGAAGACAGGATATCACACCTCACGGTTTACGGTAGGCGCTACTTTCGTGGCAAGAAAACCAATATAGAATGGACTCGCAGCCTTAAAGGTGATAGGGGGAGAGGCACCAAGGCTATTTAACATACCTCTTGTACAACTTGTAAGCCCCTACCGACAGGGTAATTGCCGTTATAATCAGGATAGCGGCCCTAAATCCCTGGAGATATTCCGCTGCATAGCTGAACTTGCTACCCACAAAGAAGCCCAGCAAGAAGAAAAATATGTTACTGACTATAAGTATAAACAGCCAGAACTTGGATATCTCCACTTTACGCCCCTTGTGTTTGCATTGTAGTGGCAGAGTTTACTCTGCCTGTACATAACGATTTTTTGGGAGCTGCCAGAAGGGTTTATATTCCCAAGAACATGACGGCCATCCCGGTCAAGGCTATCATGCCGCCGGCCATGACGTGTGACCACCGCTCCATATGCACCATACGCCTGCCGGGCAGCAGCCCCATGCCGAGGAAAGCCAACATGCTTTGGGAAACCACCATAAACACAGTGATTAGCGAAAAGGCGGCCGTGGTGAGCCACACCCCGTACCAGCCGTGCTGAACGGCCAGGAACATGAGGGGAATCAGGGGTTCGCAGGGACCGAAGATAAATATGGCTATCAAGGCCCAGACGGTTATCGTCTTCGTGGTGTCCAGGTGAAGGTGGTTGTGCCTAAGGTGCTTTAGACCCCAGAGGGCATAAGCTACACCAAAACCAATAAGCAGGAAACCGGCAATGTTGCCCCTCAAAGACTCTGCACCCTCAAGACGCACCAGGCCGAGGCCCAGGAATATCCCCAGCGCGCCGAGGGTAATGCTGGAGCCCACGTGTGCCACACCTGCAAGGAAGCTTACACCGAGGAGCTTTCGCCGTGACCAGCCCTGGGCCTTGGCTATTGAGGCGAAGGGCAGCCAGTGGTCGGGTGCAAGTGAGTGCAGAAAACCGATGCCTAGTGCAGATAATATTAGGGCTTCCATATCCTTGAATTTATCACAGTGATATTATACATTGATGTCTCTGCAAAATACTGTAGTTCTGCCTGCTATATTTAATTCTTCCCCTCCCTTGATGGGAGGGGGAAGGGGGAGGGTGCCCTTGACTCAATCAGGGGTCATCCCCACCTTCGCCACAATAATTGGTGAATCCGCCTTGGGCGGAAAGAATGTAGCGTGCGAGCTTGCTCGCACGTAATCGTAGCAGCAAGCTGCTACGATTACATACAAAAATAATAGATTCTTCGCTTCGCTCAGAATGACAAACGATATTCAGGCGGCTTCGTAAAAAGGTAGTTTTTTACCTGTTATGCTGGGCATTTTAAGGCATGGCGATAGTAAATGCAATAGATGACGTTCCCTTATCACGCCTTCGCAAGGCCGGCACGTGCGTGGTGCTGACCGGTGCAGGGGTATCCGCTGAGAGTGGTATCCCCACATTCAGAGATGCCCAGACAGGATTGTGGTCCAAAAAATTTAGCCCCCAGGAGCTGGCCACCCCCGAGGGCTTTAAGGCCAACCCAAAGCGGGTTTGGGAATGGTATGAATACAGGAGGCGTATCATCAGAGAGGCCAGGCCTAACCCCGCTCACTACGCCCTGGCCAGGCTGGAGGGTTTATTCCCCAACAACAAATTCTGGCTTATTACACAGAACATAGACGGCCTCCACGCCAGGGCCGGCAGCAAAAACATTATAGAACTACATGGCAACATCTTTAGGAACAAGTGCTCTGAGTGTGGTACCCCTGTGGAATTGGTAGAAAAATCCGTCTCAGGCGAATCGGAGTCACAAGAGGAAAAAGAGATACCGCCAAAGTGCCCACGCTGCGGCGGCTACGTGAGGCCGGACGTGGTCTGGTTCAACGAACCTCTACCTGGGGAGTGTATAAACAAATCCATTGAATACTCTTCACGTTATGGGGCATTTTTTGTGGTAGGTACGTCTGCCGTAGTCTATCCTGCTGCACACCTGCCTGTAGCGGCAAGACGTGCCGGGGCGTGCGTGGTGGAAATAAACACCGCTCCTACCCCCGTGACCGACTATGCCGACTTTACCCTCCTGGGCAAGGCGGGAGAGATACTGCCCCCACTGGTGGAACGTTTGGAGCAATGTGGGGAAAGTTAGGACAGGGAATGTAGCGTGCCAGC
>JBHIBD010000016.1:0-37303 GCA_046758865.1 Candidatus Brocadiales bacterium | reverse complement strand
ACTCTCTTTCCTCCAATGTCTTGGCCATAGAATTAAAAGAACTGGCGAGTTCTCCCAGTTCATCGGCGGTGGTGACATTTACCCTCTGAGTGTAGTCACCGGCGGCAATCTTTCTCGTCGCCTCATTGACATTAATGATGGGTACAGCAATCTTGCGGCTTACATAAAAGGACACCAACACCAGAACAGCGAAAAGGGTGATTATTATGTAAAAGAAGTTCATACTCAGCCCGTGTATGGCCGCATAGGCCTCGTTTACGTCGATCTCTGAGATTACACCCCATTCGTACTCAGGCAGCCAATGCCATACCCCTAAGACAGGTACCCCCCGATAATCTGGGTATCCACGGGCATCATAACCCTCCTTGCCCTTGAGACATTCATTGGCTGCCTTCGTCAGCCTGCCTGTATTTGGGTCTATCACCTTAAGCTCCAGGGAGGTCCTCTTTTTAATTAGCCCCATCTGTCTTATGGTGGGAATAAATTTGGATTCTGTTATCATAAAACCATTTTTATCTACTAGATATGTCTCGCCCGTCTCACCCAATTTTACCCTGCGCATCTCATAGCTCAGGAGTACCAGATCTACCTGTAGGACCAACACCCCACATAAATTATACCTTTCATCACGAATGGGGACCGAGACAAAGAGGGTCGGTACGCCGTACTCTTTTTCTCCAAACTCATTAAGGACGGGAAAGGTAGAGGGTTTGACCTGAGAGACAAAGGTTTTTCCCTTTATGGCCTCCTGGAAGTAATCGAATTCTGTCATGTGTATACCCACCAGCCCCTCTTCGGTTGAGGCAAAGACCCTGCCTTTTGCGTCGCAGATGATTACCTCTTTGTAACCATGAATATCCTTTAACACTTCTAACCTTGCCAACAGCTTTCTGTATTCATCACTGCCTGGGGTCATGCTGTGGAAGCTCCTTACGTAGGGGTCTGTAACCAGTAGAAAGGCGTCATCTTTGCGTTCCCTCATCCAAGAGAATACAAACTCTCTCTGTTTGTGCTCTACACCTCTAAGGTTCTGTATCACCATCTGCTCAAAGGCGCTTTGAACCACTGGAAAGACGACAAATCTCAACATAAGAAGTGGGGCAAGTGACCACAACAGGAACATTATGATGAGCTTTACTCTTATAGAATTGAACAAGAGTTTAGACACTGCACGACCTCCCTCAAGGGCAAATTTTACATTTCCCATGGGTGAAAGCAACCCTTATTTCAACCACGAGTATGCCTGCCCTTGACTTACCCCACTATTGGCGCTATCCTTGTGGCCTAAATGCGTGATTATATTCTAAAATTCTGCAGGCGGCTAGCACCCCCATGACATTGCTTTAAGACCTCTGGGAAACTACTCTACGGTGAGTGGTCTAGGACCCTGTGATGCCGTAAGGGTCAAGGTTTGCCAGAAAGCAACGGACGGGTCTGGAGACCCGTCCCTACATTACTTTCTCAGAGGTCTCATCTATCGATGCTGGAAATCTCTGTGATCATGACCAAAAAGCCTTACGATAGGTTAATACTTGGTGCTGACGTAGGTGGGACCAATATAAGAACTGCCCTTGTTAACCGTCGAGGAGAGGTACTTGCAGCCATGAAGCAACCCACACTGGCACGGAGGGGTAAGGATGCATTGATAGAGCAGCTGGTCCTTACGCTAAGAGACACAGTGAAGAAAGCAGGCGTCACCATGAGGGACGTTGCAGGGGCGGGTATTGGATTTGCCGGGCCATTGGATGCCAGAAAAGGCATAGTATTTAACCCACCAAATCTCCCCGGGTGGTTCAACGTGCCGCTCAGGGATATACTCAGGCAGAGGTTGAAGATGCCGGTGGCCCTGGATAACGATGCCAATTTGGTCGCCCTGGGGGAGTACTGGAAGGGGGCCGGTAGGGGTGCAAAGGGCCTGGTATGTCTTACCCTGGGGACTGGCGTAGGTGGGGGGATAGTCTTGGGCGGGAGGGTCTGGCATGGTGCAAGTGGGACTGCCGGGGAAATTGGCCATATGACGGTGGTGCGCAACGGTCGCAGATGTGCCTGCGGTAACAGGGGTTGCCTTGAGGCTTATGCCTCCTCCAGGGGCCTGGTATTCAGGATGCAAGAGCTTCTTAAAAGGACAAAGGTTGGCAAGTACGGTAAGGTAACACCAGAAAATATAGAAAGATGGGCACTATCTGGAGACCGGCTGGCCAAGAGGGCAATAAGGGATACAGGTATCATCCTTGGCGTGGCCATCGCTAGCATTGCAAATATGTTAAATCCCGATGTGGTCGTTTTGGGCGGTGGGGTGAGTAACATTGGGGACTGTCTTTTTGACCCAATTCGTGAAGAGGTGAAGAAAAGGGCCTTTCCGCAAGCAGTAGAAGGGCTGAAGATTGTTAAGGCTGAGCTAGGAGATAGTGCTGGCGCCCTTGGTGCAGTAAAGTCTCTCATGCTCAGCCTTGATGCATGAAGCCGTTTATTCTGGTTTTAAAAGGACGTAACGAGTGGTCGTGCCCCTCTTGACAAGTAGTAAGAGGCCCTTTTCCTCGGGTGACTTCTCTACTATCTGAAAAAATTCTTGCCGGTTATGTACCCTTTCTCTGTTTACTTCCTTTATCAGGTCGCCTGAACGTATACCCGCCATTTCGGCCTGGCCGCCTGGTTCTACATCGGCGACCAGCACGCCGCCTACCTCATCCTCGTAGCCAAAACGCCGGGCCAGTTCAGGAGTCAGGTTCTCGAGCGTCATACCGTAGTCCCTAGAGGGTTGCATGGCGGCGGCAGGGCCCCGCGCAAAGAGATCGGCTGGCTGCTCTCCAATGGTGATGGTGAGATATTTAGGCTTGTTTTCACGAAGCACTTTTAGTGATGCCTTCGTGCCTACGGGTGTCTGTGCAACCAAGATCCTTAGGTGGTTTATGTCCTCGACCTTCTTTCCCTGATATTCAAGTATTACGTCCCCGCGCTGCATGCCTCCCTTTTCTGCTGGGCTGTCATGGGTAACGTCACTTACCAATATACCCTCTGCGCTGGGCAGACCAAACGACTCAGCTAATTCCTCACTAATATCCTGGATAGCTACACCCAGCCATCCCCTAACAACTTTCTTATGTGCAATGAGGCTCTGCATAACGGTCTTTGCCATATTTATAGGGATGGCAAAGCCTATGCCCTGGTATCCTCCGGTTCTTGTAAATATTGCGGTATTAATACCAATTACCTCCCCTTTCAGGTTCACCAGGGGGCCACCGCTGTTTCCCGGGTTAATTGCAGCATCGGTTTGTATGAAGTCCTCGTAGTCTGCAATGCCCACATTGGCACGACCCGTGGCGCTGATAATCCCTGCAGTCACCGTCTCGGTGAGCCCAAAGGGGTTACCGACTGCAATAGCCCAATCACCAATACGAACCCCATCCGAGTCACCTAATGTTGCCACAGGAAGCCCATCACCCTCTATCTTTATCACTGCGACATCTGTTGGCGGGTCAGCGCCAACAATCTCTGCCTTGAGTTCCTTCTTCTTCCCTGGCATGATTACATAGATTTCGTCTGCATCTTCCACTACGTGGTTATTGGTGAGGATATATCCCTTTGAGTCAACGATTACCCCCGAGCCAAAACCCTGCTGCCTGAACTCCTTGGGCATGCGGCGGCGGAAGAAGCGGTCAAAGAACTCATCCCCAAAGGGAAACCCTCTACCAAAGGGATGAAATTGCTCAAACTTCTCTGTCTTCATTATCTTTACTGCCTTAACGTGGACCACAGATGGTTTTACGTACTCTGCAACCTCACTAAATAGTCTCTGAAACTGCTCGGCGCTCTCCTGTAGCTTTTCTATCTCCGCGGTGGAACGCTCCGCCCGGGCAGAGCTTGTCTTACAAATAGGCGACCCGGATATGAAAAGTACAAGTAGTGCTGGGCCCAGCAATATAATACTCAGCCTCCTCAAACGCTTACGCATTGTCTTCTCCTCGATAAACTTTAGATAAGCTGCTCTTTGTCCTGAAAAAATATATTAACAAATATTTCCTGAAATGTATAGGATTATAATAGCAACTTTTAAGTCACTCTTTTGGCCTCCAGCATCTCCTTGACTTTCATGAGCCTTGAGATGTGGAAACGTTCCATCTCATCAAGCCTCGCCTTAATAGATTTTATGGTCTCCCTAAGCTCTGGTATGAGGATATACTCCAGGGCATTTACCCTGCGCCTGGTCTCTTCTACTTCCCTGGCCAGTAACCACATGGAATGCTCTAGCCCGGCAAGTCTTAGCATCCTGGGGAGATAGCTCCTAAGTCTCAATATGGCTGTGTCAAGGTTGCTGGCAGTGTCAAGAAGGCTATAATGTGGTACGGGTGGCAAAGACACCTTATAGCTAGGCAATGCAACGTTCAGTACCCGCCTGTGTCTCACGTCAATTTCCAGTGCGTCCCCGGACTGTTCTAGGGCCGTGTCAACAGCATCTCTGGGTGAGGCTAACCTGGCCAGAACAAATGGCTTGAGTAGCTCTGGTAGCTCCCTGTCAACAGCCGTGCGCATGTCCCGGTAATCTCGCGATATCTGCAGAAATTCCTTTACAAGGCCCTCTAGCTTATCCTTTACCATACTGTGACCCCTCAGGGCCAAGGCGTATCTGCGCCTGAGCTTCAAGAGTTCCATCCTATTAGGGTTGACCCTTAATCTCACCCTTTCTCTCCCTGTAGTATTTATCCAGGTATTCAGGTCCTATCCTCTTTAATTCCTTTCTTGGTAGCAGTCCCAAGAGCCTCCAGCCTATATCGAGGGTCTCATTGATGGGCCTATTTTCCTCCTCATCCTGCTGTATGAACTCATTATCAAATCGGTCTGAGAAGTCAACAAAGGACAGGTCCAACGGACTCAGTGCACCCTCTCCAAGGATGACCGCCAATTCCTCTACAGCCTTGCCCCTGGCGTACGATGCGTAGAGTTGGTTAGAAATGTCCGCATGGTCTTCCCTGGTTCTACCCTTCCCAATGCCCTTGTCCTTCAGGCGTGACAGTGAGGGCAGGATGTCTATGGGCGGATAGACGCCCTGCAGGTGTAGGCCCCTCGAGAGTATTATTTGCCCCTCTGTTATATACCCGGTCAGGTCTGGTACGGGGTGGGTCTTATCGTCCTCTGGCATGGTCAGGATAGGTATCTGGGTAATGGAGCCCTTCTTGCCCTTGATTCGGCCAGCCCTCTCATAAACGGTAGCCAGGTCTGTGTAAAGGTAGCCCGGGTATCCCCTCCTGCCAGGAACCTCTTTACGCGCCGCTGATACCTCTCTTAATGCCTCGCAGTAATTGGTCATGTCAGTGAGGATTACTAGGACGTGCATGCCCAGCTCGTACGCCAGGTACTCGGCCACGGTCAGTGCCATCCTGGGTACAGCGAGCCGCTCTATTGGAGGGTCCTCTGCTAGGTTTACGAAGACGACCGATCTTTCTATGGCCCTGGTCCTCTGGAAGTCGGAGATAAAGTAGTTTGCCTCCTCAAAGGTTATGCCCATGGCCGCAAAGACCACTGCGAAGCCCTCGGCAGAGCCAGGCACCTGGGCCTGGCGGGCAATCTGAGCAGCGAGTCTGGCATGGGGGAGACCTGAGCCTGAGAATATGGGGAGCTTTTGTCCCCTTACAAGGGTGTTGAGGCCGTCTATTGAAGAGACGCCGGTCTGTATAAATTCACTGGGATAGTCTCGTGCGTAGGGGTTTATGGGGCTTCCGTTTACGTTGAGCCTCCTGTCGGGGATTATGTTTGGGCCGCCATCGATGGTGCGGCCTGCGCCATTAAAGATTCTGCCCACGATATCCGGGGAGACCCCAATCTCTAGGCCCTTGCCAAGGAACTTTACACTTACGTTATCCCTCCCTAATCCCAGGGTACCCTCGAATACCTGTATCAGCGCGCAAGAATCTGCTATCTCTAGTACCCTGCCATGCCTTATCTGGCCGTCATCGAGCTTTACCTCGGTAAGCTCCCCATATGTAACACCCTCCACGCGCTCAACCAGCATTAGGGGCCCAAAGATATCCTTTACAGTAAGATATTCCTTAAATACCAACCGTGCTCCCCTCTACAAGTTTGCCTATCTGCTCCACAATGCTTTTCTCCATCTGCTTGAAGGTCTCCATTTCTCCCTCGGCTGCCAGCCGCAGGTCGGATATGTCGTCCTTAACAGGGATTTCCATTATACGTAACAGGTCAACACCCTTGTCTAGCGCCTCTTGTGCCTTGGAGTAAAACTTCAGGATGATGTCCAACATGTGAAACTGTTTCTCTAGTGAGGTGTAGGTGTCCAGCTTATGGTAGGCGTTTTGATGCAAAAAATCCTCCCTTATCATTTTGGCTATTTCCATAAGGAGTTTATCCTCAGGAGAAAGGGCCTCTGCACCGACCAGTCTGACCAATTCCTCAAGCTCCGATTCCCTTTGCAGCACACGGAGGGCCTCCCGTCTGTTCTCATTCCACCCTGGTCCTATCCTATCGGTGACAAATCTGTCGACCGTATACTGGTAAAGTGAGTAACTGGTAAGCCAGTTCACGGCCGGGAAATGTCGCTGGGAGGCGAGCCTATCGTCCAGGCTCCAGAATACCTTTACGGTCCTGAGGGTGGCCTGGGTCACGGGTTCGGAGAGGTCTCCCCCCGGTGGAGAGACAGCACCTATAATGCTCAGGCTTGCCCTCCTTCCCCCTTTTCTTTGAGCGTCTGAACCGAGACATACGACACTTCCCGACCTCTCATAGAAGCTGGCGAGTCTGCTGCCCAGATATGTTGGAAAGCCTTCTTCCCCTGGCATCTCCTCCAATCTGCAGGAGATTTCCCTCATGGCCTCAGCCCAACGAGAGGTGGAGTCGGCCATAAGGGCCACACTGTAGCCCATGTCCCTGTAATACTCCGCTATCGTAATGCCAGTAAAGATGGAGGCCTCCCTGGCCGCAACCGGCATGTTAGATGTGTTTGCCACCAGCACGGTGCGCTCCATGAGAGGTTCGTTACTTTTGGGGTCTTTTAGCTCAGGAAAGGAGAGGAGCACATCGGCCATCTCATTACCGCGCTCGCCACAGCCGACGTAGACTATAATGTCTGCATCTGACCATTTGGCCAGTTGGTGTTGTACCACCGTCTTTCCGCTGCCAAACGGCCCGGGCACACACGATGTGCCACCCTTTGCCACGGGGAAAAAGGTGTCTATAACCCTCTGCCCCGTTATCAGAGGCTCGTCAGGCGGCAGTTTCTCGGCTACTGACCTTGGCTGCCGTACCGGCCACTTCTGAAGCATCTTTACGTCAACCCTACCCCCAGGTGTCTCTATCTCCGCCACTACGTCCTCCAGGGTGTAGGCATCCTCTGCTATGTCAATTACCTTACCCTCAACCCCGCGCGGGACCATTACCCTGTGCTCTATAAGTACCGTCTCTCTGACGGTGCCCAGGATGTCTCCTGGCTTTACATCATCCCCCGCACTTCTAGTGGGAATAAAGTGCCACTTCTTT
Organism: Candidatus Brocadiales bacterium; assembly: GCA_046758865.1. Lineage (GTDB taxonomy): Bacteria > Planctomycetota > Brocadiia > Brocadiales > Bathyanammoxibiaceae > JBHIBD01. The sequence continues at coordinate 29,815 of JBHIBD010000016.1, read as the reverse complement.
GTCCTGTCGAGCGGCGTATATTCTGCCCCCCTGACTATATATGAACCCAAGCGAAGCGATATTACGTCCAGCGGCCTCTGGATGCCATCAAAGATAGAACCAATGAGACCTGGCCCGAGCTCCGCGCTAAGTGGTTCTCCAGTAGAATAGACTGGGTGGCCAGGGCCAATGCCCTCTGTCTCCTCGTATACCTGGATAGAGTATTCATCCGAACGTATCTCGATTACCTCCCCCAGCAGCTTCTGCATCCCCACTCGCACTATATCGTATATATTGGTGCCGGTAAGCCCTCTGGCCACCACCAATGGTCCCGACACCCTGACTATAGTCCCCTCCTTCAACCTTGGCCTCCTTCAAGTATGTCTACACCGATGGCCTTTCTGACTATTCTACTGGCCTCCGTGATGCTGGTACCGGCGCTGCCAAGATGGGAGGGGAGGACTACGATGGGGATGCGCAATCTTTTCCGGAAGGCTGAGACAACGTCTGGCTGCTCAACCACAATATCCTCACTTACTATTACCAGTGAGGCAGTAGGGTTTTGGACCATCTTTTGCAAAAACCTTTCAAGCTCCTCTTTGGAGCTGGCATATTCTAGGCCCATACCAAGTACCTTAAAGGGCAGTATCTTACTGCGCTCTCCTACGACCACAGCATTGTACATAGTTATATATACGTCCTCCGCAGCGTGTTTTTGATGACCTGTGGGTTCAGCTTGTTGATTTTGCCACCTATCAATAGCCTCAAGTTGAAGAGTTCGGATGTAAGCCCTGAGAGGTATCCGAAGACCCGTTGGGGTCCAAATACCGCGTAACGTGCCGGTTCCAGCTTCTCCATCAAATAGTCGCTGGTATGTTTCTCGTATCTTGACCATATGTCCTTCCTGTCACCGGTAATAATTCTCTCCACGACCCTTTCTGGCACAATTTCAAGAAGGGCTTCTTTCCAGTGTCGGGGCGGACCCAGTAAGAACCTTTCAAAGAACTTTTCGCCTCTGAGGAACCACAATACGGTTGCTTCACGTCCCGTTGGTGCCCTCTGCAGCATCAGTATTCCCTGGAGTCTTAGATAGTCCTTTACGTACTCCTGTATCAGTCTGGATTTCACCCCGGCCACAAGTGCGGGCAGGTAATAGAGCAGATAACCATCAAGGACACTGTCAACAAGCCCAGGCTCTCTGGCCTCGGCCTCATTTTCTTTTGTTCGGGCCTTGAGCGTAGATACGGCCTCTTCAAACACCTCGGGCAGTGGAGGTCTTTTGTCGTCCCACAGGTCTCTCCATACATTATCCCCTATGGGGCTTGGGAAGCGTTTTGTGGGTGGTAGTCCATAAATATTCTCCTTGAGGAAATTTTTCAGATTCATGAAGTCATAGGGGGTCTGAAAGAAGTCGCAAACGGCCGGTGAGGGTGAAAAGCTTCTTATCTCCTGCACCTGTGCCAGGTAACGTCTGTTTATTATGTCTTCAAAATCTGCGATGTCGTCCGTCGTATGGAAAAAGTCCCTCAAAGAGGAATCCCTTATGCAGGAGAGCATGTCTTCGCGTCTTTCTAGATGCAAAAATTTCTGAAAAAACTCTCCGCTGAGGAGCGTAGCCTCAAGGGCACTTACCCTACCCGATACAAAGCACCACTGGTGTAGGTCTCTTTCTTCCATTTTTGTACCACTTACGTCTGTGGCAAATTTTATTTGCATTTTATTAACGTAGGGATAGACCTTCAGGTCTGTCCGAGAACGGACAGGGACAAGCCCTGTCCCTACAAAAAATAATCTTGCGTAGTCCGCAAGCATGGTGCATCTCGACACACCCTACTTCACTTGTCATTGCGAGCGAAGCGAAGCAATCTCATATTTCATCATGTAAATCCTTCCACTCCTTGTTAACACTATTAATCAGGTCTACCTTCTTTCGCCTTGAGCCACTTTTGATTTGTTTCTCCCTACGTATTGTGGCCTCAACACTATCAAAGACCTCACAATACACCAGCTTAACTACGTTGTACCTTTTCGTGAAACCGTCAACCAGCTTATTTTTATGTTCATAGGTCCGCTTTTTTAAGTCATTCGTTACCCCAGTGTAAAGGACGGTGTTTCTTTTATTGGTCATCATGTAGACATAGTATTGCTTGCTTCTCACTGAACGATTACGGAAAAAGCCTCTGAGATTGCTTCGGGGCTGCACCCCTCGCAATGACAAAATCAGGACCCCTCTATTATCTTCCTCTCCTTATCCGTTATCACATACAGTTCGTATACCAGGTCATCAATCTTTTCGTCCGTTATGGCAATCTCCCTCTCAACCGCCTCACGCTGAGATGAGGCGGGCAAGACATGTCTTCTTTTATTCAGCTCTAACATACGGTCAACTAGGGCAACCAGTCTATCATGCATAGCCTTCTCTTTTGGGTCATCAAAATTAATGGTGCGGATGGGGAGTTTCTCTACATTTGTTTTCTTAACTTCTGCTAATGCTTCCCCTTTTTCTGGGTTCAGTGTTTCATAGAAAAAATCAAGTAAGTGAGAATTTATACAACCTAATATATATCTCACATTATAGTTGTGATCAATCTGAGTGATAGCATGCATATTGTTTAAACATAAGTATTGGTTTAAATCGAGCGTTGCTACTGGTCTATCGCCAGTTTGGCGCATTAGAATCTTTTCCTTTGCATCAAAATTAGCGCTATAGCGCGGCTCCGCCAACCAATCTCCATAACTAACCCATCGCTCTTCAATCGGTTCTATCGTATAGCGATTTATATCTTTACCTCGTAAATATCTTCGAAAAGTATCATCTTTTTGATAGTTTGAATCATAAATGCGTTCTCTAACGACTCTTACAGTTTGAGGAGGTTTACCTTTGCCTTTTTGATAAGGTTTAATACCAACTGTAACTTTACAAAAATTTGCTAAAGATTTTGAAATTCTTAAAATGCTAGTAATGATTTTTTCTGTTTCATCGTCAATAAAGATGTTTATAACATCACCCTTATTGCTCTGCCATTTTTTTTGAGAAATATTATATTCAGTTTTCCCCCCATTTTTATCAATAGTGGTAATTTTACACACATTATTTTTTGGAATACTTTTTTGAGTTATTACTATTTCGTTATCAACTGTAACTTTTGGGAACACTTTTTCAAAAAAATGAACGATATTTTTTATAGAAGTTTGTTCTACAAGCAACATACGAATGTTTTTAAGGAACAGATTTGTTAGCCATGTATTTGGAATAATCATCCCAAAGAATCCATTTTTTCGCAAAAGCCCTATTGCTTTTTCCATGAAAAGAAGGTAGCTGTCATACTGATAATTTTGATGAATATACTTCTTGATAAAATATTCTTTCATTTGGGGTGAAAATTCTGCACCATACGGTGGATTCCCTATAATACAGTTAAACCCACCACTTGCTATTATCTCTTCAAACCCTGCTGATTTAGACTTCCACTCAAAGGGATTTATTCGCTCCATTTCCTCATCGGGAAAGAGTAGACCCTGGTCAAAGATGTTGTATCCTATTAGGGAGTTTCCGCACCTGATGTTGTCTGAGAGAACCGGCAATAGACCCTGCCTCGTGGGCAGACTGCGCTCACCTTCAAGTGCTTTCAGGTAAAGGCTCATCATGGTAACCTCCACCGCCTGGGGGTCTATATCCACCCCAAAAATATTATTTCTGAGGATATGCCCTTTTTTAATGATAGACAGCTTGTAGTTGCCCTCTAAATCCTTGAGCAAATCAGGAAAGAGGGGGTGGGTATGGGCCGCCCTGGGGTGCTCACGACAATATTTGATGTGATAGTCTATGAGATACTGGAACGCCCCCAGTAAAAAAGAACCTGAACCACAGGCAGGGTCCAGAATTTTTAGCTTTTCTATCTGTTTGGGGGTCTTTCCCTCTACTAATTTGCCTACTGTATTTTCAACTATGTACTTTACTATGTACTGAGGCGTATAATATACCCCTCCTGCCTTCCGCACCTCCGGTTTTTCTTCTACCTTTACCCTGCCCCCAGGCGTTACCCTTATGGTATTCCCAAGATACCTCTCATATATACTGCCCAGGAGTTCCACACCGATGACATCAAACAGATAGGGGCTGTTGGGGAAATAAAGGTCTTTGATAATCCCTGCCAGGAGGGAGGAATCCACCGCATACTGCTCGCAGGCGTGAGGTTTGAATACGTCACCGTTGAGGTCTGCGTTTATCTCCCGAAAGAGGTTATTCAGGTGATACTGGATGGGTTTTTTCTTGCCTTCCGCCTTCCAGCGTTCGGCTATCTCAAAGAGGGTCCTTGGGACCATAATCTTCCTATCCTCAGCGATGCGGATAAAGATTATGCGGTCAAGGAGGCGCTGTACAACATCGTTTAAGGTCCTCACACTGATACCACGGTTTCGCTTATAAACGTCCTTTGCAAGCTTTTCCCGCCAGAGGCTCATATCCTGTAGGAATTTCTTATCTACAGGGATACGCTCCCTTTTACTCTTTGCATCCTTAAGAAGAAGCCGTTCCAGAGAGCTCTGGCTTACCGCCTCTTTGGAAAGGAGTAGGAGTTTTTCTATATTGTTCAGGTATTCGGTGTACTTTAGGTCAAAGATAAGGCCAGAGTCGGGGTTTTTCTTGTCAGGGCGCAGGGAGGCGTCAAAAAGCCTAAACTCTTCAAAGTCGGTGAGGACGACTATAAAGACCTCTTTGGTATTCCAGGCATAGGATTTGGCCTGAAGTATATGTGCCACCTTATCCAGGGGTTCAGAGGGGGGCTTGGCCTCTACGAAGAATTTGCTAGTACCACCCAGGCGCAAGTTATAATCAGGGAAGCCAGTGGTTTCTCCTTTTTCGAGGAGTACTTCCCGTTCAAAGGGGGGCAGGCCCGCCTTGTTAGAGATGTCCCAGCCTAGGGCCTCGAAGAAGGGGTCTATAAAATCTTTTCTGGCCTGGGCCTCAATATAGTCCTTGGAGAGGTGGTGGTGCTTGTCCCTCTCGAACTTCTCGACTAAGTTACGGATGCATTCCTTAACTGCGGATTTGTCCATAAAATTGCTTTTTTGACGGATAGACAGCCCCTGCGGCCCTCCGTTTTGGACTTTGCCTGATAAATCAGGCAACTACAATTGGGGTTGTAGGCTTATTATTTAACACGTAGTTGCCCCATTTATGGGGCAGAAATCCACAAGCAGACAGGTCTAAAGACCCGTCCCTACATTCCAGGGGGTTTCTATTATTTACCAAAGAGCTTCTCTGCCACCTCCGAGATTAGCTCTTCGCGGAGATGGTTGAGTATGCACTCCAGGCTTCGGTCAATTTCAAAGTCATTCGCCTTTAAGATAAATCCGCCCTTTATGTTCGCGGCAGAAGGAGCCAGGAAGAAGAGGTTCTCTTTGCTGGATTCGTTTGCCCTCCTTACCAGCTCCGGACCTATGCTTCTGAGGTCTCTGCTAGAGAGCCTGAGTTCTACTTTTTCATCTATGCTCAACCTATCTAGCCATTCTTCCAAGAGCGTCGAGTACTCTTGCTTAGTAAGGGAAAGTACACTATCCATCGCTTCTTTGAACAGACGGTCAATTACCTTGTTCTTCGATTCTAGAATCTGCCGGTCGTAGCGGGCCCTTAGTATGGAAAGTGTTCTTTCCTTTTCTTTCTGCAATTCTTTTTGCAGGGCATCAAGTCTTTTTTCAAGTCCTTCCTTCAGTAATAGTTTTTCTCGACTGAGCTTCAGTGTGAGGCCGCTCTGTGCGGCCCCAATCAACCTTTCGGCCTCCTTGTGGGCATCCTCCAACACCTGGGTCTTTATCCTCTCTAGGGACATGGCCTTTAGTTAGTGGGGGATAGTCTCTGGGGTAACAAAGGTAAGGCCACCTATTTTCGTGAGCCACATTATCATGAGAATGGCAGCAAGGAGGGCGACCACGGCATATGTCTCTACCAGAGCGGGCATAAGGATTGCTCGGCCCGCTTCTTCCGGTCTCTTGGCCGTCAGATTTATGGCCGCTGCAGAGGCCTCGCCCTGCCATGTGGCACTCCTCCACAGGACTACCCCCATAAAGAGGCCTGTAAAGAAGAGCCCCATCCCTACTATGGGGCTTACATTAATGGTGCCCTCGATGAGTCCTATCCTCATGGCGATAGTAACGGCACAGATAAAGCCGTAAAAACCCTGGGTGCCGGGCATGGCCATCAGCACAAGGAGCCTCCCAAAGAGCTCCGGTTTTTCGGAGAGGACACCCGCTGCCTGGGCAACGGCGGTGCGAATGCCCCTGGCCGACCCCATACCCCCAAACATTACTGCCATCATCGCTCCCGTACCTGCCCAGCCCAGACCCGTTTCTAAGAAATGAACTTTTAGGAATTCTTCCATAGGTTTAGACCTCTTTTTACTCGACTATCTGGACCCTCTCTGAGTGGAAGCCAAAGGGTCTGAAACGAATGGCCCCTGCCTCGTAAAATCTTCCGAAAAATTCCAGCATTATAAGCCTTGCTGGATGTACAAATGAACCTATTATGCATATGGCAAAGTTTAGTAAATGACCAATAATTAGAGCCAGTACGAAAAACATAGTCCCGGCCGAACTCACCAGGGCGGCTATGATGTTAAAGGACATTGCGATGATGCTGGTAGTAAGCCCCAGTGCCAACAGTCTTGAATAGGATAGAATGTCACTTATGAATGCAGTAGAACCGTACGTGCCCAGGATACCGTAGATGCTGATGAACCCCGTAATCAGCTTGGCTGCTGTGCCCTTTTCCCTTCTGCCCTGGGTAAGCACCAGGCCGATAGCACCCAGGATGGTTAAGGCCTTTCCTATCCCTAGTAGTTCTGGTGGTATTGTGATAAAGGCATGAGCAATCCAGAGGACCAGACCCGGCAGGAATATTAGCCACAGGCCCCCGTCCAGTAGTGCGTCCAGCGGCCTGCCCATCCTATACTCACGATACATCCTAAGGCTCAGGGCGTAGAACTGGTTGAGTATACCGAGCCCCAGCACAAAAACCAGTGCAATGAGGATATTGGAAAGCGGGTCAAATATGCTCAGTGTTTCCTTGAGGCGGAGTAGGGGGTTGCCCTCGCCCAGGTATTCCGGCTTATATAGGTCGCCCGCCCAGCCACCTGTTAAGGCACCACAAAATGCGGTACTTACCCCAGCGTAGAAAAAGAGGCGGAAGAAATTCCTGAGACCCGGATTCAACCTATACCGCCTCATCATATAATAAGAAAGCCCCATCAACATGGTTCCATACACGACATCGCCAAAACAGATACCGAAAAACAAAAGAAAGTTGAGGACAATGTAGGGTGTGGGATCGAAGGTGAAATAATTAGGTAGCCCAAACATGTTTGTGAGTAGTTGTACGGGTCGGAATAAGGGACTGAGTGTGAGTGATACGGGCACATTCTCCTCCGGGGATGGGTCCTTGTAGATAGCTGCATATTGAGGGAAATCAACCTTGAGCATGCCCTCGAGTTTGGGAATATCCTTTGTCCGTATATATCCCGTTATTAATATGAGTTTTTTTGATCTGGCAAAATTTGTCTCGAGGTTCTGTCTTTCCCTCTCACTTTCCCAGTACCCGAGAAGGACTACAGCCCTCTGTTGGTGCAAGCCAGCCAATTGGAGCATCCTGGTACGCAGTGTTTCTTGTCTCTCCAGTAATATGAGTTCCTGTTTCTCTAATTCAGAGTTTCTTGCCTCAGCCCTGCCTGGTAGGTCTGGGATGGCTAATTCCTGAAATCCATGAGAGGTAAGTAGCGTTGTGGCCTCCCCTTTGTCCTTGGGCAAATAGGCCACGAAGACCCGTTTCCTTTTTCTATCGGCAGGAGTAGTGTCCTGCCATGCAATAAGTTCTTTGGCCCGCGGGTTTAGGGTAAATTTCTGCCAGCCTTCCTTAGAAAAGACACCAAGCTTGAGGGTAACCTTGTGAACGGCTTTTAATGCGGATAGCGGCCATGGCAGCCCGTACAGGCGCTTGAGGGAGTCCATCTCCTGACGGACATCCTTCAGTTCCCTTTCAACGGCCGCTTGTTCATCACAGAGGGTCTTACTGTCGCTATGGACTTGGTCTATCTTGAAAGAGGAGATGATGTTTGCAAGTTCCGTTTTCCCGACCTGCACTGGCACGGGGAACAGGCCCTCTAGAAAGGATTTCTTTTGGGTCAAGTACGGTGCCAAAGCGGAGACAATAAACTCCAGTTTCTGGATTTCACCTCCACCATCGTGGGTGGTCACACCGTATTTCCTCAGGGTAGCTCGTGCGGTGGGAATGTGAGAAAAGATGTCCAGGACGTGTAAAACACCGAGCTGGTAAAGCCCGGAGACAAGGGGTCTACTTTTATAGACTGGGACCAGTAAGGTTACCCTTTTGACCCTATCGATAGCCATGTCTTAAAACTCACGGGTCCTGTTTATTAGAAACGATAACACCTCATCGGCCCGTTCTCTCTCTCGTTGCAGGATGTAGGCCTGGGCATCTTCAAATGCCTCTTTGAGCTCAGATTCTTCTTGTTGAATTTCTTCCTTAAAACGGCGCCTCAGTACCTGTGCCTTGGCCTCAAACTCCTTTTCGTATTCGAGTCTAAGCGGTGCCAGTTCATCTTCGGCACTGGCCTCAATGGCCTTTGCCCGCTTTCTGGCGTCTTCGACTATCCTCTCGGCCTCTTTCTCAATCCTTGAAATCTCTTTAACGATATCTAAATCCACGTCTTGAGACCTCTGAAAATCCTACACAATTGTTACTCTGAGGGAGCGAAGAATGACATAGGGTACTGGAGCAACTTTTGCAAAGCTCCTGTCTCCTAACTCTCGCCAAATCAATTACTTGCATAGAGATTTCCCCAGCGCATTCTCTATGGATGCGACCTTGTCTCCAATGTGGACGGTCCTGCCCCCGCGGTCATCAATGGTGATTATGGTAGTTACCCTATCGGAGCTCTCCATCATCTTGTCATGGCATTTCTTTATGAGACCCATTACCGTGTCCCAATCACCTTCTAAAATGGTCCGCATGTCATTGACCTTATAGCTGACACCACTACCGTCCACCACCCCCAATACCTCTGCCAGTTGAGCACTTAGGCTGCTTGAACCAGTACCAATAGGCACAACCCTAAAATCTGCCATCATCTTTTAATACCCTCCCCTTGTAATTAGACGACGATAAAAGCTGTTACATGGCGGGCAAATTATACATTATTACTGATTGAATGTAAACGAATAGATTGGGGTTAAGATGTGTAAGGGTACGTTAGACCTAACATGTTGAGGTAATTCTAGCGGATTTTGTTGTAGGTCGAGGCAGGAGGCCGGCGCGTTCGACTACCTCTGGGACAACTTCTTCCCATTCGATGGCCATTATGTGGATGCCAGCTACGCCCTCTATCTTCTTGAGCTGTTCTATTATGTCCAGGCAGATTTTTATGCCTTCTGCCTTTGACTTCCTCTCCTTCATGCGGGCGATAATCTCATCGGGAACGTCCATACCCGGTACGTTTTTTTTCATATACCTTGCCATGCCCAGGGATTTTAGGGGAGAGACTCCGGCCAGTATAAATGCCTTCTTATGAAGTCCCACATCGCGGACAGCCTTCATCCACCTGGTGAATTTTTCTACGTTATATACTATCTGCGTCTGGAAGAATTCAGCCCCTGCGGCTGTCTTTTTCGCCAACCGCCTTACCCTTATATCTATGGTGCCAGCAAATGGGTTTTCGGCTGCACCCAGGAAGAACCTGGGCTCTACATCTATCGCGGTGCCGGATAGGAGTTTCTTCTCATCCCTCATGGTCTTCACCATGTGGAGGAGTTGTACGGAGTCCAGGTCAAATACGGGTTTGGCACCGGGGTGGTCGCCAAATTTTGGGTGGTCACCAGTTAGACACAGGAGATTTTTCATCCCCAGCGCTGCTGCACCCAGGAGGTCACTCTGGAGCCCGATGCGGTTCCGGTCACGGCAGGTCATCTGGACAACGGGCTCAAGGCCGGCCTCCATGAGTATGACCGCTGAGGCTATACTGGACATCCTCACCATAGATGTCTGGCAGTCTGTAATATTAAAGGCATCGGCATATCCCTTTAGGAGGGCCGCCTTTTTCTCTATAACCGTCCTGTCTGCTCCCCTGGGAGGGCCAAGCTCGGCCGTCACCACAAATTTGTCCGCCCTCAGTAGTCTCTCTAGATTACTGGCTGCCGTCATGTTAAGGGTCATGTCCCTTTTTATCCACCATAAGATGTTCCAGCTTGAATCTTGACGGGCGTATTGACCAGTCCCTGGGGGGCACGAATCTGTCTATTACACCTTTGTCGCCTCGGGCCTCCGAGCGCTCATATATCTGCTCCCACACACAGGGCGTCTCAGGGTCAACCTCGCATCTACCATCCTGAGAGCCACCACAGGGGCCGTTGAGAAGACTCTTTGCACAGCGGCTTACCGGGCAGTAGCCGCCGGTCTCCCCAATGATGCAGTCCCCACAGCCCACGCAGCGCTCCCAGTACACTCCTGGTTCCACAGTGGCGCCCATAAACACTGCGTCCACTCCAGGGAAGACTTTCAGGTTGGGATACCTCTCGGCCAGACACTGTGCTCCCACACCACAGGCAAGCGAGATGGCGGCATCGCAGCCCTTTATCTTTTCGCTAATCTCATCCAAAAATTCTGGCTCGCACTGCCTGAGCGTTGTATCCTCTTCGACCCCCAGGTTCAAACCCTCCTTCTTGGCCCATATGCGTAGTAAGGCGGCAAGCTCGGCTACCTGTTTTTCTCCCCCTACAGGACGTACCGTTACACAACCGCCGCAACCAACCACCGCAACCTTTTTACGATTCCTTACACGTTCCTTTACATATTCCAAAGACTTCGGTTTAGCTACTATCATCTCCTTTACACCTCTCAAATAGCGATTGGCATGACTACGCCGCTACACTTTTAAGCAACGACATCATCCGCTAGGTTTAAACACGGGGCCCAGTTTTTTGAGCTCCTTCACCATTTCATCCACGGCCTTGAAAAATTGCTCTTCGGAAGACGGAGAAAACCACTGGATTCTCTGGGTTTCCAGTCCCATGTCCCGGAGGACCGACGCTGCATGGTCAAGCCTCTTCTTTGCCCAGGCATGTCCCGTCTGGTACGTACACTCCCCTGGTAAGGAAGCTGCTACCACAGCACCGTCGGCCCCCTCCTCGAAAGCCTTTAAGATAAGGAGGGGGTCCATCTTTCCTATGCAAGAGACCTGTGCCGTCTTTATATTACTTTTTGTCTGGTTTAATCTTGCTACTAAAATTTCGGACTGGGGGTCATACTGGCAAAGGAATACAACTACCCTGGGCCCAAGCTCTGGGCTAGAAAATCCCCTTATAGCCTCTTCCAGGGCCCCCTTTCCCTGGTCTTCATAACGGTCCTTAATGGTTATGGCCCTGGCGGGACATTCTACCACGCAGATACCGCAGGACTGACAGTCAGCGCCTATTTTGGCCGTCTTTTCCACTCTGTTTAGTTCGGGTACATCGTATGGACACACCCTCACACACGTTAAACAGGCTGCACAGAGTTCTGGGTCTACCCCTGCACCTGCACCACAGTTGAGACAGCGTCTGGCCTCCATCATGGCCAGTTTGTCAGAATAGCCCAACTCAACCTCACTGAAGTCATGTATCCTATCGTTTGCGGAGAGACTCGGCATCCCTTTGCGAAGCTGCTTTTTTATACGTCCAATCCTGTGAGAGGATAGCTCCGGCATTGGCGTGGAGCCTTTCAGTGTGCTGAATTCTTCATTTCTGAGATAACTATGTATGGCCCTGGCCGCCCTTCTGCCGTGGGCGATTGCCTCTACGAGGGTCCCACCCACCAGTACAGCGTCACCACCAGCGAAGACGCCGGGCCTGTTGGTGGCCAATGTTTCTTCTCTTACATCAATGACATTTTTTGAGGTTACTCGAAGTCCAGAATTGCCCAAAGGCCCCAGCTCTGGTGACTGTCCAATAGCCACAATAACGTTATCCACATCCAGGATGAACTCAGAACCGGCTATGGGCACCGGCCTCCGCCTGCCGCTTTGGTCTGGCTCACCCAACTCCATCCTTATGCACTTCATGGCCTGGGCCCTATCATTACCCAAGATTTCTATAGGTGATGCCAGGAACATGAACCGTATACCCTCGTCCGCTGCCTCTAAACGACCTTCCTCCTCACAGGGCATCTCCTCTACAGACCTGCGGTACACAAGTGTAACCTCTTTTGCACCCACCCGCAGTGCAGTGCGTGCCGAATCCAAGGCCGTATCGCCTCCGCCGATTGCTGCCACCCTCTGTCCAAGGTTTATGGCCTTACCCAGGCTAATTTTTCTAAGAAATTCTGTTGCAGGTATTACCCCGGGAAGGTCCTCTCCTGGTATATTCAGTTTCAGCGATTTATGGGCCCCTATTCCTATGAAAATGGCCTTAAAACCCTCGTCAAAGAGGGAATCGAAGGTGGTGTCAGAACCCAGCTTTACTCCTGTATGTAGTTCAACACCACCAAGGGATAGAATATTACTTATATCCCAGTCGAGTGAATGCCTGGGCAAGCGGTAGCGTGGAACCCCTGCGCGCAGCATTCCTCCGGGTTCGAGGAGTTCTTCAAAGATTACGCACTCGTATCCAAAAAGTGCCAGGTCATTTACGGCTGAGAGCCCGGCAGGGCCGGCGCCAATAATGGCTACCCGCTCCTGGTATTGGGTCTTGGGTTTCTCTAAGTGCGGGCTGAAATCCTTGTCCGACAGAAATCTCTTCAGCCATGCGATGGCTATGGGTTCATCTACGGCTGAGCGTCTGCAAGCGTCTTCACAGCGTCGTGTGCAGATGCGGCCACACGAAGCGGGAAACGGATTTTTGGACCTTACCAGTTGAAAGGCCTCTTCGAACCTGCCTCTGGCAATAAGTTGCACGTAGTCTCTGGCGTCTTGATTAATGGGGCATGCTGCGATACACGGGGCCTCCCCCTCTACACTTGTGATACTCACTCTTGCTCCTTCCAGGTCACAATGCCATTGTTAATAATAAAAAATTCCCCAGCTTTTTCCACACCAAAATTCGTCTGGCTGGGGGAACAGGGAGTGAGTCAGGGCGGGTGAACATAGAACGGTAGCGCAGAAAGGGCGCTAAACGATAAAACCCTTCTCCTAGTCTGCTAAATAGTTATTTGCAAAAACAGAAGCTGTGTGTATGATTACATAACTGCAAATAAAAGTACACAGAAGGCAACCACCACAATTATACCGCCCATACCAAATAGTATCAATGACCAACTCAAATAGGTCTTTAGGACCCTTACTACTGCCGTGATCTGCGCGGTAGTGAGCGTAGCGCCTGGTGGTATGTTGAGCGCTCTAAAGGGTGCAGCGCCCACAAATCCTGCCACAAATACTAGCATGCCGCCGATTATACCTAAGATTGCAACGATAAGCAACCAATTCATCTGGCATCCCCCCTTTCTGGAGTTCAGTCTCTAATCTTGGTTCTGTGCAGGCAAACTACCGTACAAAGAATAACACCCCTCAATCTGACAAACGACTCCTTACTTAATGCAGACCAGCTTTATAAAGAGGCCTCAAATCAAGCCTCAAAAGGGCGCTGCACCTACGAAGCCTGCAATAAGTACTAAAAGGTCAGGGCGGAGCGATGAACTAATAAAAAATCCAGGAGTCAGCACTTTCTACTAATGCCTTAGGCATCTCAAGATGCCCCTGACTCCACCATCCCTCCTATTGTGGTGCATAACTATATTATGAAAGGACTTACCTGTCAATAAAAAAAGATACTCTCCTTTGACAAACCTCGTTGTGATAATTAGAATATATCCTAAGATGAATAATCAAGAGCAATTGAGAAGATACTTGACGGGCTTTGACACGACCCAACTACCGTACATAACTACAGACGTATTGGTAATTGGAAGCGGTGTCGCTGGGCTTATTGCTGCTGTGGAGGCGTCAAGAGAGGGTCGGGTACTAATAGTATCCAAGGACAAGCTCGGTGAAAATAATACTATGCATGCCCAAGGGGGCATAGCCGCGGTTCTGGCCCCTGAGGACAGCTTCGATAATCACATACGCGATACTCTGGACGCCGGACAGGGCCTGTGTGAACTCACGGTTGTGGAAAAGGTGGTAAAAAAAGGGCCCAGTAGAATAAAGGCGCTGATGGGCCTTGGGACGTGTTTTGACCGCGAGAACGGTCAACTGGCTCTAACCGTGGAGGGTGGTCACAGCCACCCCAGGATACTTCGTGGCAGGGGTGACCGCACGGGTATGGTAGTGGAAGAGGCACTCCTAAATTTCATAAAAAAACATAACAACATAAGTACCTTGGAGCACTATTTCGCTATAGACCTGCTCACGGTAGATGGCCAGTGTTGCGGCACCATAGTATGGCACAAGCACAAAGGCAAGATGGTAATATGGGCCAAGGAAACTGTACTGGCTACTGGGGGATGCGGCCAGTTGTATCGGGAGACAACCAATTCTGACATAGCCACTGGTGACGGCATAGCCATGGCCCACAGGGCGGGGGCTACCCTACGGGACCTGGAGTTCATACAGTTTCATCCGACTACCCTTTACATCGCCGGCGCCGCAAGGTCCCTCGCAACAGAGGCCCTCAGGGGGGAGGGCGCTATACTCATAAACAAGGTGGGCGAACGCTTCATGCCCAAATACCATCCCATGGCAGAACTCGCACCCAGGGACGTGGTAAGCCGCAGCATAGTGCGTGAGATGCAGTCCACAGAATACACCCATGTGTACCTCGACGTCAGGCATATACACAAGGATAGATTGAAGACACGCTTTCCTAAAATATGGTCTACGTGCGCCTCTTTCCATGTAGATATCTCCAAGGAAGTCATCCCTGTAAGGCCTAGCGCCCATTATACGATTGGCGGTGTAAAGGTAGATGAAAAAAGCCGCACAGATATTGAACACCTATACGCCTGCGGGGAGACAGCCTCAACGGGACTCCATGGTGCAAACCGCTTGGGCAGCAACTCACTCCTTGAGTGTCTCGTGTACGGCCACACCGCAGGCAGTGAGATAGCAAATGCACTTAGAAGAAATAAACACCAGGTCTATCCCTTAAAAGTAAAGATAGAGGCAAAGAGGCAGAGGGGCCTTAATCTGGGTGATATAAGGTACGCACTGAAGAGTCTCATGTGGCGAGGCGTTGGGGTTGAGAGGGATGAGAAACACCTCAGAGATGCGGTTGAAGAGATAGGACATTGGTCGGAATATGTTATGGATAAAGAGTTCCACACCCCTTACGGATGGGAGCTACAAAACATGCTACTTCTCTCTAGGCTCATCACAGGCAGCGCCCAGGAGCGGAAAGAGACAAGGGGAGTACACTATCGCAGTGATTTTCCCAGCCGTGACGACAAGCACTGGAAGAGGCATATCACTGTCCGGTGCCGAGCCACCTAGCCCTACTTCTTGTATCTACCTATTATCAAAGTGACGTTGTGCCCGCCAAAACCAAAAGAGTTTGACATGGCCATATCAATCTTCGACTCCCTAGCATTGTTGGGCACAAAGTCCAGTTCGCAACATTTTGGGTCTGGATTTTCATAGTTAATCGTAGGCGGTACGACACCTTCTTGGATAGCCAGGGCGCAAACAGCAAGCTCTACCCCGCCCGCTGCACCAAGCAGATGGCCCATCATTGACTTTGTAGAGCTTATAGGGACCCTTTTTGAATAGTTGTTAAAGACCTTTGTTATGGCTACTACCTCTATTTCGTCTCCTACTGGTGTGGATGTGGCGTGTGCGTTTATGTACGAGATGTCCTCAGGTTTGCACTGTGCATCTTGTAGTGCACTTTCCATGGCGTAGACTGCCCCCCTACCATCCGGTTCGGGTGCTGCCATGTGACAGCCGTCGGAACTGAGGCCGTAGCCCAAAACCTCTGCGTATATTGGCGCACCCCTTTTTCTTGCGTGCTCTATCTCTTCAAGTATTACTACACCCGCCCCCTCCGCCAGCACAAAGCCGTCCCGCTCCCTGTCAAAAGGCCTTGAGGCCCTTTGCGGTTCACTGTTTCTGGTGGAGAGGGCCTTCATAGAGTTAAAGGCAGCAACCGCAAGTGGGGTTATCACGGCCTCGCTGCCCCCAGCGATGACTACATCGACCTGTGCCTTCTGCAGGAGTCTGAAGGCCTCCCCGACGGCGTGGGCTGATGATGCGCAGGCGCTAACCACTCCCAGGTTTGGCCCGCGCAACCTGTAGTGTATGGCTACATGGGCCGATGCTGCATTTATCATAAGCTTTGTAATCATGAAGGGGGAGATTCGCGAGGGGCCACGTTTGAGTAGAACACTGTGCTGGGACTCGAGTTCTTGAAGACCACCCATGCCTGAGCCCAAGATGACACCTACCCTGTTAGGGTCTTCTCTTGTGAAATCAACTCCTGAGTCATCTACTGCCATCTTAGAGGCGGCAAAGGCATACTGCACGAAGGGGTCTAATCTGCGGATTTGTTTCTGGTCAAACCAGAGGCTGGGGTCAAAATCTTGTATCTCGCCGGCGAAGTGGACGCCAAAGTCTGTGGTATCAAAACCCTTAATGGGTCTTATACCGCTTTTTCCCTGGCAGACAGCCGACCAGAATGTTTTTTTATCGCTACCTAGGGGGGTAACCGTACCTAGACCGGTTATTACTACCCTCTTCCCCCGCATCTATTTTGCTCGCTTTTCTATGTAATCAATGGCATCCCCTACCGTCTGTATCTTCTCTGCATCCTCATCAGGGATGTTCATATCAAAGGCATCTTCGAATTCCATGATGAGTTCAACGGTGTCCAGGGAGTCTGCTCCAAGGTCATTGACAAAGGACGTTTTAGGGGTGACTTGTTGTGCATTTACCCCCATCTGCTTACTCACCAACTCAACAACTCTCTCCGTCACAGATGGCACGCCACATTCCTCCTTAGAACAAATCCTTTAAGTGGAAAGTTTGTCTCTTAGAAATCGATACTATAATCAATGTAAATGAGGATGTCAAGAGCATCTACATAATCATTGGCTTAACACGGCATCCAGGGAGCGTACCGTTTCTATATTTTTGACCTGTTTATTCGGGTCTATCCTCCGCAGTAATCCGCTCAGCACCTTGCCGGGACCTACCTCATAAAACTCGTCTACACCGCTTTTAAGAAGCTTTTCCATTGACTGGGTCCAGCACACAGGGCTAGTAAGTTGGGCGATAAGCGCACTCCTGATCTCTTCAGGCTCTCTGACATACTCAGCACTTACGTTAGATACCACGGGCGCCTTTGCCCTAAAAACATGGAGTTTTTCGAGTTCTGACGCCAGCCTGGACCGGGCTGAGGCCATAAGAGGGGAGTGGAAACCACCGCTGACCTTGAGCGGGATGGTCTTTGCGCCCTTGCTCTTTGCAAGGTCCGCTGCCTCCTCCAAGGCCTTGTTCTCTCCAGAAATAACCACCTGGCCCGGACAGTTATAGTTGGCTGCACAGACTATCCCATGTGTCGAGGCCTTTTGGCAGATGGCCTCTACGTCTTCGTCTGCTAGCCCAAGAATGGCCATCATGCCCCCTGGGGTATTGTCAGAGGCCTCCTGCATATACTTGCCTCTTTTGTAAACGAGTTCAATAGCGTCCTTCAGGTTAATGGCCCCTGTGAATACCAGTGCCGTGTATTCTCCCAGGCTGTGGCCACACGTAGCGTGACATTCTGTAGCGGCCGTCCCTTTTATGGATTTGAATACCTCCAGTATAGCGATGCTGGTTACAAGGATAGCGGGTTGTGAGATGAGGGTCTTCGAGAGTTCCTCCTCTTTACCGTTAAAACATATCTGGGCAAGGTCGAAGCCCAAGACACTACTGGCCCTCTGGTATATATTCCTTGCCTCTTCGTATTGCTCGAAAAAGTCCTTGCCCATGCCAATGTGCTGGGCACCCTGGCCGGGGAAGAGGAAGGCCCTTTTAATCACCCCTACCATCTAATAATGGAGGAACTCCAGGTCAACCCACCACCAAAGGCAGCTAGGAGGACGAGATCCCCGGGCTTTAATCTTTTGGACTTTTTTACCTCATCCAGAGCGATGGGGATAGACGCAGATGACGTATTTCCGTACTTATCGATGTTGAAGAATATCTTCTCAGGTGGGATATGTAGTCGCTCCATAGTGGCTTCGATGATACGAAAGTTACTCTGATGGAGTACAAACAGACTGAAGTCATCGACCGTATAGCCCGAGGAAGTGATGGTCTTTGAAATGACGTCAGTAAGGTTGGTTATAGCTAGCTTGAATACTTCTCTTCCACGAAACTTTATATAGTGGAGTCTGTCCTTTACGCTCTTTGAGGAAGGCGGTATCTTGGAACCCCCCGCCGGTAGGGTTAATACGTCGGTATGTTTACCATCTGCACCAAGGAAGGTGGAGACAACTTCAGGGGAGTGTCCATTTCCCCTTTGCAGTAAAATTGCTCCTGCACCATCCCCAAACAGGATACACGTGGACCTGTCCGTGTAGTCCGTAACCGTTGAGAGGCACTCTGCACCTATCACTAGGACGTTATTCGTGACCCCTGAACGGATAAAGTTTTGTCCTATAGAAAGGGCGTAGATAAACCCTGCGCATGCAGCAAGGACATCGAAGGCACCAGCGTTCTTTGCCCCAATTTGTTGTTGTACGTAGCAAGAGGTGGAGGGAAACAGATTGTCAGGCGTAATGGTAGAGGTGATGACAAGCTCTACATCTTTAGGAGAGACCTTCGCATCTTTAAGGGCCTTCGTGGCGGCTTTAGAGGCCAGGTCTGAAGTGGCCACGCCGTCCTCTACAATGCGACGTTCTTTTATACCCGTGCGCTTCGTTATCCACTCATCGGTGGTATCTAACATTTTTTCCAGGTCTCGGTTTGTTAATCTCTTGGGCGGGAGATACGCGCCTGTCCCGGTAATGGAAACGGTATACTTATGGTTCTCGCTAATGATAGCCCTTATACGTGGAACCTTCTTGTGCTTGCTTGTAATGTGCATTTAGAAGCCTTTACTCCGCGGCGGTGCTTTCATAAACACCGCAGGTCTCCAACTCCGAGACAATGTGCCTGTTTACGTGGTGTCTACCAAACTGAAACGCCTCTCTTATAGCACTCTGTATGGCCTTGGAATCGGACCTGCCGTGGCAAATGATGCAGATACCCTCCACTCCCAGTAGAGGCACCCCTCCATATTCAGAGTAATCCATTCTATTCCACATCCTCTTGAGGGCGGGCTTCAAGAGTTTCAGCCCTGTCTTTGTACGGAAGCCTCTTGACGCCTCGGCCCTCAGGACATGCATGAGGCTCTCAGCAAGTCCTTCAGCAAACTTAATAAGTACATTACCCACAAATCCATCACAGACTACTATATCAAACTTGCCCTCTAAGATGTCCAGGCCTTCGGAGTTGCCCACAAAATTTAGGTTAGACCGGCGCAGTAGTGCATGGGTTTCTTTCGCCAGGTCATTTCCCTTGCTATGCTCAGAGCCTATATTCAACAGGCCGACCCTTGGCTCTTTAATCTCGAGGATGTATTTACTAAAGACCGAGGTCATTACTGCATATTGGAACAGATGTATGGGTTTGCACTTAAGGTTGGCCCCTATATCTGCTATCAGGCAGCTACCAAAGCGGGTCGGCATAGCGGCGACTATGCAGGGCCTTTTAACCCCTTTAAGCGTCCTTAGGCGCATGCTGCTGGCGACTACCGTGGCACCTGTGTTACCCGCACTGACTAATGCCTCCGCCTCCCCGCTCGCCACCAACTCAACGCACCTGGTGATAGAAGAGTCGGTCTTTTTTCTAAGGGCAGCCACCCCCGGCTCTTCCATGCCGACCACTTGGGATGCATGCCTAATCGATATATTGGAAAGTTTGATCAGATGCGGTGAGCAGCTCTTGAGGAGCTTTGTTAGTTCAGACTCATTACCCACAAGTATTATTTCGTCTTTCCTGAACCTGCTTGCTGCCTGAACCGCCCCCTTGACTATCTCTGCGGGTGCCCGATCACCACCCATCGCATCTACTGCTATCCGCATGCTACACCCTTTCTACAGCAATTACTTGCCGACCGTTATAGTAACCACAGTTGTGGCAGATTGTGTGAGATGTCTTTATATGCTTGCATTGTGGACATATAAAACGCTTAGATAGGCCTCCAGACACTCGCTGTGTCCCCTGTGAGCTTGGGATGTTTGGATGAAGAAGCTTAGTGTGGGAACGCCTCTTTCCTCTTCTAGAACTAGAGTGCCTTCTTTTTGGATTGGGCATACAACTCTTAAGGGTATTCTAGGTAAAAAGTCAAGGGAAGAAAAAGGAAAGGCCCCTGGCCTTTATACCTCCTTATTCTCCCCTTGGCTTTCTTATGGTCGTATGGGCCTTATACTTACGTATTACACCCCTCAAAATTCGTCGTATTCTATTATTCGCCATTACCATTGTCAAGTAAAATCTAAAACCTCATTCTAACAGGATGAGGCCAAAGTATCTTACATATGCGCCCTTCTCCTCAAGGAAGCGGATTTCAAAGCCGTTGTCTCTCACCGTTTGGAAAACGTCTATGCCACAGGCCTCCATAGAGGGCCTTGCATGATATGGCATAAGGCACGGTTCATTCTCCTCAGGGCATTTATGGCAGAGGGGGCATGGGCCCGCACCCATGGCAAAGGCCTTGTGAAAACCTGCGATGTTGGCACCTAATTCCAGTTTCAGGAGCAATTCCGTAAATTCCTTGCCCGGTGGTTGGCCTTCTATAAGTATGCCGCGCCTATAACACCTCAAGGCATCTTTGGTCTCTCTATAAGTGGGTGCAAACGGGGGGCAGGTTTTGGACTTGTTGTAATGAGGACAGCCAAAGCGACATTTCATTTGGACCCATGGCTCCACCACCACGCTAGATATTGGTATTATCTTTGCCTCTGTAGCGCCAAGCCGCACCGCCTCCTCACACAGGGCGCTCATATCATGTGTCTTTGTCTCCACCAAAAGTAAACCCCTCCCCCCTCAGACGCGAAAAGTGCTGCAAAGGAAAAGTAAATCTTAAAACTCATAGCAGCCATCACCCATCCTGTCAATACAAAATTGGGTTTGACCCCTTTGGGGGTGTGTGATAGTATTTGCCATAAGCCTTTTAGAGGTACGTTATTATAAACAGGAGGCCCAGTTCATGGAATATACCTTGAGCCAGATACATTCCATCACGGGTGGCACACTGGTAGGGGACGGCAGTGTGGAAATCACTGGTGTTGGAAGCCTGGAGGGGGCAGGTCCTGGGGATATTAGCTTTGTTAAGGGAGAGGAATTGGTTAAGAGCGCCTTGAGTACCAAGGCAATTGCCCTGGTAACACACAGGGATATACCTGAGCTCGGCAAGCCGCTAATAGTCGTGGACAACCCATTCCTGGCCTTTATAAGGTTTCTACAGATAATAACAGAAAAGAATACCGAGCAGCCAAAGGGCGTCCACCCACTGGCATGTGTCTCTGAAAGGGCCTCGTTGGGCAAGGATACATCCATCGGGGCGTATAGTGTCGTTGAGGAAGGGGTGAAGATTGGCAACGGTGTTACCCTACATCCCCTGGTATACGTGGGGAGAAACTCCAGGGTTGGTGACGATACAGTTATATACCCGCAAGTCTCTGTAAGAGAATCAGTTACGGTTGGCAAACGTGTGGTTATACATTCGGGGACTGTCATAGGCGGTGACGGCTTCGGATACCTCCTGGTGGAGGGGCGCCACGTGAAAATACCCCAGGTTGGGACTGTCGAGATAGGGGATGACGTAGAGATAGGTTGCAACGTCACCATTGATCGCGCAACCATGGACAAGACCATAATAGCCCGGGGCGTCAAGATAGACAACCACTCTCACGTCGCACACAACGTGACTATTGGCGAGGATTCTATGCTCATAGCGTATGCAAAGATTGCCGGTGGGGCGGTCATCGGTAAGAACGTAATGATCGCCGAGGATGTGGGTATAACAGACCATGCAGTGGTCGGTGATGGCTCAACCATCGGGGGCGGTGCGAACGTCTACAAGAGCATCCCACCTGGCTCTGTCGTGTGGGGCTCGCCGGCCAAGCCTATTATGGAAGAGAAGCGCCTCCAGGCTATACTCAGAAAACTGCCACAGATGAGAGACACGCTTAAAGAGCTCTCCAAGAAATTATTGAAAGAAAAAGGGTGTTAGGGAATTATTTATACCCCAACACCCTTTATTGTGGCCTTTTATTGTAAGCGCATTACACCGAAACTGGTGCCTTTTCCTCCTCCCTTACCTTGAACTTCTTGTCGAGCTTCTTCATCTTCTCCACAATTCCGCCATACTCTAAATCTTCGTACGGGAGCATGGCAGGTCCAGAGAAGCCCTGACGCCTTATCTCCTGGGCCTTTTGGGAGACATTGCCCCTTGCCCAGTCCCAGAACGGGTGGTCAAAGGCATCGGCCGGCTCGGTAAGCTTGCCGTCATGCACACAGAAGGCGGCACAGGTGACTACGGCAGGACCGTCAAAGTAGGAAATGGTGGTGTTTTGTTTGCAAGGCATCATGGGGCCGTTATGGCTCCCCCTCATCGTCCCCGCCACGTAGTGGCCGATGCTGTATGGAGAAAGTATCTCACCAGTGGCCGGGAACTGAGACTGCGCACGGACCAGATGCACAGGGTCGTCCTTACCGGTGTACTTTCCTGCTATATTTCTCAGCCTCGACGTGCTCACAGATACGGCCTGGTCACCAGAGTGCCTCGACCAGATGGACTCTACAACAAACCTGGAGTTGTCCCTGAGCAGTGCGGCTATGTCGTATGAATCTTCCGGGGCGTTCAGCTCTATTATGCGGTCGCCTTCGGTGTAGTTCACATCCATAATTATGAATTTGAACCCCTCAGCCATGGATGGGCTGAGCATGAGACCTGGGCAGTACATAGGGTCAGCAAAACTAAGGAAAAGGGGTAGATTATAGGCACCTGGTTCAGTCTTATCTGCCGCAAAGAATAAGAAGGGTTCGTTCGGCCTCTCCTCAATCTCCATCTCTGCTACTGCCGGACCCATGCCCTTTACGTTGCCAGAGAAGGCGTCCTTGAGCAAGTCCTGTCCTGCACCGTAGAGACCCTGGCTCTTTGCCACATTGGTACCCGCCACAAAGGCATCCCAGGCCAGTTTATGGATTTCCTCATTTGATGTCCCACCGGTGTGGGTCATCAGGATGGCTATGTCATCACCGGTATGGCTGATGAAAAAGTCTATTACTCTCTTCTTGCCGTGGGAGTCTATATGGTCCCTAACTGACTTTAATACCTTAGCACTGGGCGTGATGTGCCCGCCGACACTCCCGATATCGGCCTTGATTACGCTTAGGGTTATTTTCATCTCTCTTCCCCTCCTCTAAGGCCCCCTCCAAAATAACTGCTATTAACTAATGGTCTTGCGCCAGAGTCTAACTGAAAGTGACAAATCGTTTTGGTAGCATTGGTATTTTACTCTCTTGCCCCTTAAAATCAATAATTTATTTCTTGCACCATTATTTTATTGACTCTTATTTCCTAAGACGCTAAGTTTAGCCAAGATGGGCAAGAGGCAGGCTGGGGATACCAACTACATAAAGTTTCTTGGTACGGCTGGAGCCCGCTTTGTAGTCTCTACCCAGTTGAGGGCCTCAGGAGGTGTGTGGTTTTCTCTCGATGGTATCAATATACTGGGCGACCCAGGCCCTGGCACTCTAGTGCGCTGCACTGTCTCAAGGCCCAAGATGAACCCCGCCAGATTAGACGCTATGGTGCTCACTCATAGACATCTAGACCACTGCGGGGACATAAATATAATGATAGAGGCCATGACGGAGGGGGGCACAAGGAAGAAGGGCGTGCTATTTGCCCCGAGACAGGCCTTGGAAGAAGACCCTGTGGTTCTCAATTATGTCAGAAAATTCCTCTCCCGAATAGAGATACTTGAGGAGGGAGGCACGTACAGACTGGACGGCCTGAGCCTCTCAGCCCCCGTGCGGCATAAGCATTCCGTGGAAACGTATGGACTAAATCTCAAGGGTTCCCTCTGTGCAGTCTCCTGGGTAGTAGATACCCTCTTTTTCCCCAAATTACTTGAGCACTACAGGGGCGATGTATTGATACTAAATACGGTAAGATTTAGGTCCGAGGATGACGAGGTCAGGGGCATATACCACCTAAATCTTGACGACGTACGATTAATGGTCAAGGAACTCAGGCCAAAGGTAACCATTCTGACCCACTTTGGGATGAAGATGCTAAAGGCCAGGCCACATGAGCTTGCAATGAGGCTGTCCGACGAGGTCGGATGTAGGGTTGTGGCTGCATCGGATGGTATGAGATTTGACCTGACACAACTGGTAAACAACTAACTATTATGCCTACAGAATCCTTTACAACCTTGATTATGGTCACTTAAATTGAATCTTTCTAAGACCTTAACAGTTGCATTTGCTGGGCTTCCGATTGCTGACGTTACCGACATTCTTAGCAAGCTGTCGCACCTTAAACCCCTTCTCAAACAGGCACCTAGTAATCTCCAGCTTCTTCTGCCAATACTTGCTGTCCTCATAATAGGATGCATAGTGGGTATACTTGTTGGGAGGGCCAAGGCCAAGCGTAACAAGCTGAAAAAGGACGCTCTCATTACTAAAGCCAGCAAGTTGCTGCCAGACAACTTAGGTATTGAGAAATATGCAGATGAGTACCACTACGTGCCGAGAGAGAGCGACGAGTACCTACGCAGGCTTTTGGAGGAAGGCGCCCCCAGGGTGCTGGTGCTCGGTAAGACCGGCTCTGGCAAGACACGTACCATATATGAGGCAATCAAGGACAAGAAGGACTTTATAATCTTTGCCCCAAAACACCATACAATCTCCTCAAAGAACCTAAAAACGATGGGCTCTTTACGAAAGAAGAACGTGCTCTTGTTCCTGGACGACCTGGATAAACACATCAAGAAGATTGACATTGCCATGCTCATAGGTCAGTTGGAAAAAAACGCTAAGACCCTGACAGTATTGGCAACCTGCCGCACAGGAGACACACTTACTTTGGTAGAGAAGATTGAGCCCTCATTTCTGAAACAATTCGAGAACCGAATTCGCATCGAGCTTCGTGACCTAACAGCCGATGAGGAAGAGGCCCTGGCAAAGAGCTTGGACAGAGATTGGTCACCCACGATGTACGACAGGACTCCAGGCTCTGTGGCGTTAGACCTGCCTGACATGAAGGCCCGCTATAAGAATGCCAGCAACGAGGGTAAGGCAATCACCTGGTTATTGAAAATATTGCACAGTAGTTTCATTTACGATTGTAAAGAGAATCTGGTCAAAAAGTTGTTCAATATGACCTTTGAAAAGGAACCACATATCCGAGCCAATTGGGGCAAGGCCCTGACCGAGATGGTTGAGACCGGGTTAATCACAAGGAAGGCAGGGTATCTGAATATCTACGATGCCTATCTGGACAATGACTTTATATATGATTACTCTCCTGGCGAAGAGGATTATCAAATGCTCGAGGCACTATTAACCAAAGAAAAAGACGCAGAGGCACTCTTTAGCATGGGTATTTTCTACGATACGAAGAATCAGCTGGACAAGTCAATTGGTGTCCTCGAAAAGGCTGTAGAGTTTGATTCCAATCACATCGGTGCCCGCCTCTGTCTGGCCGCTGCGCATGAGAAGAAGAACATGCTAGAGGAGGCAATCACGCAGTACAAAGAGGTGATGAAGACTAGTCCAGATAATGCCCAGGTTCATTATAGATTAGGACTGATATATTACAATCAGAATATGATCGAAGAAGCCCTTGAGGAATTTAGAAGTGCTGCAAACATCAACCCTAATCATATCGAGGCCCACTACAACCTGGCGCTTGTCTACGAGAAGCTAGAGCAGGTGGAGGACGCCATCGCAGAGTATAGGGAGACCATAAGACTCGGCCCCGCTCATCTGGATGCACACCGGAACCTGGCCTTTATATATAATAAAAAGGGCATGGTGTACGAAGCCATTCGAGAATTTAAAGAGGTTGCGTGGCTTAACCCCGATGATGCAGAGGTACATTATATCCTGGCCTCTGCCTACAGTGAGAGTGGCAAGACAGAGGAGGCCATCGCCGAGTACAAGGAACTTGTGAGGATAAATCCCGATGACGTTAAGGCCCAGTATAACCTGGCAGTAAGTTATTATAAAATGGGAAAACTAGAAGGAACAATTGAGGCATTTAAGGAAGTTATAAGGGTCAATCCAGACGACGTCAGGGCCCACTATAACCTGGGACTTGCCCATTATAAGAAAAATATGGTAGATGATGCTGTTAGAGAGTACGAGGAGGTCTTGAGGCTTAAGCCCGGTGACCCCGCTGCGTACTACAACCTCGCGCTCTGCTACGACAGGAAGGGCATAATTGACAAAGCCATTGACGGGTTTAAAGAGGCAATAAGAAACTATCCAAATCACCCCGATGCCCACCGCTATCTGGCCCTGGCTTACAATAAAAAAGATATGTTTGATGCAGCCATAGAAGAATTTAAAGAGGCCTTAAGAATAAGGCCCAAAGACCCGACTGCCCACGGCGGACTTGCACTGGCCTATCACAAGAAGGGCATGACCACGGAGGCCAGAAAAGAGTTTAGAATATATGAGCAGTTGAAGGCTCAACTGGCCAAGCCCCGACAGTAGAAAACTCATGGCAGTTAAAGAGCCGGCCCACACTACATCCCCTGTTACCTCCTTGACAGCCCTAATAAGGCCTGTTATCATCCCTTTGACATCCCAGGAATAAACAAAGTCAACGACCGTATCGGAGACTCGCCACGCTGTTGGGCGAGAAGGTCGTTGCCTACCAGAAACATTTGAAGACCAATGGTAGACAACGAAGTCGTGCCATAGGCAGATGCGCCTCTGGCGCATTTCACTTCGTTGAAAGAATGCCCATGGATTATCTACTGCAGAAACTAGAGGAGGGTATCGGCAAGTTCCGCCGATTTTACCTGGTTCACTACCAGGAGGACTATGTCCGTGCGCAGCTTGAGCTTCGCAGAGGCGAGTGTAACAGGTGTGGAGATTGCTGCAGCATATTGTTCAGGTGCCCCCATCTGGATGGGGAAAACAATTGCAAGATATATGAATGCCACTACAAACAGTGCGCCGCATTCCCCATAGAGCCCCGTGACATCAAATTCCTCAGACACAGATGCAGTTATTATTTTGATGGTGAAGAGCCTCCCAATCTCCCAGACGGCCCAGAGGCCCGCAACATCGCTGAGACGGTATAATGCGAATGCCTATCACTAGCTACGCACTGAGAGACGTCACACTTTTCACCCTTATATTGATAGTGGCAATGGTACTTTCCCTCTTGGCGGGGGCCTCCTGGGCAGGCTTCATCTTTCTTCTGGCATTGGGGTTTGTCTGGTACTTCTTCAGGGACCCCGAACGAAGTATTATGAGAAACGAGGCCCGGCTCCTTGCACCTGCCGATGGCAAGGTGGTCGAGGTGTCTTCTGTAAATGAGAATAGATATCTGAAGGCTGAGGCCACAAAAATCAGTATCTTTATGTCTATCTTCAATGTGCATGTGAACCGCATGCCCTGTAGCGGCCGTGTGGAGTTCATTGACTACCGGAAGGGCAGATTCTTTGATGCCCGTATGCAAGAGGCCTCTCTCAAGAATGAGAGCAACATGATTGGCCTGGTGGCAGATAGCGGCAGTAAATTTCTACTAAAGCAGGTCGCGGGCCTGGTGGCCAGACGCATTGTCTGTGCCATAAACATTGGAGACCGTTTGGAGCAGGGGCAGAGGTTTGGCATGGTGAAGTTTGGTTCCAGGGTAGAGCTCTTTATCCCCAAAAGTGCTACTGCCCGCATCATGGTCAAGGAAGGTCAGAGGGTGGTAGCGGGGCTGACCGTCCTGGCAGAACTAAGCGGCTGACCATGAGATTAAGGGATAAGGTAGCGCTAGTTACTGGTGGCGGCACAGGTATAGGTAGGGCCACCGCCCTCGTCTTTGCCAGGGAGGGGGCGAGGGTGGCCGTCACTGGCAGGCGCAAAGGGCCACTGGAGGAGACCGTTTTTGCAATCAGGTCCAGTGGCGGAAAGGCCATACTGGTCGAGGGAGATGTCTCGGTGGCAAGAGATACAGCAGAGATGGTGAACAAGACCACAAAAAACTTCAGTGGGATAGACATCTTGGTCAATAACGCCGGCGTGAACTACAAGTCTGGGGGCACAATCGAGACCGAAGAGGACGGATGGGATATCGTAATGGATATTAATGTAAAGGGCATCTATCAGGTAAGTAGGTCTGCCGTACCAGAGCTGGAGAAGACCAGAGGCAATATCGTAAACATCGCCTCAATCTTCGGCCTTATTGGCTACCCCAAGGCCATCGCCTACTGCGCCTCTAAGGGGGCAGTGGTGAACCTGACCAGGAGCATGGCCCTCGACCTGGCCGATAAAAACATCAGGGTAAACTGTGTCTGCCCTGGGGTGGTGGATACACCTATGGCCAGGGAGTGGATAGAGAAGCATGGCGATTACGAGACCGTGGTAAAGAATATACTGGCAGATTATCCGATTGCCAGGATAGGACGGCCAGAGGATATTGCCCATGCATGTCTATACCTTGCATCGGACGAGGCAAGCTGGGTGACAGGGGCCATCCTGCCCGTGGACGGCGGCTTTATGGCAAAGTAAGGCATAAATTCGCATTTACAGAGGGTAGGACACGGCCACGCCGCGCCTGGAAAAGGCCTTATAGCAAAATAGGGGATAGCCCGTGTTTACAGACGTAGGGGCAGGGTTACCCTGCCCAAAGGGCTTTATGGTGAGCGAAAACTCTATAAAAGTGGCTCCAATACCATATGTCATTGCGAGCGAAGCGAAGCAATCTCCTGTATGTCTGAGAGATTGCTTCGGGACTTCGTCCCTCGCAATGACAAGTAAAGCAGGGTGCGTCTCGACGCATCGTTCTTAAAAATTGGGTATCGCAGGGCTTAAGCCCTGCGGCACCCGTTCGACATTAGGGATGTAGGGGCAGGTCTCCGTGCCTGCCCTGTTGAGAGGTTTTCATGTTCACAGGGATTATAGAGCACATGGGGACAGTGAAGGAACTGGCGCGGGTAGGCCAGGGAGGGAGATTGCAGATAGAGCTACCCCAGTTGGCCAAGGAACTAAAAAACGGTGACAGCCTGTCCGTCGAGGGTGTCTGTCTCACAGTGGTAGATATCAAGGGTGGCATCGCAAACTTCGATGTCTCCCATGAGACCCTGAAACGTTCTACACTGGGCGAGCTGAGGCCCGGGGACAAAGTAAATCTGGAGAGGGCACTTGCAGTAGGTGACCGGCTGGGAGGACACTTCGTGCAGGGCCATGTGGACGGCACAGGCACCATAGATAAGATAGAGTCCAGGCCCGGGGAGTGCACCATGTGGTTCTCCGTTGGCGCCGAACTCTCACAAAATATGGTGGTGAAGGGCTCTGTTGCTGTGGACGGGATCAGCCTGACGGTGGTGGATATAACCCCCGACAAAAAATTTTCGGTGGCCCTGATTCCCTACACACTGGAGCAGACCACGTTGGGCCTCAAAAAGGTAGGCGACCGAGTCAATATAGAAACAGACATGTTGGGCAAGTGGGTCAAAAAACTACAATCCCCATGGACCCAGCAGGGCGAGGGCCTGACCATAGAATCCCTCAAGTCCAAGGGGTTTGAGTAATATGCAAAGAAAAAACAGTCAAACGGTTGGCATTACTATGGGCGACCCCTGTGGTATAGGCCCTGAGGT
>JBHIBD010000015.1:0-37366 GCA_046758865.1 Candidatus Brocadiales bacterium | reverse complement strand
GGGGCCTTTTCCTTTGACAAAGGTCTTTTATCTCCAATATAATGTTCGCTAAGCCAGTTTTTGACGGGTGGGCGGTGGCAATAGGGTATATAAAACATATAATTGAGCAGATTTCCCAGCATACGTTCCTTCCGATGGCGCTCTCTTTTATCTTTCAAGATAGGTCCCGTTCCCACTTTCTTTATTCCTATTGTGGTAATAATGGGTCTCGCTATAGGGCTTCCATTAACACAGCCTTGGAAGAAATCGCCGAACATCGAGGCCTTATGTCAGGTGAATGTCACCGAAAACAATTGGAGGTATATAGTTATCCACCACAGCGCCACACATGAGGGCTCTGCGAAGGGCTTTGACAGTTATCACAGGTACAGAAGGGGTTGGAAGAACGGCCTGGGTTATCACTTTGTTATAGGCAATGGGACGCAGTCGGGAGATGGAGAGATTGAGGTGGGCAAACGGTGGAGGAGGCAACTCCATGGGGCCCATGCCGGTGATACCTACTTTAACCGTCTGGGCATCGGCATATGTCTTGTAGGCAACTTTGAAGTGGACAAGGGGCCTACCAAGAGGCAATTTGAGTCCCTAGTGAGAATCATCCGTTACCTCTCCAAGCGATACGATATACCGCCCTCAAAGATAATACTGCACAAAGAGGTTCTTGAGAACCATACGGCCTGTCCAGGAAAAAACTTTCCATATGATAAACTGAAGCATCGTTTAAGGGATTTGGCCCCAAAGGATGCCGTGAGTGCTTAGACGTAGGGTTATTATCCATCCATTATGAGATATAGAGAGCTTCATCCGTGGGATGTAAGCTACAAGGATGCGGTCTTACTACAGAAAGAGCTGAGGGGCAGGCTTATAATAAAGAGTCTGCCTGGGCGACCTAGAATTGTCGCCGGGGCAGATGTGTCTTATAGCAAACTCACGTCCAAAGTTTATGCTAGTGTTATTATCATGGATTTCAGGAGTATGAGCGTTATCGAGGAGGCCTCTGCCACGGCCGAGGCAACCTTTCCCTATATACCAGGCCTTTTGAGCTTCAGGGAGGCCCCAGTGCTTCTCAAGGCATTTTCAAGGATAAACAGGGTGCCTGACGTCGTACTCTTCGATGGCCAGGGTATTGCCCATCCCAGGGGTGTTG
This sequence comes from Candidatus Brocadiales bacterium, assembly GCA_046758865.1. Lineage (GTDB taxonomy): Bacteria > Planctomycetota > Brocadiia > Brocadiales > Bathyanammoxibiaceae > JBHIBD01. Next base: position 36,222 of record JBHIBD010000015.1, on the reverse strand, counting down.
GGCTTGCGTCCCACATGGGTCTGATTATTGGTAAACCCTCAATAGGGTGCGCCAAGAAATTGCTACTTGGGGAACATAGACCCATAGGGGACAAGGTAGGTGCCTTTTCCTATATTCTTCACAAGAGGAGGCGCATAGGTGCCGCACTCAGGACAAGGGAAGGCGTGAAACCCGTCTTCGTATCGCCGGGCCACAAGATAGACGTCGCTTCATCGATAAGGATAGTTCTTGAGAGCTGCAGGAGGTACAGGCTACCTGAACCCATCAGAAAGGCCCACAATCTAGTTACCCTTCTCAGGGTGCATGCAGAAGGGGAGATAAAGGGCACCAGGCACAGAAACCGTTTCACTACCGACACCCTGGGTTAACAATAGTGGGGACAACACTCAATATTATAATGTTGGTCTGTTTTGCCGTCATATGTGCCACTGCATCTTATGCTGGTGATAGGCCCAGGGTGGTGCGCTTGATAGCAGTGGGTGACGTGGAAGGGGAGCTACTCCGGGAGCTGGCAGACTCCCTGGGGGATAAACTGGGGGTGGTTGCCCAGGTGGGCCCTGGTCTGGAGACCCCAGCGGGGGCCTACAATTCCAAGAGAAATCAGTATTATTCTACAGAAATCCTTCGGGTGTTGAAAGATATGAGACCTGGAGGCACGCTGTATCTCCTGGGGGTAACAGAGCTAGACCTGTATGTACCGACACTCAACTATGTCTTTGGAGAGGCCCTGCCGTTGAGAAACGTGGCCATCATCTCCCTGCATAGATTGAGGCAAGAGTTTTACGGCAAGGACGCCGACAGGTCAATACTAGTTGAAAGGATAATAAAAGAGGCGGTACACGAACTCGGTCATGTATGGGGGGTGAGACACTGCCCCAATCCCCGCTGCGTTATGTTCTTTTCAAACAGCCTTGAAGACACTGACAGAAAGTCAGACAGCTTTTGTCCGAAATGCCAGGCTGTACTCAAAAGATATGACAAATAGTCTCAGCAATAGCATACTAATAGTACTGATAGTGCTTATTGCACCATGCGGTCAGATCTCCGCAAAGGACCTGACGACGATAATGGTAGGTGGTAAGGAGGTCTCTGTTGAGCTAGCGGTGACCGCAAAGGAGCGCAGGATTGGGATGCAGTTCCGTACCTCTCTGACGGAAGACCACGGTATGCTCTTTATATTTCCCACAGAAAGACATACAATTTTCTGGATGAAAGACACATACATTCCACTTGCTGTGGCATTTATCAAAGAAAGTGGACTTATCACGCAGATTGAGGAGATGGAACCTAGTAGCCTTGAGCGCCACACCTCCAGGGAAAATGTTAAGTACGCCTTAGAGATGAAAGGTGGGTGGTTTAAGCGCAACAATGTACATGTGGGGGATAGGGTGACGATACCTCTAATTACTGATATCGCTACTGATAAAGGGAAACAGTCCCAAGTATTGCGCTAAACTCTATTGACATCTGCTGGTTTTGTCTCTACATTACTAACGGCCAACGAGACACTATTAAGGGGGTTAAATAATAGTAAGCATTATGAGGATAAAGGCCGTAATCTTCGACTTGGATGACACCCTTTATGACTGTACTGGTCTATTGGTAGAGGCCTCCAGGAGACGTGCAGCCAAGGCCATGGTAAATGCCGGTCTGCCTCTGAGTGTGGAGGAGGCCTACAAGCTCCAGAAAACGGTGTCAGAAAAGTACGGCCCATCGTCCCTAGTATTTGATGAAATAGCCAAGATGCACGGAATGGACCACTCCCTGGTGGAATGTGCACTGAGGGCGTATAACAGCGATGAGGTCTCCGATATTGAGCCCTTCCCCGATGTGGTTTCCACACTGAGGCAGCTCAGGCTAGAGAAATACAAGCTGTTTTTGGTAACGATGGGGGTGCACAGGAGGCAGGAGAAGAAACTGGAGCAATTGGGCATATCTTCCTATTTTGACGAGATTGCGATTAATGACCAGGAGGTAGGACTACTGCTCGAGGACTGTTTCCGGGGACTTCTCCAGAAGTACAACCTCTTGCCCGAGGAAGTAGCCGTAGTGGGCGACAGGGTGGGTGCGGAACTCAGGGTGGCCAAGACCATGGGCATGTTTGCTATTCAGATGCTCCACGGGAGATTCAAGGTGGAGTTGCCTTCACGCAGCTCCGAGAAACCGGATTATAAGATAAAGCGTATATATCAGCTCTCCACAATACTTGAGCTTATAAATATGGGCAAGTCCCCCGATAGGCTTAGAGTCCTGGCAATAGGCGGGGGGACAGGCCTGCCTATAGTCCTCCAGGGCCTTAAGACCTACAGCAAGAACCTCACGGCCGTTGTCACGGTAACTGACTCTGGGCGTAGTTCGGGAATGCTCAGGGAGCAGTACGGGGTTTTACCCCCTGGGGATGCCAGGAATTGTCTTGTGGCACTATCCGAGACCGAGGAACAACAAGAGGACCTCTACAGACTCTTTCAGTACAGGTTTAACAGGGGCTCGTTGGAGGGAATGAGCCTGGGCAACCTCCTTATGACCGCCCTTACGGACATAACGGGTAGTTTTGAGCAAGCGATAAAGAAGGCAAGTAAGATCCTTGCAATAAGCGGAAAGGTTCTGCCTTCCACCCTTCAGGATACACATATCTGTGCCGAGCTTGATGATGGCAAGATACTGGAAAGCGAGCTTAACGTGCGCCAGCCTGGAAAAGCTCCCATAAAGAGGGTCCTGCTTAAGCCAGATAACGCAGAGGCCCTGCCCGAGACGCTAGAAGAGATTAGAAGTGCCGACATAATTATATTAGGGCCTGGGAGTCTTTATACCAGCGTTATTCCCAACATCCTGGTAAGGGGAATCAGTGAGGCCATAAAAAACTCTCACGCCACAAAGATATATGTATGCAATATCGTTACACAACCCGGCCAGACCGACGGCTACACATCTTCCGACCACATCAGGGTAATAACCAAGCACGTGGGCGAAGGGGTGCTGGACTATGTGCTGGTGAATGATAATCTACCACGGAAGGATATATTGGATAGATACGAGAAGGAAGGGGCGGGTGTGGTTAGACTCGACCCCGACACGGACAGCCTATTCGTTAAGGTTGTGGAAGCCGACCTGGTGGAAGACCTGGACAAGGTTAGGGTGCTGTGGGAAAAGCAGGACCTTCTGCGTCACGACCCTGACAAATTGGCTGACGCCATCTGCAAGGTCTATGCCCGCATGCCTATCCATAGTTTAGCGACAGAGAAAGTACGTTAAGGTTATGTTGCATGCCTTCGGAGTTACAAAGACTATAATCTTTGACCTCGACGACACCCTCTACGATTGTTCGGGGACGCTGATACATTCTATGAGGCTTAAGGTGGCTGGGGTCATTGCCAGCGCCATTGGGTGTTCGGAGAAAGAGGCGTATGAACTGCAACTCAAAAAAGAAACAACCCTTAATGGCAACCTGTATGAAGACATAGCCCAGCACTACTCTTTACCCCCCAGCTTCCTCGAAGACATTAAGAAAGCACTGTCCGAGGTAAGTATCAACGAGATAAGACCTTTCGAAGGGGTGGTAGACGTCCTTAAGTACCTGAAGAACAAGGGACTGGTGTTGTACCTTGTTACCGCAGGGATACGTGAGGAGCAGGAGGGAAAGATACACGTGCTGGGGTTGGACGGGATGTTTGATGAGATAATTATCCTGCAAGCGGTTAGCTCAGAGGCCAAGAAGGCCTGCTTCAAGGAGATTTTGGACAAACATGATTTAAAGCCTGAAGAGGTGCTCTGTGTGGGCGATAGAATGGATAGGGAGCTTAAAGTAGCGAAGGAACTGGGAATTCCTACAGTAATGGTGAAACATGGAAGGCACTACCAGCGCTTTGTTTCAGGTTCTAAGGGTGGCGAGAAACCCGATATTTATATAGAGAGCGTAGCCGATTTGCCCAGCGTCCTTCCTGTCAAATAGCCATTCCGATAATTTCTGCCTCAAAGACTATCCTGCCGTCTACCACTCCCTGTGTATCGAAGGTGGCCCTTCTGGGCCTCAGTTCAAGATTCCTTGCAATTAGTATAAGTTTATCTCCCGGCACTACTGTACCCCGGAATTTTACCTTATCAACGCCGCCAAAGCCAAGAAACCTATCATCGGGGATAGACTTCTTGTAATAAAAGGTACAGAGTTGGGCGGCTGCCTCTACCATGAGGACCCCAGGCATTAGCGGCCTTCCTGGTATATGGCCGCGTATCCAGAACTCATTCGTTGTTACATCCTTATAGCCTATAATGAGCCTGTTCTCCGGGTCAAATTTCAGTATCCCTGTGAGCTGCTCCATCTCGAAGCGGTGGGGGTTAATGGCCCTTATCTCCTCGATGCCTATCTCTGGTTTATCAGTGTCAATACCTTTGAGGTCAGCCAGGAGTTTTGGTGGCATTTACACTACCTTCCACTCTAAAGAAACACCTGTTTCGTACATTCCTGAAACTCTGAAAACCCTGCACAATTGTCATTTTGAGGGAGTGAAACGACCGAAGAATCTCTGAATACTAGATTCTTCGCTCCGCTCAGAATGACACATGGTATTAGAGCAACTCTTCTACAGAGGTCTCTTCCTATCCTCCACTTAGTACTTTCTCTTTTATCAGCTTAAAGGAATAGTCTAATGCCTCATCAATCTTTTCTGTATATTTTCCACCTGCCTGGGCCATATCTGCCCTACCGCCACCTCCCCCGCCAACCACCTTTGCGACATCCTTGGCTATCTCAGCGGCATGTAACCCGCGCTTTACAAGGTCCTTGCTCAACGACGTTATTATTACTACCATACCGTCCTGCATAGCGGCCAGTACTATGGCGATGGATGGTGCCTGGGCCTTAAGTGTGTCGGCTGTCCTGCGAAGGTCGTCCGCCTTGGCCCCTTCCACCTTCTCTGTTATGATTTTTACACCGGATACCTCCCTGGCACGGGTGATGAGCTCGCTGGTCGCCTTACCCAGACCACCTCCCTTTAGCCCTTTTATCTCCCTTTCGAGCCCCTTTATATCCCCCAGAAGGCCTTCCACCCTGCCGATAAGGCCGGCTTCCTGCACCTTTAACATCCGTGCTAGTTCCTCCACTGTGTATTCCTTCTCTCTGACACTCTTAAGGGCAGCGGGGCCTGTAAGGGCCTCCAGTCGGCGGATACCTGCTGCCACGGAGCTTTCCCCCACAATCTTGAACAGGCCCACCTCACCGGTTCGCCTCAAGTGGATGCCGCCGCAGAGCTCCAGGCTGTAGTTCCCTATGTTTACCAAGCGCACCCTCTCGCCGTACTTTTCCCCAAACAGTGCTATGGCACCCCTCTTTTTGGCCTCCTCCGGGGACATCTCCTCCGCCCCGACTGGGGAGTTCGCCACAATCTTCTCATTCACCAGGTCTTCGATCCTAGACACCTCGTCCCTCTTGAGTGCCTGGAAGTGATGAAAGTCGAAGCGCAACCTGTCAGGTGCTACCAGGGAGCCTGCCTGCTCAGCATGCTTTCCCACAACCTGTCTGAGCACGTGGTGCAGTATGTGTGTGGCGGTATGGCTGCGGCTTATCCCTGACCTCCTCTCCAGGTCAACCTCACAGGTAAGCGTGTCGCCAACAGACACCGCCCCCTTAACCACCTTCGAGTGGTGCAGGATGAAACCATCTACCCTCTTTGTGTCCACCACCTCTAACAGGGAGCCTTTGCCCCTGAGGAGACCCGTGTCGCCTATCTGTCCACCCGCCTCACCGTAAAACGGTGTGCGGTCCAACACTACTGTGACCGACTGACCCTTCTCGGCGCCCCTTACCAGTTGATTGTCCACCACAATGGCCACCACCTTTGCCTTCACCTTCGCTCTGCCGCGCCGGTAGCCCAGGAACTCCGTACCTGTGTATGATTCCTTAAGCTGTGCGACGGCTCCCACGTCGAATACCGCCCCACTGATGCCCGAAGTGACCCTGGAGAGTCGAACGCGCTCCTCCATGTATTTCTCAAACCCACTCTCATCAAAACTGAAGCCTTCCTCTGCACAGTAGGCCGAAGTACCTTCTATCGGGAAGCCGTAGGTATCATAAAGCCTGAAGGCCTCTTCCGGGGGAAAGACCTTTTCCCCCTCCTTCTTCAGGACCGCACCAATCTCTTCAAGCCGCCGCATGCCTTGATGATAGGTCTGCAAAAACCTTTCCTCTTCGTTCTTTATTATTCTGGCAATATTTTCCCTACGTTCCCTGACATCGGGGTATGGTATTTCCATTGTATGGGCAATTACCGGTACCAGCTTGTAAAGAGACGCCTTTTCGAGGCCAATCTGCATTGCATCCCTCACGGCCCGTCTTAGGAGGCGCCTTTCCACATACCCTCTCCCCTCGTTTGATGGGAGGACACCGTCCGAGATGCAGAACACCACGGCACGCATGTGGTCGGCGATCCTCCGAAAGAGTGCCGCTTTATGGTTGCCCCTGTGTTTTGTACCCAAGATGTCTTTCAACTCATCGATTATTGGCACAAATATATCTATGTCAAAATTGTTTTGCACACCCTGCATAACCCTGGCCATCCTTTCGAGACCCATACCAGTGTCAATACCCCTGTGGTCAAGGGGTTCCAGCACCCCAAGGTCTTTACGGTCGTACTGCACAAATACTAGGTTCCATATCTCTACAAAGCGTTCACAGTGCTCACAGTTAGGATTGCAGTCCTTCCTGCCGCATCCGAGAGCCTCTCCCTGGTCGTAGAAAATCTCGGCACAGGGTCCACAAGGGCCGTTTGGTCCCTGGGAAGGTGCATTAGCAGGCCAGAAGTTGTCACTTTCCCCATACCGAAATATCTTTGAGCCTGGGATGCCAATAGTCTTCTCCCATATCTCGTAAGCCTCCCCATCGTCCTTGTATATGCTGGCATATAGCCTGTCGGGCGGGAGCTTTAACTCCTTGAGTAAAAACTCCCATGCCCATTCGATAGCCTCTTTTTTGAAGTAGTCACCAAAGGAGAAATTCCCTAACATCTCAAAGAAGGTGTGGTGGGAGGTGGTTTTTCCCACATTATCAATATCCCCGGTGCGGAGACACTTCTGGGATGAGGTGGCCCTGGTGTACGTGAGTTTACCCCTGCCCAGGAGCTGGTCCTTGAACTGGTTCATGCCTGCCCCGGTAAATAGCAAGGTAGGGTCATGCGTAGGTACCAGGGAGTCGCTGGGCACTATCACGTGACCCTTCTTCTCAAAAAACTTCAGGAACCTTTCCCTGATGTCATTCGTGTTCATATCATGGGGTTTTGTGGGATTCTACGCACTTAGGGTAAGAACCGCTTTTGGGAGGAACCAGTCTTATTGGGTATTCTTCTCCTCAACCGCTGCTACCTGCCTCTACCGGCGCGAGCTTTTGTAATACTGACTGCTTTAGCTCTTCTATAAGCTCGGTGTTTTTTTCCAGAAAACTCTTGGCGTTTTCCCTACCCTGCCCCAGGCGTATTTTTCCATATGAGAACCATGCACCGCTTTTATCCACCAGACCGTTTTCCAGCGCCAAATCCAGGAGGTCGCCCGAGAAAGAAATACCGCTATTAAACATGATATCAAACTCTGCCTTACGAAAAGGCGGCGCAACCTTGTTCTTTGCCACCATGGCCCTTACCCTGCTGCCTACTGCACGGTCACCGTCTCTAATTATTCCTATCTTTCGCACGTCAATACGGACCGAGGAGTAAAATTTTAGTGCCCTGCCGCCTGGTGTAGTCTCCGGGTTACCAAACATGACCCCAATCTTTTCCCTTATCTGGTTAATAAATACCAGGCAGGTATGAGATTTAGAGATGATACCCGAGAGCTTACGCATGGCCTGGGACATTAGCCTTGCCTGAAGTCCAATCTGGGTGTCGCCCATCTCACCCTCTATCTCTGCCTTTGGAGTAAGGGCTGCAACGGAGTCTATCACTATAACATCAACGGCGTTGGACCTAATGAGTGTCTCCGCTATGTCCAGGGCCTGCTCTCCGGTATCGGGCTGGTTTATTAAAAGATTATCTAGGTCCACACCCAATCTCTTTGCGTACTCTGGGTCCATAGCATGTTCAGCATCGATAAAGGCAGCCACACCGCCCTGCCTCTGCGCACTGGCTATTATGTGGAGGGCCAGTGTGGTCTTTCCAGAGGCCTCAGGGCCAAAGACCTCTGTAACCCGACCCCTGGGCACGCCTCCCACGCCCAGGGCCATGTCTAAGGACAACGAACCTGTGGAGATGGCAGGCACGTTGATTTTTGTCTGCTTGCCCACACGCATTATAACACCCTTGTAATACTGCTTTTCTAGCTGAGACAGGGCCCTCTCCAGGGCCTGGCCTCGTTTGGACTTTTCAGCTACTTCCTGTTTTGCCATCCTTTACTCCCCGTTTTTGATAATGACTAGTCTAAATTAAAACACTCAAGTTTCGTATAAGTAGGCCCCTTGGGCGACAACTGGCTACGCATGAGCACAACACCTTTCACCCGCTCCTCTCCAAAGCTATCTGCAGAATGCCTCGTCATAAGACGTACTAGAGGGCCTACGTTCTTCGTAGATTTGACACGGCCAATGGTGAGATGGGGTGAGTACCTGCGGTTCTCCTTTTCTATGCCTAGTTTTGTAAAGAACTTCTCTTCGAGTCTGGAATTTATCTTGGAGAGGCTACCAGAGGTGTCCTTAATTGAAATGAATACTACACGCGGTCTTTCCAGTCTGGGAAAGGCCCCTACACCTTCAAACTCGACACAAAATGATTTCAGACCGCTGACGGCCTCCTGAATTATATCCTTTACAAGGGAAAGATTGGTATCCTCTATGTAGCCGAGGAATTTTAGTGTAACATGAATGTTCCCAGTATCCACCCATCTGACATCACCCCCGGCCTCTTTCAGTTTCTCCTGTAACTCCCTGAACCTATTTTTTATCGCCTCGTCTACCTCTACAGCAACAAACGTCCTAAGTCGTTCCATTTATCAATTTACAAATATACATTAGGGGATGTGTTTATTCAAGGGAAAATGATTTACTACAGACTGCGCACCTGTTTGAGGTAGCCCTCCAGGTTCCTCCCGGTCTCTTGGATAGAATCACCTCCAAACTTTTCCATAAAAGCCCTTGCCATCTCGAAACTTACGACAGCCTCTACCACCACCGATGCAGCCGGTACGGCACATACATCAGAGCGCTCGGCAGCGGCTGGAGCGCTTTTCTTTGTGGTGAGCTCCACCGACTCCAGGGACTTACGCAGGGTGGGTATAGGCTTCATAGCCGCCCCCACTACTATGGGCTCTCCGTTCGTTACGCCTCCTTCAAGCCCGCCGGCCCGATTCGTCTTGCGGAAAAAGCCACCTGTTAGGCTGTCGCTGCGGGATTTTTGGTTATAGTAGATACTGTCGTGCACCTCTGAGCCAAGTTTTTCGGCCACCTGGAAGCCAAGCCCTATCTCCACCCCCTTTATGGCCTGTACGGACATAACCGCAGCGGCAAGCCTGCCGTCGAGTCTCTGGTCCCACTGTGTGTAGCTACCCAGGCCCGGGGGAACGCCATAGACCGTTACCTCTATGAGTCCACCCACAGAATCGTTGGTCTCCCCCGCCTCCTTTATCCTTTTTACCATCCTTTCCCCTGCTTTCTTATCAAGACAGTAGATGCTGCTTGAGTCCCTCAGCCTCTGGACCTCTTCCGGGTTCCTTGCCGAGGCCGGGGTCTCGTCCATAACCCCGCCAATCCCCTTCACGTAACCAATGACCTTGACTCCAAAATTGTTGAGCAGTGTCTTTGCTAGTGCCCCTGCCGCCACCCGTGCGGCCGTATCCCTGGCACTTGCCCTCTCAAGGATGTTGCGCATGTCATGGCATCCGTATTTCATGGCCCCGGCCAAATCCGCGTGGCCCGGCCTTGCCCTGGTCAGCTCCGGTAGCTGGTCTATGCTAAAGTCGTAGTTCTTTATCTTCATACATATTGGGCTTCCCAAGGTTGTCCCCTTCCTGATGCCGGAAAGGATTTCTACCTCGTCCTTTTCAATGTCCATTCTTGGGCCCCTGCCCACGCCTCCTTGGCGCCGCCTGAGGTCATTATTTATCACCTCTTCATCCAGGTGCACACCGGCTGGAAACCCCTCCACAACAGCAATCATGCACTTCCCGTGGGACTCACCTGCGGTAATGAATTTAAGCATAATGGGCCTCCTTAAGGCTGTATTATTTAGACAATGAGGGGTTTGTCAAGGATTCTTGGAGGAGTATTGATAGATTTTGTTTGCGCTCTCTGAGGAACCCCTGATAGAATGGGGAAGTTATATCTTAAGCTGTTTGTATCAATTACTTGGGTAAAAAATGTACGAGGTCTTTATAAGCCTACGCTACCTCAAGAAAAGAAAGAGTTGCTACATTGCCATTGCGGCGATAGCACTCAGCGTTGCAACATACATAGTAGTCCTTTCCGTGATGAGCGGCTTTGACAAAGAGTTGAGGATGCGCATCCGAGGGACCCTGGCGCACGTGATGATCCTAAAGAGTGGGATCTACGGCTTTAACGATTACAAGGAAATTATGGAGAGGGTCAAGACAGTTAAACACGTAAAGGCCTGTGCGCCGTTTGTGGAGGGCCCCGCGCTAGTAAGGGTGCGTGGTGCCAAGGAGTTTGCATATTTTAAGGGAATAGACCCCGTACTGGAGGCGCAGGTTGGAGAGCTCGACTCTTACATGAGCGCCTTCGACGGCAAACCAGAGCACCTCAAAAGGGTCCACGGGAAGGCTAAGACCTACAGCGCATTTGCGGGTGTAGAACTCTTGAGGCTTGCTCCAGGAGACCCCGTTAAAAACCCAGAGAGCTTCGTGCCCAATGGGGAGAAGATCGTGCTTGTTACCGTGAAGGGCTGGGACAAGATAAGTGTTAAGGCCTTTGTTGTGGAAGAGAAATTCCAGTCTGGTATGTACGACTTTGACAAGACCTACGTATACATCCCTCTCGAGGCGGCACAAGAATTGGTAGGGACTCCTGACTCGGTGACAGGCATAAGCCTTCGGCTGGATGATTACCGATATGCCACGGAAGTGAGGGATGAGTTGCAGAAGATGCTTGGGACAGAATATTACGTGCAGACCTGGGAGGATGCACGAAAGACCTTTCTCAGGGCGGTAGCACTGGAAAGACGGGTGATGGCCATAATACTCTTCTGCTTACTCATAGTGGCCAGCTTCTGCATTATGGCCATCCTCAGGATGATCGTCTTTGTCATAGCAAAGGACATTGGGATACTCAAGGCCATTGGCGCCACACAGCCCGGCATCATGAACATATTCCTATTCAATGGGTTTCTCATCGGGGTTATAGGTTCGGCTATAGGTGTGTGCCTTGGTCTGGGGATAATTCTGAGAATAAATTGGCTGGAGCAGTACCTCTATGGCCTTACGGGCTGGAGACCGTTTCCGCCGGAGGTCTACTATTTTAACGAGATTCCTGTGATGATAAGTCCCTGGGGTTTGGCAATAATTGCTGGCGTGGCCATAGCCCTTAGCGTTCTTGCCAGTGTCTACCCCGCCATGAGGGCCGCCAGGCTTGACCCGGTGGAGGTCCTGCGCTACGAATAGGCGCCGCAAAGTTATGTTCTATGCCAACGTCAGCGCCCATGGTGTTGACAACGTACACGCCATCGATGTAACGTATAGTTTTGATACTTACAAAATTGAGAATTTAACCAATAGGGAACTTTTACGGAAAAGACATGATAAGGATTGCAGAAAGGGACAGGGGCCGCAAGGTTGTGGAGATAGTTAAGCTCTTCCTTCGCTCAGCCATTTTCTATCGTAAGCTCTTTTCAAACTACCAGAGGGGTAAGCTGAGATTTGACGATGTACAGGAGCTGGTAGACGATAAAGGTCAATCCATGCTATTTAATCTAAAGAAAAACTGCCACGACCTGTATCGTGGCAATGACAATTCCACAGAGCAGGAAAGGCTGTTCGACCTGGCGATAGGTTCCATCTTTCACGAGGCCATGATAATAAGAGAAAACTGCTACCAACTCGAGGTTTACATGCCGAAGGTGTCCCTATTGAGAGAAAAGGCATCTAAGACCTCACACGAGAAGAAATTTCTGAGAGAAGAAAACCTTATCCTCGGCAGGGCAAAGAAGAGGCTTTCTGAGGAGTTGAAGGAGACCAACACCCTTGTGGCCAATACACTGGAGCAGCTAAAGGACTTGCTGATAAACTATAATGAAAACGGCCTCCTGATTCGATTCTTGCTGGAAGAGGAGAAACTCGTAGAAGACGCCTATGGAAAAGGAAGCCTGGATGACATCTTTTCCTCCATGTACAAGGGTGGCAGGCTGGAAGGGCTTCTCGTGGCTGCGAAGAGCTACTACAAGAGTGGCTATCATGACAAGGCAAAAGAGACGATAAGCAAGGCCCTGACCATAAGCCCCGACGATAACATACGGTTCTTACATCTCTTTTATTCTGGTATGAAGGATTACTACGAAGGAGACTTCCCGGGGGCGCTCGAAAACTTTAAGCAGGCAAGGGAGCTGGTAGAGGGTCTGCCTGAGGACAGGGACAGCCTTGAGAAGATTGAGTCCGTCACATCCAGAATATTAGAGCTTCAGCACGAGGGCAATCAAAACTCTCTGGGGCAAGAATGTGCAATGTAGCGTTGGAGCTTGCTCCAACGTTTGGGTATAGTTCTAACGTGCGAGCAGATATTGAACGTGGCAGCAAGCTGCCACGCTACACCTTCTCGTACGCGGAGTGGCTAGCTTTGGGTGTACTGGTTAAAAAATTATAAAAGGGTTGCCCTCTACGGTTTCTCTTTCATAAACCCGCCCCTTTACACCCCTTTTCATTCGGTCTTGATGGGGATTCTCTTTGCCTTGACCCTTTCCGACTTTGGCAGCGTTACCTCAAGCACACCGTCCTTGTAATCAGCCTTTGCCTTGTCCGCCTCTACGTCAGATGGTAGGTTTATGGTGCGGTGGAAGCTTCCATATGACCTCTCGATTCTATAAAAGCTCTTGCCCTTCTCTTCCTTTTCTTCCCTTTTTTCACCCCTTATGGTCAAGGTATCGCCCGAAACAGATATGTCTACATCCTTTGGCTCCACACCAGGTAGTTCAATCTTAACTATAACGCTGTCAGACGTTTCCATAACATCCGCAGCGGGGCCCCACCGCATTGGTAGTCCGCTCCTGCGGAAAAAGTCCTCAAAAAGTCGGTCCATCTCCCTCTGTAAGGAACCGAAGCCGGGTACCTCTGGCCATCTCATTATATCCGCCATCTCAACACCTCCTCTCATAAACAAGAGATGCGCAAACCGCTATCTGATATAAATTGTACCCCCTGGGAGGGTCTTGTCAACGTAAAACCAAGGGCCTAAAATGTAGAGTAATATACAGTGCGAGACCTCTGCAAAAAGCAAGACAAAGCAGTCATTGCGAGGAGCGAAAGCGACGAAGCAATCTCATAAGTGGTTTCCACCGTAAAACATGAGATTGCTTCGCTCCGCTCGCAATGACGTTCTGTAGCACTGCCGTGCACTCTCTTGGCATTTTTTTCAAAGATCTCAGTGCGTCGAGGCGCGCCCGCAGGAATGACCCGGCGGTTGCTCCTACCAAACGGTCTATTCTTTTGACAAAATTGGACCAAAAAAGTAGAATTTTCTTTATGAAAAAGAGACTCTTCAGCGGAATCCAACCCACGGGCGAGGTACACATAGGCAATTACCTGGGGGCCATAAAAACCTGGGTCAAGCTACTTGGTAAATACGACTGTATTTTCTCCATTGTTGACTACCACGCCATAACCATAGAACATACTCCCAAGGGTATGCCACAGAGGATACTCCAGGCAGCGACTGTGGATATAGCCGCAGGGCTTGATCCGGAACGCTGCACCATATTTGTCCAGTCCCACGTGCCCGAGCATACCGAGCTGACGTGGATATTCAATACCGTCACGCCCCTGGGTCATCTCGAGCGCATGACCCAGTTCAAGGACAAGGCGCGCCACCATAGAGAGAATGTAAACGCAGGCCTATTCAGCTACCCTGTACTCCAGGCCGCCGACATACTCCTCTACAAGGCGGAGGTGGTACCAGTGGGAGAGGACCAGATACAGCATATAGAACTCTCAAGAGAAATAGCTCGAAAATTTAACAGACGCTACGGCAATGTGTTTCCCGAGCCCAAGGAACTCCTCTCAGATGCCCCGAGGATCATGGGCCTTGACGCCGCAAACAAGATGAGCAAGAGCATGAATAATTACATTGGCCTTACCGAGTCGCCGAAGGTTATATGGGAAAAACTTTCCGTGGCCGTAACCGACCCGGCAAGAAAGAGGCGCTCTGATTGTGGCACACCCGAGATTTGCAACATCTATCACCTCCACAGGTATTTCTCCTCAAACGAAGAGATAGACTGGTCAGCCAATGGGTGCAGGACGGCTGGAATCGGGTGCCTGGACTGCAAGAAGGTCCTATCCGACAACATTATCCGGGAACTTGCGCCAGTGAGGGAAAAGGTAAGGGAACTGGACGGCGACCCTGGCTACGTAGTGGATGTCTTGAGAAGGGGTGCGGAGAGGTGCAAAGAACTCGCCCAGGAGACCATGAAGGAGGTAAGGTCAAGCATGGGACTAGACCTGAGCGTGCACCCCCAACCATCCAAACTATAAAATCCAAAGTGGCAACAAAGACTCACACCCATTCTCGTGAAAATCCCTTCACCGGCAAGATAGCCCACCGCCTCAAGGAGTATACAGGCATCGAGGAGGATGTCGTAAAATCACTCATTGATATTCCACCAAATCCAGACTTGGGCGACTATACCCTACCCTGCTTTACCCTTAAGGAAAGATTCCAGAAGGCTCCCGCACTGATTGCAAAGGATTTGGCGAGCGCCCCACTGGCGGGTGAACAAATAACCAAGGTAGAGGCACACGGACCTTACCTCAACTTCTTCGTTGATAGAAATGAACTGGCACAGTGGATTCTTGAAGATGTCTTCGGTCAAAAAGACCACTACGGTCACCTCGACTTGGGAAGGGGTAACACGGTAGTCATAGACTACTCGTCTCCAAACATTGCAAAGCATCTTGGCGTTCATCACCTCCGCTCCGCCGTTATCGGCAACGCCCTCTACAGGCTCCATAAGGCACTCGGCTATCGAGTTATTGGAATAAACCACCTGGGGGACTGGGGGACGCAGTTTGGCCAGCTTATAACGGCCTTCAGACACTGGGGCAGTGAGGATGCCCTGCGCCATGACCCCATAGGTGTCTTGAACGACCTGTACGTCAAGTTCCACGAAGAGGCAAAGAAAGACCCCTCTCTCGAAGAAGAGGCCAGGGCAGCCTTCAAGGGGCTTGAGGAGGACGAGTCCGGGGCACGAATGCTCTGGGAACGCTTCAAGGACCTGAGTCTCAGAGAGTTTAATAAGATATATGAGGCACTGGGGATAAAATTCGATTACTACACCGGTGAGAGCTTTTATAACAAAATGCTTGAGGACACCGTTGAGAGGTTGAAAGTTGCAAGGCTTGCAACAAAGAGTGAGGAGGCACTTATAGTTGATTTGGATAAATATGACATGCCACCCTGTATGTTGAAAAAAAGGGATGAGGCCAGCCTGTACGCCACCCGTGACATCTGTGCCGCAGAGTATCGTCACAAGGAATTTGGGTTCAACAAGATGCTCTATGTCGTGGGCTCCGAGCAGAAACTGCACTTCAGACAATTCTTCAAGGTACTTGAGCTGATGGGCTACAATTGGGTAAAGGACTGCACCCATGTTGACTTCGGTCTTATAAAATTCAAACACGGCAGGATGTCCACCAGGAAGGGCAAGATTATCCTCCTGGAAGAAGTCCTCAACGAGGCGGTAACCAGGGCACAGGAGATAATAGAAGAGAAAAACCCCGGACTGGGAAATAAGGACCATGTGGCGCGGCAGGTGGGAGTTGGTGCGGTTATCTTTGCCGATTTATCAACCAGGCGGGCAAAGGATGTTGTATTCGACTGGGACGTGGTCTTGAATTTTGAGGGAGAAACAGGACCCTATATCCAGTACACACACGCAAGGCTCTGCAGTGTGATGAGAAAATATGGCAAGGCAGTGAGTTCAGTGGTGGATTATGGGCTACTTAAGGAGAAGGATGAATATCTACTGGTCAGGAAGCTGGAACAATTTTCCAAGGCCATCGAGGGCGCCGCCCGCTCCTGTGAGCCCGTAATCATGTGTAACTACTTATTAGACCTCTGCGGCGTATTTAACCGCTACTACAATCACCATCGCATTATCAGCGAAAACGAAGAGCTAACCAAGGCGAGGATACTCCTCTCCGATTCGGTGAGACAGGTCTTGAGAAACGGACTGATACTCCTGGGCATCCAAACACCGGAGGAGATGTAGAAAATCAAATGTGGTGAGCAAGCGTCCTTGCGGACAAGGTAAGAAAGAATAGACAGCCAATACCCATGGGTGAGGCCACTTCTCTACTCAACAAACTCGACCGCCTTTTTGCCGGACACACGGCCAGGAGCAAACGGCTGCTCCGCCGGATAACCCACAGGGACTATTGCCACCGGCCGTAGATGCCCCGGGAGCTTAAGGGCATCTGCCGCACTCTGCTCATCGAAGGCACCCACCCAAACCGTCGCCAAGCCGTGTTCATGGGCCAAAAGAAGGAGGTTCTGTATGCTTGCGGCAACATCCTGAAGGGCGTATAGGTCTGTGCCCCGGCTGCTGTAGTACGTCCCTATGCGCATGTCTGCACAGGCCACTATTACCAGGGGGGCCTCGGCAATAAAGCCCTGTCCCCAGGCAGCCCTTACCAGGTTGTCTTTTACCACCTGGTTACGGACAAAGTAGAATTTCCGGCTCTGAAGGTTACCGGCACTTGGGGCCCATATCAGTGCCTCTATCAGCTCGTCTATAATTTCCTTGGATATCTCCCTACTGCCCTGGAATCTCCTTACACTACGTCTTTTTTTAATAATCTCCAGCACGCTCATGGTGCAGGCTCCACCCTAGAGAAGGTTACGGATAATTAATTGTGGTAGTGATGCGGTAAATAGGTAGAGATGTGACAAATATATCCCAATTCCCCTGTTTTGTACCCTCTGGGTCACCGCTTCTAAAATCCATCCACACTATGCGGTCCCCGTAGATGGCGGGTTGTCGCTGAGGGGCGGGAGAATCGCAGAGTGGCCTTTCCCGACCCGTCGTTATATCATAAACGTATATGGCGCTATACTCCTTCCTCTCATCTACCCATAAGACCGTGTTATTCCAAATCTGAGGCCACCACTGCTTGGAGGGTTCATCGCATATACACTCGGTGGTACCCGTGGAGAGGTCGTGCATAAAGATGTCCCAGTTACCGTTACGGGCATCTACCCAGACTATGTGGTTTCCATAAACAACCGGGCTGAACTGGTCGGCAGGGTCGTCCGTCAGTCTGCGTTCTTCACCTTTGGTGAGGTCGTATAGATATATGTCCCAGCTATCGTGGCGTTTATCGTGCCAGACAATAATGTCCTCGTATATGTCTGGCTTGCCCTGTGCGCTTGGGTCGTCGGTTATCTGAAGCACCTCTTTTGTCTTAAGGTTGTAGAGATAGATATCGCCAAGCCCGTATCCGTTGCGCCAGTCCTCCCAAGCGACTAAGTCGCCCCATATCCTTGGCAGCATCTCATGCCACGAGTCGCTGGCAGATATTTCCCTCTTGTTACCGCTTTTGAGGTTGAGCAGCCACACATCCCAGTCACCTCCCCACGTTTGATATACAACACGGTCCTTATAGACGTTGATAGAGCTTACCTCTTCTGTGCCCGGGAGTATCTGAACCTCTTTCTCTTTTGCAAAATCGTATATATAGACATCAGAATTACCTCTTCGGCGGTCGAGCCAGAGGATATTTGTGCCCCATATCTGTGGGTAGTATTGGAAGGCTGGGTTCGTGGTAACGGCCCTACCACAGGGATGCTGTCCCAGGGCAATATGGCCGTAAGGGTTGCCAAAAATAATATAGGGGAGAAGGGTTGAGCATAGAAAGGCAAAGATAAAAAAACGCAAGGGCTTCATAGTCTTTCAGTGGTTATTGTATGGTTTGTAGGCATTAACGAGCGAATTGTAACACCGTCACCAATCCCTGTAAAGGACATATTTTACGGTGTTAAAACAGCTTAGGGTATTGATGGAATAAAATTATGTTGATTAAAGGGGTGCTTTTATTTAAACTACATCTATTATTATAAAACAAATTGATTACTGCTATGAGCCTCGGAGTGGCATATAACCCTTTCATAATAGTAACGCTTCTATACCTCCTTGCGAGCACCTGGGAGGTTGGGCATCTTACAAGGCCCGATAGCTTCAGCAAGCGATGGGCTGACCGTCTCCCCATTGCTGCATTTCTGCTACACACCGCCTTCCTCGGCGTCCTTGCCGCGAGGGCTGGCAACATACCCATAACCAATTTATACGAGTCCCTTATTTTACTAATCTGGTGTGTGGTTGTCGTGTTCATTACAGTAGAGTATGTATACAACGTGCCTTCCATGGGAGCCTTCTTGTTCCCTCTTGTAACGGTCTTGAGTGTTTGGGCATTGGTCTTGAAGGGAAATACCCTGGTCGCCTCACCAAATCTCAGCAAGTTTTGGCTGGTTGCCCACACTATCCCGCTCTTTATGGGCTACGCTGCTTTTACGCTTACATTTATCTTCAGTGTCATGTATTTGACCCAACAGAGACAGTTGAAGCACAAATTCTTTGGGCCGGTTTTTCATGGGCTGCCTTCCCTCGAAAGGCTTGACACCATGATGTGGAAAACGCTGAGCTTCGGCTTCCCACTCCTGACCTTGGGGCTGGTGCTTGGGGCCTTCTGGTTAAAATATTCTAACGCCCTTGGACCCCAGTGGTATCTTGACTCGAAGGTAGTGATGGGTCTAGTGACCTGGCTTTTTTATGCAGCCCTATTACACCTCAGAGTAGGTGTTTCGATGCATGGTAACAAGGTGGCTGGCCTTACCATTGCCGCCTTTATACTGGTGCTTTTCACCTTTCTGGGTACATTCTTCCTGGGTGCCCAGCACGGCTATCAGAAGGTGTCAAAAGAAAATTCACGACTTATTATAGAAGAGTTCGAGAATAAGTGATGAATCTGCTAGTTGTGGGACTTAACCATAAATCAGCTCCCATAGATGTGAGGGAGCGGTTGGCCTTTAGCCCCTCCAATACTACAGAGGCACTTGAACGCTTTCACAAAAAGTTTCCTTCCAGCGAAGTGGCAATAATCTCAACCTGTAACAGGGTGGAGTTATACACCTGCTCGCCGGACGATTCCCTTAATGGAGAGGCCGTGATAGGCTTTCTGTCCGAATTCCACGGCGTAGACACTGAGAGGTTTAGGGACCATATGTACAGTTATAGCGGCTCTAGGGCAGTAGCGAAACACATCTTTCATGTGGCCTCTAGCCTTGATTCTATGGTGGTAGGTGAGTCGCAGATAGTGAGCCAGGTGAAAGAGGCCTACATGATGGCGACCTCATGTGAGACAACCGGCAGGGTCCTGCATCAGCTCTTTCAGCAGGCACTCAGCGTGGCCAAGGCCGTCCATTCCAACAGCCGCATTGCCTGGGGAAAGGTATCTATTAGTTCTGTGGCGGTAGAGTTTGCAGAAAAAGTGTTTCAGAATTTCTCCGATAAAACTACCTTCATCATAGGCGCAGGAGAAATGGCGGAGCTTGTGCTCAAGTCACTTGTAGAACAAGGTACAAGAACCGTCATGGTCTCTAATCGAAGCTTCGATAGGGCTGTTGCCCTGGCCGAGGAATTTGGAGGTAATGCGGTACGCTACGATGACCTTACGAAGGAATTAAGCAAGGCCGACATAGTAATAAGCTCTACTGCTGCGCCCCATTATGTGCTCCACCCCGACCATATCAGAGAGGCCATGCTCCAGCGCAAAGGTAACCCAATGTTCCTTATAGATATCGCTGTGCCGAGGGATATAAACCCAGAAGTTGGAAGGATGGACAACGTCTATCTGTACAACATCGATGACCTCCAGACCGTGGTAAACCAGAACGTTGATGAAAGGGCAAAAGAGATGGAGAAGTGCACCGCAATGGTAGAAAAAGAGGTAGAACGGTTTATAGCCTGGCTGGAGGAGATGAAGATAGGCCCTGTTATTGCAAACCTTAGGGAGCACTTCCATACGGTGGGCAAAGAAGAGTTAAATAGGTTAAGACCCAAACTTGCAGACATAAGCGAAGACCAATGGCGGGACGTGATCTACAGTATGGAGAGAACCTTGAATAAGCTCTTGCACGAGCCAGCGAGGGTAAGCAAACAGGAGGCAAAGAACGGCAGTAGCCACCGATATGTGGAGACCATAAAGAAGCTGTTTGGTCTCCGCCACTCAGACCAATCGCAGGGAACTAACCAATCCGACTCCGCTCGATAGACTTTTTCACATCCAATGCGTTCTTCACCGCCCAACCTCGTTCGTCATTATTAAAATATATATAGACATCTTTGCCCGCTGAGAGCCACCTCTTTATCTCTCGTGCGTCTCTCCGCAAGTCTGCCTTGGGGTAGCATCCGGTATAAAGTCTGCCGCCCTCAGGACCGTGTCTACGCAGGTAGATAATGCTCGCCGTCTCCGGTATTTTCACTCCGTAGCGGGGCCAATCCGCCATACATAAGGCCATGTCGGCTTTATGTAGCATCTCATAGACGTCTCCATCAAACCAGGTTGCGTCCCTAAACTCAAAGGCATGGCGCGTAGACCCGTAGTCTTTTAGAGCGCGCACAAAGTCCCAGAGTCTGGGTGCGTCTTTCTTAAACCTCGGAGGCATCTGCCAGAGTACAACAGAAAGTTTCTCTTTGAGCAGACGAGCCCTTTTAAAGTAGAGCTTAAGGGGCTCACTGCAGCCCTTCAGCCTCTTTATATGGGTTATGAACCTACTGCCCTTGAGGGCAAACCTGAAATCTTTGGGCGTCCTCCTATACCATGACCTGAAGGCATCTTCCGATGGCAGCCTGTAGAATACTACATTTAGTTCAACTGTGTTGAAGTGCTCAACATAGAATTCCAGCCACTCTCTCTGGGGCAGTTTTTTGGGGTAAAATACACCGTTACCCCAGTGACTGTACATAAAGCCACTTGTCCCCACAAAGGCCCTGGCCTTTTTGCGTGTTGTTCTTGCTTTCCCCATAGATATTACGTCCCAGGCATTCCAGCCTGCCCCCCATTATATACTCCGCATAATTATTAGGGAATTCGCTTTTATCTAAAATGGAGGTGTGGTAAAATCATTGTAACCTTTTATTACTAAAGAACTAAGCTCCAGTTTTGTATTCGTACCATGATGCCAGAAGCCCGTGACATAATCAAATTCCTGGGTAGTAGGCGCTACCGTCCCATGAATGCTGAGGAGTTGGCAGAGCATTTTGGGATTCCAGGCAAGGAGCAGGGGACCTTTCTCTGCCTCCTGCGCAGTCTGGAGCTCCAGGGGGACATTGTGCAGATAAAGCAAGAGCAGTATGCCATTCCCTCGAAAGTCAACTTGATGGTAGGCACGCTTAAGTGCAGTCCCAGGGGTTACGGATTTGTGGTTCCACTAAAAGACGGAGGGCACGATGTCTATGTTGGCGAGGAGGACATGGGTGAGGCCATGCACGGTGATACGGTGGCGGTGCGCCTGCCTAAGGCGACCGCTGCCCGAATCTTTGGCCGTGGTCGTGGCCGGGGCCGCAGGTGGGGCAGGGGTAGGAAAAGGTCCGCATCCGGCCAAATAGTGAATGTGCTAGAACACGTTAATGAGACAATAATCGGAACCTTCGAGAAGACCAGGCGTCTGGGCTATGTGGCCCCGGACAATCCCTGCCTATTCAGAGACGTCTACGTGGCGGACGACGACACCGCCGGTGCGCAGGTGGGGCAGAAGGTAATTGTTAAGGTCACACAGTGGCCCTCCAGACACCTGGCACCCGAGGGAATGGTGATTGAGGTACTGGGGCAGGACGGCGACCCGATGGTAGATGTACTCTCCGTTGTTTACCAATTCCAATTACCTCATAAGTTTAAACCCGATATCGAGGACGAGGCAAACAGATTATCACAAATGATACCAAAGGATGAGTATCAACGCCGGCTGGACCTGAGAGGGGAAATAACAATTACCATAGACCCAGAGGATGCCAAGGATTTTGATGACGCCATATCTATCAAGAAAGACCAAAAGGGCCACTGGCACCTGGGGGTGCATGTCGCCGATGTATCATACTACGTGCGGCCAGATTCTGTACTTGATGAGGAGGCAAGAAAAAGGGGCACTAGCGTTTACTTCCCCGGCCAGGTCGTCCCCATGCTCCCCACGCCCCTTTCCGAAGGGGTCTGTAGCTTAAAGGAGGGTGAGGACAGGCTTACCAAGAGCGTTTTATTGGAATACAGTCCAGAAGGGGAGTTTGTATCGTCCCAAATCGTACACTCTGTCATAAACGTAAACAAAAGCCTAACTTATAAAGAGGCTGGCCTTATAATCGCCGGTGATGAGACCACCTTGGTCGGCATCTCAAAGGAATTGAGAGAGATGCACCTCCTCATGGCAGGGCTTGCTGAGATACTCTTAGCCAGGAGGATGGGGCGGGGAGCGCTGGAATTGGACCTGCCGGAGGTCTCTCTGAGGCTGGACGACGCGGGCAGAGTAGTAACCGTCGAGAAAGTGGAAAGGGACCTCCCTCATGAGATTGTCGAAGAGTTTATGCTAGCAGCTAATGAAGCAGTTGCAAGATTTATGCACGAGAAAAAGCTACCTTATTTCTACAGAGTGCATCCGGAACCAGATGAGGAGGAGATGTGGGATTTTGCCGAATTCGTGAACGCATTGGAAGGAGTTAAGGTCAATCCCTTCAAGAAAGGCGACCTGCAGAAACTCTTGAATAAAGTGAAAGACAAACCGGAGTCCTACACGGTCAACCTGGCACTCCTAAGGTCGCTCAAGCGTGCCCAGTACACGGGCGTATGGGGACCTCACTATGGTCTGGCTATGGATTATTATACCCACTTTACCTCCCCAATCAGGCGCTACCCTGACCTAATAGTACACAGGGTACTGGATGAACATCTCTCCATTGGACGCAGGCCAGATGAAATATGGAACAAGTGGGAGCAAAACCTTGAGACCTGGGCAGACCACTGCTCCATTACCGAGAGGAGGGCCGAAGAGGCCGAACGAGAGATAACAAAGCTAAAGCTCCTCCGCTACCTGGAGGACAGGCGCGAAGAGGTGATGGAGGGGGTAATCACTGGGGTGGAGGAATTCGGACTCTTCGTCCAGTTAAAGGAGTTTCTGCTGGACGGGCTCATCCATGTTCGCAACCTTGTTGATGATTTCTATAAGCTGGACAGAAAGAGGTTGGCGCTGGTAGGTAGGCGCGGTAAGACATACTGCGTGGGAAACGAGATAAAGGTCAAGATTGAGAGGATTGATTTCCTGAAAAGGGAGGTGGACTTCGTCAGGGTTGATTAGGATTGACTTGCTCTATTCCGCCGTTAAAATAGAGTTTCTAAAAGTTTTTTTGATTAATCATTAGCAGGCGTAGGAGGTATTTATTGAGGATAATACTCTTTACTGGTAAGGGTGGTGTAGGAAAAACCAGCGTAACCGCTGCCACCGCTGTGAGATGTTCAGACCTGGGTTATAAGACCATCGTTATGAGCACAGACCCTGCCCACAGTCTGGCAGACTCCTTCAATATAACCATCGGAAGTAAACCCAAGCGCCTGAGAGATAATCTCTTTGCCCTGGAGATAGACATACACGAGGAGTTGAAGAGAAATTGGGGTAGGATACAGGTCTTCATCAAACAGAATCTGATAAAGGTTGCCGGGTTTAACGATATAATTGCAGAGGAGTTTGCTGTATTCCCTGGGATGGAGGAGCTCTTCAGCCTCCTCAGGCTAAAGGGCTTTTATGACAAAAAGGAGTTCGATGTCGCCCTGGTGGACTGCTCCCCAACGGCCTCAACAATGAGGCTCCTCAGCTTCCCTGATATTGCCGAATGGTATATGGAAAAGTTCTTCCATATTGAGCGAAAGATAATGAAGATGGTAAGGCCGGTGATAAATCCTATGGTGGAGGTTGACCTGCCAACCGACGATATATACGGCAGTATTGAGGAGCTGTATAAGCACATAGAGGGTGTAAAAGACGTCTTGATTGACGAAAAGGTCTCTTCAATGAGGTTAGTAATGAACCCCGAGAAGATGGTCTACAAGGAGTCCCAGAGGGCCTATTCTTATCTGAACCTGTTCGGGTTTCCTGTGGACGCAGCCATTGTAAATCGGGTGTTCCCCACCGGGGTAGCAGGCACCTACCTCCACAAGTGGCAGGCCATCCAGGCCAAACATCTCAAGGAGATAGAAGAGGGCTTTGCGCCGCTGCCCATATTAAAGGCCAGCTTCAGGGACGAAGAGGTGGTGGGCTTTCAGCGTCTACGCGGCATGGCAAAGGAGCTATACAAGTTTAGTGACCCCACAGAGGTTCTAGTCTCAGAACGTCCCATCACCTTGGAGCAGAAAAATGGTAGCTACCTTATTTCACTCCATCTACCCTTCACTGAGAAAAAGGACCTGGAAATGTGGGTGCACGGCAACGAACTCATAATAAAGTTGGGCAATTTCCGTAGGAATATTATCCTTCCGCGGTCAGTGGTGTCAGAAGAACTGAGGGAGGCAAAATTAGACGGTAAGAGATTGAACATAGTCTTTGGAGGTACAAAAAATGGCTGAACCACAAGGTGTCTGTGACCGTATTATGGTCCGCTTCTGGAAGACGAGCTTTGCCAGGCATATGGCTGGTGCAGGCGTTGAGCTTCTAGAGGCTGGTAAGAGCCTTAGCGTTAACAACCTATTGGACGAGGCTATTGGCTGGCTCGAGGAGAAGCGACAGCCAAAGGGGCCACCAAAGAAGATAAAAATCAGGTAGATTGCAGGAAGGGGTTATTCTTTCTCTCCTCTTCTATAGTTGTCGTGGGGCCGTGCCCAGGATACACTACTGTCCTTCCTTCAAGGGTGAGGATTTTTCTCTGTAAGGACTCGATGAGGGCAGTGAAATCACCTCCAGGAAGGTCTGTTCTGCCTATGCCTCCTTGAAACAGGCTGTCCCCGGAAAAAAGGATAGCGGGTCTATTGTCTGCGGTAGACCTGCCGAGGAGGCAAATACCGCCTGGGGTGTGGCCCGGCGTGTGGATTACCCCTAGCTCTATACCACTTATTCCTATCTTATCCCCTTCCTTGAGTACTATATCCGCAGGCGGGGACTTGAGTAAAAAGCCTCCCAGGAATGACAGGTTCTTGGAGGGGTGTGTCAGGCACGCCTCGTCATCCTGGTGTATGGCAATTTTTACCTCGGGAAAGGCCTCTCTGATCTCTCTATTTGCCCCGATATGGTCGCCGTGGCCGTGGGTATTTATCAGAAGTTTTGGGACAAGGGCGTTTTTCTTTATGAAGGCTATTATTCTCTCGTGGTCACCGCCGGGGTCTATGATCAGCGCCTCTTTCGTGTCTTCATTTATGACCACATAGCAACAGGCCTCAAGTGGCCCGACACTTAATCTCTCTATCTTCACCTACAGCCTTCCCGCCAGATACGCCTCGATCAAATCCTTCTCCTCACACTGCCAAGGAAATTTTAGACCGTAAACATCTTTATCCCAGAGGCCTACTATCTTGCGTTCCCTCTCGGCGTTCTCCGGGGAGTCGGACGCATGCGCAGCGTTCCTCATCAGGTCGTAGCCATATATGCCCCTAACCGTGACGTCAGCGGCCTTGCTGGGGTCAGTAACACCCAATATCGTTCGTATCTTGTCTATTGCATTTATCCCACGATATAGGAGTGCGAGACACTTTGCGGTGCCTGGCTTCTTTCTATCCTTTGGGGTTGTGACGCTTGAAGGGTTTATCCCAGTCATGTGCCCTACAATACGGTTGAACTCACATTGGGCATTTAAATCCTTTAAATCATCCGCCAACTTGTCTAATATCTTATTCTCCAGAGGGAAGTCGAATGTGTGGCTGAGGGATTCACCAAGCTTTTTGGCCACACTGGGTTTGAGTCTCTCCCTTAGTACTTCTTTTACTGGCAGGTAGAACATCTCTGCCCGCGCAATATCCATGCGCAGCAGCTTTGCCCCTACGATGAACAGGCCTCCACGAGAGAACAGGTCTATAATGTTGCCCGGACGAGAGCTGTGCCTAAGGAAGTTTTCCGGTTTTATGATTACCAGCGTGGTTTCAGGTTCTTCCCCTTCTGGAAATTTAACTACATGCTCCAGGACACCACCGTCGGAGGCGGCATACTCTGCCAGGAGGGCGAGCTGTTTCTTATTGGTCTCCTCATCCGGGGCGGTGAGCACGGCCGGCTCAAAGTATTCTATCTTTCCATCTCTTCCTTCAATGTAGTCCCCGTAGGTGCCCCTTACTGTATCGCCTCTCACATAGTCAACAGACCCAACCACGTCTTCCTTCAACGATTTTACAGCATTGGGGCCCCGGAAGAGCATGAGCATGGTACGGTTGGAGACGCCGAAGCGATTGTCTCTGCGGAAATAGTCATTCATATAATTTATAAAGGCCTCTTTCAAGTATGGCTCCATGTTTTGGGCCTCGATGGTAGCACAGTAGCGGTCCACAAATTCATCGCTGGGTGCATACATCCTGGCCCCTACAAGCTCCAGGTTCCCCAGGGAAAGAAGCCGCCCTATGATACCGCCTGTCCTGCTCTTGATAAGGCTATAAGGTGTTATCAGTACGTAGGCTAATTCGCTCTTCATTGCCGTTTTCCATAAATGCTTTTAATTACTCGTAACGTCTCAGAACCAAATAAATTTTAACATAGTCGGGAGGGAGTATCAACAGCTTATAGCATTGATGAAGACTATATGTGGGCCTATTTACTGGCCTGAGGAATTTGAGGTCTTGGTTAAATAACGCAGGTGGCCAGGGCCCAGGAGGTCTTCCAAGGCCAGCTTGAAGTCCTCCGTTAGGGAGATAAAGAATCTCTTGTTAACCCTTATTCTGGTCCTCTCTCCGTTCTGGCCCAAAAGTTCCAACACGACAGGGCAGTTACCACGGTGGGTAGAAAGGACATCCCTTAACTGAGAGAGCATCGGGCCCTCAACGGTGGAACACTCCAAGCTAATAGCGGCACCCACTTTTTGTAGATTAGATGTTTTCTCTTTTGTGGTTAACGCGACTGCGTCTGTTGCCTTGTCCCGCGTGTTTTCTTTTACACTATCCAACCGGGTTACTCCTGAGACCTTCAAGGATGGTCGGCCATTGCGTAAAATAACTCTCCCTTTTACCAGTACCACTTCATCCTTTTTCAGTACGTTGTCGTTATTCGTCAATTCCTTTTTGAACACAAGACATTCTGTCTGGCCTTCCAAGTCTTCAATGACGAGGTAGGCCATGGGGTCACCTTTTCTTGTCGTCGTTTTCTTCATCGCTGCGATTATGCCAGCAACTGTAACTTCATCGCCCTCTGATGATTCCCGAAGGCTTGATGTTGTGGTCGTAGAATATTCCCCGAGGAGTTCTTTTAGTTTAAGCAGCGGATGGAAGCTTACGTAGAAGCCGAGGACGCTTTTTTCGTGATGGAGTGACTCCTTTTCTGTCCACTTTGGCACATTGGGCGAGGCAATTCTACATGCGGGACATTCAACATATCGTCTTGCACCTACAGCAGTTTTTAAAGTTGTTGGGCCATCACTTTGTTCGCTGGAGGGCTGACCTTCTAATCCTGCTGCGGTGCCAAAAAGGCTTAGCTGGCGCTTCAGACGCTGCTGTCTCTGATCCTCTGCGATCCGTAACTCACAGTCCAGTACGCTTGCGTCAATGTGCTCGGCACGATGTCCAGGGAGGGAGTCAAAACAGCCGGCCTTTATCAAACTCTCTATGACCTGCCTGTTGACCAGTCTAGAGTCTATTCTCTGATAGAAATCGTGTCGGCAGGAAAATCTTCCCTCATTGTCTCTCGATTGCAAAATGGACTCTATGGCCTTGCTCCCCACGTTTTTTATGGCCCCCAGACCGAAGCGCATCTTTCCCTGCGCAATCATGGTAAAATTCTCCTGGCTTTCATTTACGCAGGGTGGTAACACCTCGATATCCATTCGGCGGCAGTCCTCTATGTAGCTTACAATCTTATCAGTATTTTGTTTCTCGCAACTCATCAAGGCTGTCATATACTGGGTAGGGTAGTTGGCCTTCAGGTAAGCGGTCTGGTAAGTGATGACGGCATAGGCAGCGGAGTGAGATTTGTTGAACCCGTAGCCTGCAAAATGCTCCATAAGGTCGAATATGTCTCCCGCGGTCTTCTCGGGTATTCCGTTCTTTACCGCACCCGGGATGAACTGATTGCGGTACCTCTTCATGACTTCTGGCTTCTTTTTCCCCATGGCCTTTCTCAGGTTGTCGGCCTTGTTGAGGGTAAAGTTCCCCAACTTGTTAGCAATGCGCATGACCTGTTCTTGATATAGGATTATCCCATATGTCTCTTTTAGAAGTGGTTCGAGACTGTGGTGCAGATAGTTCGGACGTTCTCGTCCGTGGCGACAGTTTATAAAGGAGTCAACCATACCGCTCTGCAGCGGACCGGGTCTATAAAGTGCCATCAGCGGCATTATGTCGGTAAATTTGTTGGGCTTTAGTTTACTCAGCAGCTCCCTGAAGCCCCGGCTGGTCTCTACCTGAAACACACCTTTTACATCGCCGCGTGAGAGCAGCTCATAGGTTTTTTTGTCGTCCATAGGTATCTTGGTTAGGTCTATCTCCTCACCAGTGGTGTCCTTTATGAGCTTCAGGGTCTTGTCAATAACAGTGAATTTCCTTACACCCAGAAAATCGGCCTTGAGGAGACCGATTTGTTCCACTAGTGTGACATCGTCAAACTGAGTGGTTACTACGTTACCGTTCTTTGCCAGGGGTACGTAGTTGGTTAGGGGTTCCTCTGAGATGACCACGCCGGCAGCATGGGTGGAGGCATGTCTGGCCAGGCCCTCAAGTTTGGATGAAATATCAAATAAGCGTTGTATCCTTTTGTCGGAGTTATACAGTTTCTCTAGCCCAGGTTCCTGCCTCAGTGCCTGGGCAAGTGTGATGCCTGGGGTGGCGGGTATGAGTTTTGCCACCTGGTCTACCTCGGCGAGGGGTATATTCATCGCCCTCCCCACATCCCTTACCACAGCCTTGGCCTTCATAGTCCCAAATGTGATTATTTGGGCCACATGCTGGTCACCGCCGTATTTCTTCCTCGCATAGTCTATTACCTTCTCCCTGCCCTCCGCACAGAAGTCCACATCAAGGTCAGGCATTGAGATGCGTTCTGCGTTGAGGAATCTTTCGAAGAGAAGGTCGTGCTCCAGGGGGTCTATGTTGGTAATCTTTAGGACGTATGCAACCAGGCTCCCGGCGCCTGAGCCCCGCCCGCTGGTCATTATACGGTTCTCATGGGCAAAGTTGACAAAATCCCACACTATCAGAAAGTAGTCAACAAACCCTGTTTCTTCAATAACCTTTAGCTCGTGGTTCAGCCTCTTATGGACGTTGTCGCTGATGGCCCCAAATCTTTCAATGGCACCTTTCTCACACAGGGACCTGAGGAACTGTGAGTTAGTCATGCCGTCGGGAGGATGGTATTTGGGGAGGTGTAGCTGGCCTAGCTTTAGTTCGAGGTTGCACTCCTCTGCGACAGCAAGTGTATTCTCCACCGCACCGGGTACCTCCCTGAAGCGTTCGAGCATCTCCTCCTGCGACTTGAAATAGAACTCCCTGGTGGCGAACCTCAAGCGGTTCAAATCCTCCACCAATTTTCCGGTGTTTATACATAGCAGGACGTCGTGAGCTTCGTGGTCGTCTTGGGACATGTAGTGGATGTCGTTCGTGGCTAACAAGGGTATGTCCAGTTTACGTCCTATCTTTATCGCACCCTCCAGGAGCTTTATCTGTTCCGGTATGTCGTTGTTTTGTACCTCCAAGAAGAAATTTCCATTGCCGAAGAGCTCCCTATACACTGCTGCTGCACGTTCTGCATCCCCGGGGCAGTCTTTCGAGAGTAGGTGGTTTATCTCAGACTTCATACAACCACTCAGGGCTATAAGCCCATCGGAGTGGTCCTTGAGCAAATCCTTATCAATCCTTGGCTTATAGTAGAAGCCCTCGAGGTGGGCGCTGGTGGCTAGCTTGAGGAGATTCTGGTAACCTGTGTGATTCTTCACCAATAAAGTGAGGTGGTAGAGGACTTCTTTTGACCTGGGGTTCCTTTCAAAACGGCCATTGGGGGCAATATAGGCCTCATATCCAATTATGGGCTTTATGCCTACCTGTCGGGCCCTGTTGTAAAATTCTATGGCACCGTACATATTGGAGTGGTCGGTAAGGGCAAGAGCACCCATTCCCAGGTCCTTTGCCCTATTGATGAGGTCATTTATCCGGCAGGCCCCGTCCAGGAGGCTGTATTCACTATGGACGTGGAGGTGGATAAAACCGTTGCTCATTGTTATGGGTTGCCTTTTAAGAATAATATATATGGGATGGTCACAAAAAGTCAATACGACATTTTGTATATTTAAGTATCATAAGGAAGGGCCGTGGCTTATGAAACAGATTTTTTAATGGCCGTGATGGAGTCTTATTCCCCAGCTACTTCCAAAATCGGTAAGTATGGGTGGAAAGACCACTTAGGAAGCCTTCGGTCAGTTCAGACATACGGTGACCGGCTCAGGAGTCACGTTGGTAAATGTGATGGTTTTTACCTCTTGAGGAAGCCACCGAAGAGCCAGAGGAGAAGGGTTAGTACTACGCTGAGGAGGGCGCAAGTGGCAAATGGGAAGTACAGGGTGAAATTCTTCTTCTCCAACAGTATGTCCCCTGGAAGCCTACCGACGAAGGGAATCTTCCCACCTACAAGGATAGACACCCCTAACAGCAAAAAGAACAGCCCAACGAATATAAAAAGCTTACCAAAGTTGCCGAGTTCCATCACAATTAGACGATTTTAAGCCTCTTAACAGGCGGTTCCTTTGGCATTTCTTGCCTGACCTGTCCCCCAAATACAGCAGGCTGAGGTGACTTCTTCTCCACGGTGAAGCCTTCCCCAAGGTAACACTCTATAGCCAGCGGGTCGTTAATGATCTCAGGGGTATTTCCCTTTGTTATTACTACCCCTTGGTTGAGAATGTAGGAGCGGTCGGTAATGGAGAGGGCCTCCCTGACGTTATGGTCTGTAACAAGAATGCCTATACCCCTATTTCTAAGACCGAGCACCATCGCCTGTAGTTCTGCCACAGCGATGGGGTCTATCCCCGAAAAAGGCTCGTCGAGCATGATAAGCACCGGGTCGGTAGCCAGGCAGCGGGCTATCTCCAAACGCCTCTTCTCACCACCAGATAAGGTAAAGGCTTTTTTCTTGGCAAGATATGTGAGGCCAAAGTCGTCCATGAGTCGAGCAGACCTCTTGTGCCTCTCCTGACGATTGTGTTTCCTGGCCTCAAGGATGGCCAAAATATTTTCCTCAACCGTCAGCCTCTGAAACACAGACGGCTCCTGGCATAGGTACCCCAGCCCCATCCTGGCACGTTTATATATGGGCAGCTTGGTGATATCTCTACCCCTAAAGATTACCCTGCCCCCGTCAGGGCTGGTTATCCCTATTATGCCGTTGAAGGCGGTGCTCTTACCGGCACCGTTATGGCCCAAAAGACCTACAATCTCGCCGCTATTGACCTCCAGGTCAAGGGAGTTCAAGACAACCCTCTTGCCATAAATCTTTGTAAGCCTCACAACGTCAAGGAGTTTCACCTTATCACCCTAATTCCACTGAGAGGCCAAAAGACGAGAAACGCCTTGCCCACAATGTCTTCCTCCTGGACAAACTTCCACACCCTGCTATCCTTGCTATTTATGCTGTTATCCCCCAGAACAAAATATCCACCCTCATCGATTTTAACCGGTGCAGAGACACCCCAACGGCCCGATGTCAGGTCAGAGCTGTAATATATATCTCTAAAGACCTCGATATCCTCAAATATGCAGGTAACGTCTCTGCCACCTATCATCATCCCGCTATTAAAGAGTTGTTTACCATAATCAGGTGTGTCGGCACCGTAATCATAAGACAATACCTGTTTCCCGTCAAGCGAAAGCCGTAACACCCCGTCCGCATGGGAAAACTCCACTACATGTTTATGCTCTAATAGCAGAAATGCATCGGCCTCGACCAATATCTGCCCTGAACGTTTCAGGCTGCATTTCTCTCCCGCACCCTCAACAGGGATATAGGCCTGAAAAATGTCTTCGTCTCTTTCTATAACAAGAAATATACCTCCAGAACCATTTTGAACGATAAGGGACAGTTTCAGCTTTAGGTCCCCCACCACGTTTGCACCCGTCATGTTGTTGTAGGCGTAGTTGTCGAGAATCTTTCTTGCAAAGGTAGCAAAAGAGGTACTACCCCCTGTCTGTGAGACGTCAAGAAACAGAACACCCTCATCCTTTTCCCAATACTGCTCCTCAACGTTCCAGGACGGGGCTATCTCCTTCTTCGGAAAGTACTTGCTGTTGTATACTGGTATCCAGAGCCTGTCCTGTATCTTTAGGGGTTTTTTAGCCACCTTGCCGTTTATAAATATATCGCCATTCTTTATCTGGAGCTCCTCACCAGGTAGTCCAACAAGGCGTTTGATATAATTCTTTCGTTTCCATTTAAGGCGGGTCGAACCACATCTCTCACACTTCATCCCCTCAGCCCATCTCTCGTCGACCATGACGTAGCCGCAGTCCTTGCACCTGATATCCACAAGCGGATACTTAAAGACCATTACAACCCATCTCTCTGGTTTTCTGAAATCATAGATAAACTTGTTCACGAATATCCTGTTGCCACCGTGTAATTTGTCCTTGTAAACACTTAGCTGAAAGAGACAATTGGGGCATGTAGCACTTGAACCCCGGTGGTCCCTGGTGAAATTCCACCCACAGTTTGGGCATACAATGTGTTTATGCACGCCCACAAGGGTCGGGGCCATTGAACCAGTGGGTATCTTAAAGGCCTCCACTATAAAATAGCGTATGCCTAACGCAATGATGATTGATATGATGACCCACTGGACATTCTCCCTTATTACGCGAGAGCGGGACTTTTCTGGTTGCTCCTTATTCGTTACCATAAACCAATCTAGGGCCCTTGCCACCACACCGGTCTTGCCCTTATTCACTGGTCGCCACCACAGAAAGAAATGCCTCTTGAGGTATCTCCACACTGCCAACACTCTTTAGCCGCTTTTTCCCCTCTTTCTGCTTCTCCAGCAGTTTCCTCTTTCTAGTAACATCGCCACCGTAACACTTGGCCGTTACGTTCTTCCTCAAGGGCTTAATGGTCTCGCGGGCGATGACCTTAGAACCAATGGCCGCCTGTATAACCACCTCAAATAGATGACGGGGTATCTCCCGCCTCAGTTTTTTTACCAATCTTTTTCCCCTGTTGTATGCACTACCCCTATACACTATAGAAGAGAGGGCATCCACCTTCTTACCACCCACAAGCATGTCCAGCTTCACAAGGTCTGCGGGTCTGTAGCCGAGAAAGGTGTAGTCCAGCGTGCCATAGCCCCTGGTGGCAGATTTTAGCCTGTCGTGGAAGTCAAATATCATCTCCGCCAGGGGGAGCTCGTAACTAAGTATCACGCGCTTCTGACTAAGATATTCCGTCCCTTTATATTTGCCCCTGCGTTCTTCGGCCAATTTCATTACCGCTCCCATGTACTCCACAGGGAATACTATCTTGACGCTTACAACCGGCTCACGGAATTCCTCTATCTCATTTGCCGGTGGCACCTTATCTGGACTGTCTAAAATCAGCACATCACCATCCCTGGTAAGAACCTCATAGGTCACGCTGGGGGCCGTCTGGATGATATTAACATTACCCTCCCTTTCCAACCTCTCCTGAACTATCTCCATGTGGAGGAGCCCCAGGAACCCACAGCGGAAACCAAAACCCAGGGCAGGCGACTGCTCGGGCTCAAAACAGAACGAAGAGTCGTTGAGGGCCAGCTTCTCTAGGGCAGCCCTCAGAGGCACTAGGTCAGTATCCATAGTTGGATACAAACCGCAGTAAACCATAGGAAGGGGCTTCTGGTAGCTGGGCAGGGGTTTCTGGGTCTTTTTCTGGAAGTTTGTCACCGTGTCGCCTATCTCTACGTCGTGTATGGTCTTTATGTTTGCCACGAAATAGCCTACCGCCCCCGTTCCAAGCCCCTTAGTGGCAGTCATCCTGGGTCCAAACACCCCAACCTCTGTGACCTCAAAGGCCCGTTTCTTCTTCATCATATAGACCTTATCGCCAGGCCTTATCGAGCCGTCAAAGATGCGGACGTAGACTATAACACCGCGGTATTCATCATATACCGAGTCAAAGATGAGCGCCCGGAGGGTTGCAATGGGGTCGCCCTGAGGCGAAGGAATCCTGTCAACAATGGCCCCTAAGACACCCTCTATCCCTGACCCTGTCTTCGCACTGACACGAATCACCTCTCTGGGCAGGATACCCAGGGTATGCTCCATCTCCTCAATCACCTCTTGGGGCCGTGCCTGCTGCAAGTCAATCTTGTTTATTGCAGGCACTATCTCCAGGTTGTGCTCCAGGGCCAGATAGGCATTGGCAACGGTCTGGGCCTCTACACCCTGGGAGGCGTCCACAAGGAGGAGCGCACCCTCACAGGCGGCAAGGCTTCGGCTCACCTCATAACTAAAGTCCACGTGCCCGGGCGTGTCTATAAGGTTCAACAGGTACTCCTCGCCGTCTCTCCTGTAGGTAAGGGTCACGGCACTGGCCTTTATGGTGATGCCCCTCTCGCGCTCAAGGTCCATATCGTCGAGGACCTGCTCTTTTAACTCCCTGGGGGCCATAGTCCTGGTCTGCTCGAGCAGCCTATCTGCCAGGGTGCTCTTGCCGTGGTCTATGTGGGCAATTATGCAGAAATTCCTTATCCGTTTTGTGTCCATAATTTATCAAAAGCGGTAGTCTCAACACATTTACTTACAAAACAGTATACCCTAACAGAAACAGGATTTGAAGTCAACTTGGGTTGGCCGAGCCCATGGCAAGGATGTAGGGGCACGTTGTCCGCCTTGGGCGGATGGCTGTCCGAGAACGGACAGGGACGAGCCCTATCCCTACAAAATAATTCGCAAGCACCCTACATCTTAGATATCAAGATAGGGGAGACGTCATGTCTAATAACGCCAACAATTTTTCTTTAAATTTCCCAAGCGCGCGGGTGCGGTGGCTTATCTGGTTCTTTATCTCAGGGCCCAGTTCGGCAAAGGTCTTACCATATTCAGGCAGGTAGAAGACTGGGTCGTAACCGAATCCGTGCCCTCCCCTGGGTTCCTCAGCTATGAGTCCCGTGCACTCCCCTTCCACCACAAACACGAGGCCCTCTGGTCTGGCCAGCGCAACGGTGCATCGGAACCTGGCGGTACGCCGTTTTGCCGGGACCCCCTCAAGGGCCTTGAGGAGCTTTAGATTGTTGTCCTCATAGGTGGCGGTTTCACCTGCATAGCGGGCAGATAGCACCCCAGGCCCCCCGCCGAGGGCATCCACCTCAAGCCCTGAATCCTCTGCCATAGTCCACTGCCCGGTAGACCTTGCCCATTCAACAGCCTTCTTGACCGCATTCTCACGGAAGGTCTTGCCGTCCTCAATGACCTCTGGCAGTGGGGCAGACTCCTCAGGGCCGACGAGCTTCACGGGGAGGTCCCGGAGGATTTCACAAATCTCCTTCAGTTTATTTGGGTTGGTTGTGCCTATGAGTATCTGGTGCACCGATTTTTGCTGCCTTGCCGCAGTCTTTTCATGGTGCGTCGAGACGCACCCTACATAGGCTAATTCTTTATCAAAAATGAAGTGATAAGAATAAGCCTACACCTTCATTTTACTGGCCTACTGACCAATCTTCCCCCCTCCCTCGACGGGAGGGGGTAGGGGGGGAGGGTGACTATTCACCCCCCACCCTTACCCTCCCCCATCAAGGGGGAGGGAACAGTCCATAGGTGTGTCGAGACGTCATGACATAAGTAGATGCGCCTTTGGCGCACACCTTACATAGGCCAATTCTTTATCAAAAATGAAGTGATAAGAATAAGCCTACACCTTCATTTTACTGG
>JBHIBD010000014.1:0-38861 GCA_046758865.1 Candidatus Brocadiales bacterium | reverse complement strand
TTGATATGATGTGGGACATAGTAGGAATAGTAGCGGCGGCGTGCTGCACCGGTGGGCTGGTGCCGCAGCTCGTTAGGGGCATTAGGACGAAGAGCCTTAATGATGTCTCCCCCTGGCTTCTGGGGCTGCTCATCTTGGGTACCGCCCTGTGGTTCCTCTACGGACTCCATCTTAAAGACATGATAATAATGGGTGCCAATGCCATATCATTTATGCTGGCTTCCACCATACTTTACCTCCGGACCAAGCATCAGACGGTGAGGGAGGAGCAGATATCAGCCATTAAAAAGGCCCTTGAACACAGCGAACCACAAATCACGGAATCATGAAAGACGACATCGAAAAGGTAGTGATAACAGAAAAGGCCATAAGGCAGAAGGTGCTAGAAATCTCTCGGAGGCTCGCCGAAGACTACAAGGGCAAGGACCTGACGCTTATCGGTATACTTACTGGAAGCCTGGTGTTTCTATCAGACCTTATACGGCTTCTTCCCTTTTCCCTGAGGCTGGACACAATAGATGCATCTACCTACGGTGGTTCCACCTTCCCCAAGGCAGAGACCGTTCTGCTTAGCAAGCTCAAGGTAGACGTCGAAGGCAGGGATGTGGTAATTGTGGACGACATTATAGATACGGGCCAGACTCTGCGGAGGGTGGTAGAAGACGTCAGGAGATGTAACCCGCGCTCCCTTAAGACCTGTGTGTTGCTTAACAGGCCAAGCCGCAGGAGTGTGGACATAGAGCCAGACTACTGCGGATTTGAGGTAGGCGACGAGTTCGTGGTAGGCTATGGGCTTGATTATAACAACTGCTACAGAAACCTCCCCTATATCGCCGTCCTGAAGTCAGAGTGTTACTCAAGACGTTAGTGTTGCTCTTGAGGCTGTTACTGAACTACCAAAATAAGACCCCAAGGCCCACCCTGGATGTAAATTAGCTGCATCCTACAGATACACTATATCCTCCACGTGGAAGAGGGAGTGGAAAAGGAGTAAATATTCCCTGATGTGTTTTGTTATAAGAAAGTTGTTCTTGATATGCTCTCTTCCATTTCTGCCCAGCTTCTCCCCGAATTCTGGGTTCTGTAGTATCTGTTTGACCCAGAAGGCGGTGCCTTCGATGGTATGGGACAGGAGGCCGCTGTATTTGTGCGCAATCTGCAAGGGGATGCCACCCACGGCGCTGGCCACCACTGGTTTGGCCTTCCAGAGGGCCTCGGCCACAGTGAGACCAAAACCCTCTCTCAGGGACTTTTGCAAAACAACGGCGGAGGCCCTCTGCAGGGCGTTTATCTCAAGGTCTGACGCAGGGGGTAGGAGTATCACATGTATATTGGGGTCACCTTCAGCCGCCTCCCTGACCTGGGCCAGCACGGCTTCACCCTCTGGGTCATCCGTTGCACCACCCCCGGCTAAAATAAGTTGGCAGTCGATGTTCCTTTTGACCAGACGGTATGCCTCCATCACCCCCACGGGGTCCTTCAGGTAATCAAAGCGTGAAATCTGCGTCATTATGGGCAATTCCGGGTCTATATTAAACCTGGTCAGTACACCCTTTATTTCGGAATCACCCAGCTCCCTGTTTTTGGGGCTTAGGGGGTCTATAGAGGGAGATATAAGTGCCTGTCTTGTCTTTAGTGGTTTTGAGAATTGAGGTGCAGAGAATACAGAGGCGTCATACTGCTCTATATATTTTTTCAGGAATCTCCATACAGTGGGGTCCGGCGAGGAAAAGTCTATGTGGCACCGCCATATCCATTTTTTATCCGTCTTCTGCCGCTTTTTTATGAGACCTATGGGTTGGGGGTCATGAACGAATACTACATCGCCAACAATGTCAACTGTTTCGATGTTAAACTTTGTAGTCTCCGCAAATATGTCCCAGTCTTCCTGAGTAAAATCAACCTGCCGGCCATGGAGGGCGTTGTGGAACTTCTTGGTGACCTGGAAAAAATGTTCTCCGCCCTTGATTACGTCCCAGGTAGTGGAAATACCCAGCTCATTCAGGAGGGGGAGCATACGATGAAGTATTTCCGCCACGCCCCCACCTACGGCCGTAGCGTTTATATTTTGGACAGTACGGCCCCCCAATCGCTCGGCGAGTATGTAGAGCTCCCTTATAACGCTTTCTCCAACGATGTCAGTATAATCACTAATTCTTGCCAACCTTTGCGCTTTCCTCCTTCAGTCGCCTAGAAATCATGACAACAAGTCTGTTCTTTAGTCCCATTAATGTATGGG
This sequence comes from Candidatus Brocadiales bacterium, assembly GCA_046758865.1. Taxonomy (GTDB): domain Bacteria; phylum Planctomycetota; class Brocadiia; order Brocadiales; family Bathyanammoxibiaceae; genus JBHIBD01. The sequence continues at coordinate 36,622 of JBHIBD010000014.1, read as the reverse complement.
TATAGGGGTCTAACCGGCATATCTTTTCTGCAAGTTCTGTCTCATCCAAACTGGTCCCGAGCCAGTAAGAGAAATCGTTTTTGCCACGCTCCAGTCTCAGGCGTGCCTCAAACATATGAAAGTAAAATGAGTCGATGCTTACCTCTTGTAAGCACCTCAAAAACTCTTCAAGCGTCCGGGCCTCATATGGTGTGGGGAATATAAATGGGCGAGCCTTCAGGAAGTAGAACTCCTCACCTTCGGGCGCCCTTCCGTGGGGTTTCCTTTTAGAGGATGCAAGATGGTTTTTAATAGTATCTGCAATCTTCTTGCGCAGTGCAGAGATGCTCTCAAAGTCGCAGATATTTATTGACTGAAGGAGCTCCCCTAGGACCGGGTTTCCCAGGATTTCTCTTACCCAATAGGCAAAATCGTTTGGAGGCTCTGGCGAGAGGTAGAGGTATTGTTGTAAGAAACGATGGGTATGGTGATATATTACCGCATCCTCAACCTCTTCTATCTGTCTGAGAAGTTCTTCGATATTTCTTGCCCTTCTCCCAGTGAGTTCCACCAGGGTCAAACGCGTGAAGAATCTGAAGGGTTGTGATGCCCTTTTTAGCCCCATAATGCCCGCTAAAAGCCTCGTTATAGTTTTTTATTAAAACACACTCAAGAGGTTATTCAGCTTGAATATAAACTGTCTAACCTCCGCTGTGTCTTTGAGGTAATATTTTGCCGAGAACTGATTTGGCTGAGGTCCAACATAGACAGAGATATCCCTGTCACCTAGTATAACGAAGGCGTCTTCATCGGTCAAATCGTCGCCAGCAAAGATTACAGTGGGTCTTTCTCCAGGGAACAAATTATCCAGAAGCCACTTAACAGCTAGACCCTTATTGAAGGCCATGTCCGGAATTATCTCTATTAACATCTTCCCCTGTTTTATAGCAAAACCGGGGTTTTTAGAAATGAGATTGTTTGCCGTCTTTAAAAGCATATTGCCCGTACCCGGGGGAGCTGTGCGATAATGTATGGCTATAATGGGCCCTTTTTCTTCAAATATTATGCCCGCGGTGCCACTCAATTGCTCCTTCAGTTCTTTATAGACATTGTGTATACGGTGAAGGGTTTCTTTACCGTAAAGTCTCTCGACGGGTTTTCCAGGTAGCAGTATTTCCAAACCGTGGTTTCCCACATAAACCAATCCATCCAGCCCAACCATGGAGCGTATGTCATTTATCGAGCGTCCAGAGATTATACCCAGTACGATTCTTGTGGCGCTAGAGAGCTCACTCAGCAGGTGGCGGGTTTCTTCATCCAGCCGCGCCTGCTGAGGGGTTCTTTGAATAGGGACGGTAGTTCCGTCGTAATCGAGGAGCAGGAGTATTTTGGTGGAAGACCTAACTGCCTCGGCTATTTCGTCCCAGTCGTCGAAGAGGTATCTCAAAGGAAGGGTCTATCTAAGCAAATTTTGAAGTTTCCGCAAGAATGCGTCCTATCCAATTGTAAATATTATTTTCTTTAATGGTCCGTCTTAACTTCCGCATCCTCTTTCCCTGTTCTTTTTCGGACATCTCAAGCGCTCTTTTAATGGCATCGGACATGTCGTCAATAGCAAATGGATTTATGAGAAGTGCATCCCGCAGCTCCATGGCAGCGCCGGTGAAGCGGCTCAATATCAGGACGCCTTTGTTATCCTTACGAGAGGTTACAAACTCCTTAGCCACAAGATTCATCCCATCGTGGAGTGAGCTCACAAGACAGAAATTAGCGAGCCGAAACAGCGCAAAAATGGTGCGGCGCGTCGCACTTTCTCTTAAATAGATTATGGGCTGCCAGGTCTTACGCTGGTACTTCCAGTTTATCTCCTCTATTGTATCTTCAATGTTAGCCCCTATGCGCTTGTATGCCTCTATATGGGTACGACTCGGTGCCCCAACCTGTATGAACACAAATTGGTTATGATATTTGGGGTTTTGCTCAAGGAATTTATCCAACGCCCGCAGCCTTTCTATGATACCCTTGGTGTAATCTATACGGTCAATCCCAACACCAATAAGCATTCCCTTGAGCCTTAGTCTCCGGGATAGAGAATCCATCTCTGCCTCAACCTCCGGGGTTTGGGCAAATCGGGAGTATTCATCGAAATCCAGGCTTATAGAAAAAGGCCGAACCAGGGTCCGCTTGCCCCCACTAAATACCGCAAAGCGTTCCCTGTCCACTCTTGCTTCTAGTTCCCTGTCAATGGTATCAAGAAAGTTGTTGCAGTGGCCTTGTATTTGAAACCCGATGAGGTCATTTCCCAGGAGTCCTTTGAGAACATCCTGCTTCCAGGGGCATATACTGAAGGCCTCCGGGTTTGGCCAGGGGATGTGCCAGAACTGGATTATTACCGCATCAGGCCTCTTCTCCTTCAAAATCTGGGGAAGCAAGGCAAAATGATAATCCTGTATAAATATCTGGGCTGGTCTCTCACCAATCTCGTCCAGTATAGCCTCTGCAAATTTCTGATTGACCTTTTTATAGTATTCCCAATCACTTCTGTCGAAAGTCGGACGCACGTATGCCGTGTGGCAGAGGGGCCAGAGGCCCTTGTTACAGAACCCGTAATAGTATCCATCCTCTTCTTTCTTTGAGAGCCAGACCCTTCTAAGGTTAAAACTAGGATTTTCTGGCGGAACCCTTATCCTGCCCTTTTTATCCGTAACATCTTTGTCTGCCGTACCGCTGCCGTGGGCTACCCACGTCCCACCGCATGTCTTAATTACGGGTCTCAATGCAATGGCCACACCGCTTATGGATTCAACACAGCGGATATCCTCTCCATCAAACATATGTGCGTAAGGCTCTCGATTTGAGACCACTATGTGAATGGAATCTTGTAGCTTAGAGTCCACAAAGGCCCGTAGTTCTTCTTCCGTTCTCATGTGAGTCTCTCCAAGAAATCCAGGAGATGTTTCTCTGGGGTGTTGAGGGGCCCTAGCGCAGTTTCATATACCCCTCGTAGATTTCGTATTCCCTCTCCGCCTCCTCTGTCATACCCCTTAGTTCATAGGCGAGGGCCAGACCCTGGTGGGCATCCGGGTTGTGTGGGTCGAGCCTTATGGCCTCCTTAAAGGCAGATAGGGCCTCATCCAGCATACCCGCCGAGTTATATAACATGGCCAGCCCTAGATGGGCATCGGCAAGGTTTGGGTCGGCCTTTATGGCCTCTTCGTACTCAGAGAGTGCATCGTTGAATCTCTTTTCCTTTACATACAGGTCTCCCAGTGCCACGTGGGCAACTGCCATGCCAGGGTCTATCTCAAGTGCTTTCTGTTCCTCTTGGATGGCCTCCTTTGTCATACCCTTCTTTCCATAGATGATACCTAGTTTTGCATGCGCCAGGGCGTCTTGAGGGTCCATCTCAAGAAGCATCGTACATTCCCTCGTTGCCTTTTCAAGGGCACTCTGTGTTATATAGGCCTTGGCCAGAAGGTGACGGGGGGGCACAAAATCAGGTGCTATCGCAAGGGCCTTCTCGAGCTCGGAGATGGCCTTGAAGAATATCTTTTTCTTAAGGTGCAGTCTTCCCAAGACCCAGTGCGGCTCGACCAGCTGGGGGTTAAGGTTTGCAGCGCGCATTGCCTCAGTTACAGCGTCTTCTAACATCCCCTTCTTCTCGAAGGCGAGTGCAAGGTTATTGTGGAACTCCGCACTGGTGGGAACTAGGTCTACGGCCTTCTCTAGCTCTTTAACTGCTTCCTCCGTCATATCATTATCCAGGTAGGCTATTCCCAGGTTTGAGTGGGCAGGGGCAAATCCGGGTTCAGCCTCCAAGACCTTCTTAAAGCACGAGATGGCCTCCTCAAGGTGTCCCAGCCTCTTGTGGATTATGCCCAGGTAGTTAAAGGCCCTTGGTGAACCGGGTTCCATCTCAAGGGCCTTTTTTGCAGCACCCAGGGCCTCCTTGAAGGCCCCCTTGGTGTAGCTTTCCAACGCCTGGTTGTAGTAATGTTCTGCCTCTGTCTGGCCCCAGGCTTTTGTGTGTACTACAGGAAAGGATGCAGCAAGCAGAACTATCCCCGCCAATATCCCTGGCGTGCGCTTCCTAAGGAGAATGTCCATGTCATAAATTTTAACAACAGGCCGGAGATTAAACAAGGGTTTTTGCGGATTTAACCCTGGAAGGCGAGTCTGAAGGTTTTTTTGGGGCGTGCATTGATGAAAATAGACCTCTGAAAACCCTGCATCCACCTGGGGCGGAAATGGGAATACAGAAGACAGGGTGAATTATTATGAAGTCATGGTGTGACCATGGTATCCTTAGCCATAGGCGACGGAATACCATGACCTACCCGGCTGGAGAACTTCGGGTCAAATCGCAGTCCAGAGAACTCCTTATCTCCATTAAGGCCTGTTCTGGTGGCGTTGCGTAGCGGTATAGGGTCTTAGGGGGGTCGTGGCGTCAAGTATCACAGAGCTTCATGATGCGGGCCCCTGGGGGTATATCCTTTCCCCTGAGTCCCTTGGGTTTACTTTCCTGAACGGCTGAAGATGTACTTTTTAATTAAGTCCTTTGCATGCTGCAGGCCTTCCCTTCCGCTCAGTAGAAACCCTGCGAGGAACGGTATCCAGGTAAGAAACCATATTGTTACACTAAGGTCTCTCAGCCAGGGATCGCCTGCCCCCACTGCACCCCCCAGTACCGCTAAGGATGCATAACCACAAAGCAAGCTGCCAGCAATTAGGGCAATTCCTGTCTTAAAACGACGGGTAAAGACCTGCTTTCCTTCATCCAATCCCGCCCGACCTCCTAAGCTCACACAATGTAAGTGGTTACAAATATAACAGGTAACAACACATTGTCAAACAATTTATGAACTATCACTATGCACCGCAAATGTGAATAATGGTGGAATGGTTCCTCTTTATACGAATGGGCTTTTATGATAAAATATTGCCATAGTGAGTCACGGTATCAAGATATCTTTGCTACTCCTGGCACTCATTCTCTTACCGACGTGCCTCCAGGCGGAAGGCGACTGTGTGATACTCGGGCATGACATTCTCCTGGAGTTAGACCTAGAATCGCACAGCCTTAGTGTTACCGATACATTGAGTATCGGGTTGGGGGCAGGAGATACAGGGCATGGTATGCGGGAGAGGACGGTTACTTTTCTCCTCAACAGGCGTCTCCAAATAGAGTCCGCGAGGGTCGGCCCTCAGGAGCTCGAGTGGAGGCGGCCAAATCGTGGCGAGCGGGATGGTGCGGATTTAATAGAGGTCTATCTCCCCCAGTCGCTAATGGGTCAAGACGTCTCTCTCAAGCTCTCATACCACGGTGTACTATATGATGGGCCGCTGGAGACACATGGAGAACCTATGGCCGCCATTACGCCGGAGTTCGTATATCTGACCCCCAGGGCACGTTGGTACGCAGACCTTCCCAACGGTAGTCTGTCCACCTTTAGGGTAAAGGCGAGGGTACCCTCCGGGTACGAGGTGGTAACGCACGGAAGGTTGGCTGAGAGGAGAGAAGAGGGCAAAACGGCCCTCTTTGTCTGGGGGGCAGACTATCCCTCTGACAGCTGCTTCCTGGTGGCGGCCAAGTATCAGGTCACCCACGATATCTACGACGAGATAGATATATACACATTCTTTTTCCCTGAGGAACAGGGGTTATCTGAGGATTACATCGACGCCACAAAGCGTTACTTGAAAATGTATGAGGAGATGTTTGGGCCCTACCCATTTAGCAAGTTTGCGGTGGTAGAGAACTTATTTCCAACGGGCTACGGTATGCCCTCCTACACCCTTTTGGGAAGGGCCGCCCTGAAGCTACCGTTCATAGTGCACATATCCCTGGGGCATGAGGTGGCACATAGCTGGTGGGGGAACTCGGTATTTACGCACCCCGGTCATGGAAACTGGTGCGAGGGCCTGACGACCTACGTGGCAGACTATCATTATAAGGAGCTGATAAACTCCAGTTCTGCCATGGAGTACCGCAGGGATATACTAAGAACATACGCCAACCACATTTACGATGAGAACGACTTTTCCCTGGAGGGTTTCACGAAGGGCAGTGTCCCACGGACAGATAAGGCCGTCAGGTCTGTACTCTATGGTAAGTGTGCTATGGTCTTCCACATGCTCAAGTTACTGGTGGGTCCTGAGACCTTTTCAAAGGCCCTTAAGAGCGTGTATAGAGAGAGGAAGTGGAAGCAAACCACGTGGGAGGATTTTAGAAAGACCTTTGAAGAGATTTCGGGCAGGGATTTAGGGTGGTTCTTCAGGCAGTGGATATACGAGAAGGGTGCGCCCCTGCTAGAACTGAGGAATGCGGAAGTGGTGGAGGTAGGGAAAGGCGGCCCCTATAGGGTGGACCTTGAGCTATCCCAAAAGCCCCCTGACTACCGCCTGCCGGTGCCCGTGGTCTTGGTCACTGTAGATGGTAAAAAATCCAGACACCAACTCGAGGTGCACTCGCCACGCCAGAGATATTCACTCTTTTCTGAATCAAGACCCAAGGGCCTGTATGTGGACCCTGGAGTTGATGTGTTCCGTCGCCTCATTCCTGAAGAAATCCCTCCTACCCTCGACAAGGTACTTGGAGATAGGGAGATGCTGGTCGTTTACCCGACACGGGGTAGCAGCCGTCTCATCAAGGAGTACAGGGCTTTGTCGCAATACCTTAAGCACCAAGCGCTCATCAAGCCAGACGTAGAGGTAAAAGAGGAGGACCTGTCCAGAGGACTTTTCTTGCTGGGTGGCCCAGATGATAATCTTGTGGTAAAAAGATTACCGGAGGCAGTTCCGCCCTCCTTAAGGTTTGAGGACGGGGCATTCGTCTTGAACGGAACAAGATATGATAAAGAAGGGGCGGCCCTGCTTTTTTGCCTATCTAATCCCTTTAGAAATGGTCGTGGGGTATGTCTCTTTCTTGGTCTAAGCCCAGAGGCAGTCAGGGCAGCGGGACGGAAACTAATTCACTACGGTAGATACAGCTACGTTTTATTTCTTGACGGTGTTAGTATAGACAAGGGTGTCTTTCCTAAGATGGTAGACCCTTTATCTGTAGTTTTTTAGAAGATTGGAGAGAATTCATGAGAAAGATCTTGCTGTGTGCAACAATGCTTGTAAGCATTTCATCTGGAACATTTTTAACGGCTGAGGATAAGCAGAACATCTCGACTAAGGATGTGCTTCAGCTTCAGGTCCGGACCCATTATATACAGGGACACAATTATGCGGAATATGGCATGTATGAGAATGCGATTGCCGAATTCAAAAAGGTCTTAGAGGCAGCCCCGAATTTTGTTGATGTCCGCTTTGAGCTTGGACTTGCTTACGCAAGTACAGGTAAGCTTGATGACGCCATCCATGAGTACCAAAAGGTTCTGGAGATAAATCCTAACCATCCCAGGGTGCACTACGAACTTGCACTGGCCTATTATGATAAAGACATGACAGATGAGGGTATAGCACTTTGTCAAGCCCGATTAAAGGACCACCCAGATAAAGGTAACATGCATTCCATTTTGGGCGTGCTTTACATAAAAAAGGGCCACATTGACGAGGCTATCTCCGAATTCAAGAAACAGATAGAGTTCAACCAACACCCTGAGATGGGCTATGTGAACCTGGGCATGGCACTTGCCAAGAAGGGGACCCTGGACGAGGCCATCCAGGCCTTTAAGAAGTCTACGGAGTTGAACTCTCGCAATCCTAGGGCCCATTACCAGTTAGGGATTGTATACGAAAAGAAAGGGATGAAGGAGGAGGCAGAAAGGGAAATGGCCCTATATAGGGAACTGATGAGCCGGTAAATGTACAATATATGGGATATTGACGAGATTTTTCCCTTGACAGGACCAAGTCCATGTGATAGCTTTCTGCGAAGCTAAGTGCCCTTTGGTAACATCGTTCGTCCCTGAAAACCACAAAAAAGGGTGCTCTTTGTTGCAATTGCCTACTACTAAAATGCTACCGAGAAGGTAGCCCGCATGGCCCTTACAGGCACTTTAAAGAGTACCTAAACACCACTCTCAACAGGAGAAAAGGGATATGGATAACTGCAAACCATATATTGCTGAGGCTGTGGGCACCTTTGCCTTGGTCTTTGTTGGTGCTGGCTCAGTATGTACAAACTACTATTTAAAACAGGCCGGGGAGCCGGGTATAGGTCTCTTGGGTATAGCTATTGCCTTTGGCTTCGTGGTGGTGACGGTGGTGTATTCCATAGGTTATATATCTGGCGGCCATATAAATCCAGCAACCACTGTTGCCTTCTGGGTCACCAAAAGAATGGAGGCCAATAAGGCCATATTCTATATAGGTTCTCAACTTGCAGGTGCCACGGTGGGTGGCCTTCTCTTGAAGGTGCTCTTTCCAGATGCATTAGCCTCGACCCACCTCGGAGTAACAACGTTAGGCGCAGGTGTTAACGTCTCCCAAGCCCTGACCATGGAGTTCATCATTACCTTTTTCCTGGTGCTTACTGTCTTTGCCATGCTTGTGGACCCTCGGGCACCCAAGGGCTTTGGAGGTCTTGCCATAGGCCTTGTATTTCTCTTTGGTGTTCTGGTGGGTGGCCCTATAACGGGTGGTTCCATGAATCCCGCCCGGACGTTTGGCCCGGCCATCGCCTCGGGTTTCTTCGAAAACCACATCATATATTGGATTGGCCCGATACTGGGCGGTATAGCCGCAGGATTCCTCTACGACAAAATCCTTGCCGAAAAGGGTAGGAGGAGATAAAAAATTAAGGGGTAGCACAACCTTGCTTGTGCTACCCCTTTTAATTTCCTCACCAGGACTTCTATTCGCCTGAGGTCACCTTCCCTTCCTTTATCTTCCAGCCCAGGAGCAGGTCAGTGTATTCCCCGTGTTTCCAGAATTCATCCGCTTCGTGAGTTATGCCAAGCTTACTCTCTATAGCTGCAAACCTCCTCAGCCGGCTGGCCTCTGCCTTTATCTGGGTGAGCCAGCGGTCCTGCTTAAAGGCCCCGAGTCCATAGGTGGCATTATACCAGGCAAAGTGACTCATGGCCTTGTACACAGCGTTGGTGATATACACCAGGAGCTCAAAACTCAGCCTCTCTATCTCTGAGCTATTGTGCATACGGCCCTCTCCACCTGGGAAGACGCTGAAGGTGTAGTGCCCGGTCCAGTCAGGTGCCAGGTCCTCTGGCATGGGGTCTAGGACCCCTTCCTGATACAGGCTGGCTACTATGCCCATGGCCTCACGATACTTGGTAAAGCTCACCTTAACGGCCTCGTCCACGGCCTCTAGCTGGTCCCTGGCAAACCGTGGTGAGTGGCACCCCTGGCATAGCTTAACCCATCCATCACGCTTTGCCTTAAACTGCGGGGCACCCCTGTCCACCAGTGACGTCCCCATATTGGAGTGTATGGTGGCCGTCTTCATCACGTTGTGTTCTCCCCCCTGCATGTGGCAGTACGCACAGGTCGGCGCCTTATAGTTCTCGGGTTTCAAGGGCTCTATCCAGCCCCACAGGGCACCCCCTGCCTGATAGAGCATCCCGTGATAGGACTGCATGTACATCTCGTACTCATAGTGGTCAAGCCCGGTGTGGCAGACCCCGCAGTTATTTGGCTTTCGGGCCTCAGCCAGGGAGAAGTCGTGCCTGGTGTGGCATCCGTCACACCTGTTCTCGGCAATGGCGTGACAGGTGGCACATGCCGAGACCTCTTCGGCGGGCTTTTCTATCTGCCAGGCGGCCTCGAGGACGCTAACCCTATATGCATGTGCGTGCGAGCCCACTGCCCCAGCCCTATGCCCATTCATCTGCTCCTTGTGGCATTCGCCACAGGTATTGTAGGAGGGCATTCTAAGCTTCTGGTGGTCATTGCCATGACATCTGTCACAGCCTACAACCTCTTTTCCCCATGGCGGAGAGGCATGCTCACTGCGCTTCCACTGGGCCACTATACCAGGTGTCTGTACACTGTGGCAGAGGACACATTCGTCATTCTCGTACTCGCCTTGTACCGGACTGCCGGGATGAAAATCACCACTGAAGTAGTGGTCCGGGTCATACCAGCGTATCAGGGGCATGAAGGAAAACAGTTTTCCGTATTTTCCATATGCCGGAAATAGTTCTTCAGGACCTGAATACGTGGCCGTCAGACCACCTCCACGGAATAGGATCCCAGAATCATCGGACTCGATCTTTTCACCCCTAAGCTCGGCAAAGAATTTCTGGGTGGATAGTAGTGCTCTCTTTGCTTCTATCGTCTTTGTCTGTACCGTAGTGATACAACCAATAAATAATACAATGATGATAAGACTTAAGATAAACCGAGGGTTTCTTAACCTATCCATACCTGTCACCTCCTTTGCGAAAAGGCCGATAGGATACGTTTCTAAGTACTTCTGGATTTACTCGACGCAGGGGCCACGTACAGCTGATGGCGGGACTGTCTATCTTCTTGGCGGAAATCTACCTTATGCATGAAAGGTAAATTCTCCACTTTTGCCCCCTGATTTTTTTACAAGATGCACGTCGCCTATAACTATGGCCCTGTCCACAGACTTGCACATGTCATATATGGTGAGGGCCGAAACGGTGACGGCCACCAGGGCCTCCATCTCTACACCCGTCCGCGCCGTCACCCGCACCTCTGAGAGTATATCAATGGTGTCCGCACCATTATTTGTGTAGTCAATCTTAACGGAGTTGAGATTCAATGGGTGACACATGGGTATGAGTCCACCCGTCCGCTTTGCAGCCATTATACCGGCCACCCTGGCTACCTCAAGTACATCTCCCTTGGCAACCTTCTTATCCAGTATCAGCCTGAGGGTCTCGGGGCGCATGGTGACGCTGGCATGGGCAGTAGCTACACGGTCTGTGACGTCCTTTCCTGTCACATCCACCATCCTGGATGCCCCCGATTCATCGAAATGGGTGAGCTTGGACATCACCTTCACCTACTTCTTTAAGTAGCAATAGTCATGTGATGCCATAGGCAGATCCGCCTCTGGTGTGCCCTTGGGCAAATACGCCTCAACCGAGCAAACTTGTGGCGCAGTCTGCGCTACGATTTTAAGACAAACTTTTACGGTCATCCTTAAGGTACCCAATCTATCATTTGTGGATTGTAGGGTCAAGAAAAAGGTGGTTGAGGCAAATCACTCCCTTAATTTCTCCCTAAAGGTGGTTATTATCTCTTGGGCTATTCCCTCTGGGGTCAGCTTGGAGGTGTCTATCTTATAATCGGCGGCCTTCTTATAGTATTTCCTGCGGTATTCAAGTAAATGAACTATCTCATCGTAGAGGTCCCTATCGGTGAGTCGAGGGCGCTGCCTTCGGGTCCTGGGGTCGGCCTGGAGGCGTTTGTAGATGGTATCGGCATCGGCCTCTAAGAGGATTACCACGCCACTTCTTTTCATGTTTTCTACATTTTTCTTACTGAGCACTGCCCCACCGCCGGCGGCGACGACCTTGTGCTCCAGCCCGCACAACTCAGCAATTATAAATTCTTCCATCTCTCTAAACGATTTCTCTCCCCCTTTATCAAAGACAGTCATTATGTCTTTACCCGTTCTCTTCTCAAGGTAGTCATCTGCATCAATAAACTCCCAGCCCAGGTGCTGGGCCACAAGTTTGCCTACAACTGTTTTGCCTGTACCTCTAAAACCAACAAGAACTATGTTCATGGTATTTGCTTACAAATGTTTTACCTGCCTAAAAGCCGTAGGGGCAATTCATGAATTGCCCCTACGCCCATTCTGTAGCGGTCGAGTCGTGCTGGAAGCAGAGATCCGCCTTTGGCAGACTTGCTTAACCATTTGTAGGGGCACGTTACAACGTGCCCCTACAGTGCCCTATTATTTTGCCCCTATAATGTTAGCCTTGATGACCCTATTCATGAGTTCAAGGGTCGCCGGCCTGCCGGTCCAGAGTTCGAACTGTTGGGCGGCCTGGAGTACGAACATCCGTACCCCACTCATTACATGGCAGCCCTTAGCAGCGGCCTCCCTGAGTAGCCGCGTCTCAGGTGGGTTGTATACGGCATCAAAGACCCACATCCCCGGCCTCAACGCCTTTACAGGCACCGGAGTATCACTTGTCCTTGGGTGCATGCCCACGCTGGTGCAGTTTACCAGTATCTCGGTGTCCAGTTTCCCCAGTTCCCCGAATTTTTTGCAGTGGCATCCCAGGTCCATTGCCAGTGTCTCTGCCCTGGCCTGTGTTCGGTTAACGATGGTTATCTCTGCCCCTTTTTCCCTTAGACCAAATGCCACTGCGCGTGCCGCACCGCCGGCACCCACGATGGTCACCTTTTTTCCCTTGATAGAGCTACCGTTTTCAGCCAGCCTATCCTCCAGCACCTTGGTGGCGGCGGTTGAATCTGTATTGTATCCTACCAGCCTACCATCTCTATTTACCACAGTGTTTACCGCACCTATAGACCTTGCAAGTGGGTCTAGCTCATCAAGCAGGTCAAGGATTGCCTCCTTGTGGGGGATGGTGACACTGTAGCCACGGACGTTGAGCGACTTAAATCCATTAATGAACGAGGGGAGGTCTTCTACCTTGAACGGTAGATACACGGCGTTGAGTTTCTCTTCCCTGAAACAGGTGTTATGCAGCAGGGGCCCCAGGCTGTGGCCAACGGGGTTTCCAATAAGGCCGTATACATCGGTCGAGCGGTTTATCCTGGGAAAGTTGTAGACATCTAGCAATTCTCTTACAGATAGCTGTCCAGGGGCAGACTCCTTCCCTTTACCCAGGGATGCGAAGCTCAGGAAGCTCCCGTATTTGGGGGCAAGGATTCGACTTACCTGACCCAGCTCACCCATACAGAAGGCGACCGTGAGTGTACGTGCCCCTTCAAGGAGTCTGAACAACCTTAAGTTGTCTGTAATTTTCTGGGCAAATGTAACTATCTTTACCACGTGTGCGCCTGTGTCTGTGAGCCTCTGGCGGATTTCTCTCAGTTCGGTGTCGGCGGGTGTCTCTGAGAAATTGTGGTAGGATACGATTACCTTTGTCCCGGCCCTTTCGACGAACTCACCGACCGCCGAGTCGTGTTCTATATCCACGTACTCGGCCCCTAAATCCACGGCCTTTTCCAGCAGGGCTATCCTCTTGTCCTCGGGACCCGTAAATCTCCCGCCCTCCCTCTCTGGTCTGCAGGTTACGATGACGGGCCTCGGTTTTCTCTCGATAAGGGTCTCTACATCAGGGGCTTTTATATAGTCGAGGCGCAGCTCTAAGAGGTCTGCCAGCTCCGAGGCTGAGTGCATATCTCTGAGGGCCTCTTTGGTGGTGGTAGCGGTTATGGGGATGCAGAGCATGAAAGACTATACCATAAATAAACGTAAGTATCTACTCATTGACACGTTCTGTCTGAGGTGCTACTTTAATCAACGAAAAATGTTAAATCTCCACATGAGGTAATTATACAAGATGTTAAAACATTTTACTCTAGAGTACTAGATAGACGGTGGCTGGTATGTGGGGAGGTTAAGGGGGGGTTCCAGGGACATTCAGTCAAGGAAAGTCTTTACAGGAATTATAAGAAAAAAATTCGAGATGCCTACCAGATGATGCTTGAGGATGAGCTTCCGCATCGTGCTGATGTTAAGATAAAAAAGCCGGGATAAAGTGTGGTGTCCCCTCTTTTGTCATTGCGAGTGAAGCGAAGCAATCTCTCGAACACACAGGAGATTGCTTCGGGACTCCGTCCCTCGCAATGACACGCCACGATTACGTGCGAGCAAGCTCGCACGCTACATTCTTTTCTTCCATCTTCTCATATATATGAACTATCATTTCTTAAATACGGTGGTAGCTCTGGTCGCCACAATTTCCATAATATTGAATAAGCCAACTCAATAAATCGTCTATCCCTTGAACTATCGTATCTTTTTCCACCATGAAAAAGGTTACATCGGACCTTGTAAATCATATGCAAAACATGTGGCCAGTCTAAAGGGACAGGTTCTCCTACAGCATAATGCTCAATTGCACAAGATGGAGCAAAAGCTCTCATAGGGGGGTTTTTAGCTTTAACCCTTTTAACGAACTCTTCACGTAATTCGTTTTTATTATTCCAAGAATCGATATGATTATTCCGTAGCCAGAGAACCTAAAAGACTGGAGCAAGACTAATAAGGTCTTCAACTTTCTTCAGAAAACAATTATCTTCAGAAATATATTTTTTGAATCGCTCTTTGAATTTCTTATCTGCCGCCATACTATGAACAAGATAGGCATCTTCGTGATTTCTGGTTATATCGGGAACTGCCATAGATGCCCATGCATTAATAGTAACCCATAGGTATATGAATTTCTCTGCATAATTGTCCTCATGGGTGGTACGAAACCTTTCAATCCATGTTCTAGTAAATTGCCAAAGTTCAGGATCAAGACTTTTCCTACTTAATCCATCTTGATCTTTTGCCATTTCAACTAATCGGTTGCAGTTTGGCGAATAATGTGGCATCAATCTCTTCCCGCTCTCGCTAGTGCCTGGTCGTACTACATCAAGAGTTTAGCCGTAGGGACGGGCGCAATAACCAATAGCTCTTATTCAGAGAGGAGTGGCTGGTCTCTGAATGGTATCTCAGACCTTTTCCCTTTGTGTCACTTCTCTTTTCTCCTCAGGTGACTTGCGGGCGGTCTTTTGTGCCACCTTGTTTACGGCGTTGAGGTATGCCCTGGCGCTTGCCTCGATGATGTCACAGCTGACCACCCTTCCCCTCTGGACCTGCCCCTCAAAATCCACCTCAACGCTCACCTCACCCATGGCATCCTTACCGCTGGTGACGGCGCGGACCTGGTAGTCGAGCAGCTTTCCAGGGATGTCCGTTATCAGGTCTATGGCCTTAAAGAGTGCGTCAATGGGGCCGTCGCCCACGGTGGCATACTCCTCTACTCGGTCATCCCTCATCCTGAGACGCACCTCTGCCAGTGGAGTGGTGCTGGGGCCGCAGTCTATCCTCAGACTCTCGAGGCGAAAGATAGGTGGGCTTTCCTCGAGTATATTTATCACAATTGCCTCTATATCTTCATCATGGATGGTCTTTTTTCTATCGCCCAGGGTCTTAAACTCCCTGAAGGCCTCCTCCAACTCGTCTTTAGTGAGGTGTCCGTACCCTAACTCCTTGATTCTCTGCACGAATGCGTTTCGCCCGGAGAGCTTTCCCAGAGGAAGCCGGGTCTTTCCCCTTCCTACATCCTCGGGCCTTATTATTTCATAGGTGGTCCGCTCTTTTATGATGCCGTCTTGGTGTACACCTGAGGAGTGTGCAAAGGCATTTTCCCCGACTATTGCCTTGTTCCTCTGTACACGAAGCCCGGTGAGGCTACTCACCAGGCGGCTGGTGGTCATTATTTCCTGGACGACGATGCCCGTGGTGTAGTTGAAGAAATTCTTGCGGGTGTTGAGGGCCATGACTATCTCTTCAAGTGCTGCGTTACCTGCCCTCTCCCCAATTCCGTTGACGGTACATTCCACCTGGGTAGCTCCAGCCTTCATGGCCGCAAGCGTATTGGCAACGGCCAGCCCCAGGTCATTGTGACAGTGGACACTCAGGGTGGCCTTGTCTATGTCTCTGGTTTCCCTTATGAGGTAATCAATCAGCTTGGCGAATTCCTCTGGCACCGCATATCCCACCGTGTCAGGGATGTTGATGGTAGTGGCACCAGCATCTATTACTGCCTCTACTACCTCACGCAGAAATTCGGGCTCGGTCCTAGAGGCGTCCTCTGGCGAGAACTCTACGTCGGCAGTAAACTTCTTTGCATGGCTCACGGCGTGCGTGGCCAGCCTGAGTATCTCCTTCTCTGCCTTTTTGAGCTTGTGCCGTCTGTGGATTTCAGAGGTGGCAAGAAACACGTGTATCCTGGGTCTTTCTGCGCCCTTGAGGGCCTCGGCGGCACGGTTTATATCCTTCTCCAGGGTACGGGCAAGGGCCGATATACTGACGTTTCTCACCTCATCGGCCACGGCCTTGACTGCGTCGAAGTCTCCCTGAGAGGCAATAGGAAAACCTGCCTCGATAACATCCACTCCCAAACGTGCCAGCTGGTGGGCTATCTGCAGCTTCTCGTGGAGGTTGAGACTCACACCTGGAGACTGCTCGCCATCTCTCAGGGTAGTATCAAATACGGTAATTCGGGTCATTACAACGCCACCTTAAGGGAAAAATACCATTACAAGTATTATTGTACCTTAAGGTTAGGAAAACCACAACTATTTTACCTCTATCCAGCTCATCTTTTGACGAAGGTCTTTGCCTACCCTTTCAATGAGCAGGTCCTTTTCCTTTTGGCGGAGGTCCTCGAAGTGGGCCCCACCGGTCTGGTTCTCCATGACCCATTCCTTGGCAAACTTACCACTCTGGACGTCTCGGAGTATTTTCTTCATCTCCTTGCGGGTCTTTTTGTTGATTATCCTGGGGCCTCTGGTAAGGTCTCCGTACTCGGCGGTGTTGCTTATAGAACGTCTCATATGGGCAAGGCCACCCTCATAGAACAGGTCCACAATTAGTTTCATCTCGTGCATGCACTCGAAGTATGCAAGCTCCGGCTGATAGCCTGCCTCCACAAGGGTGTCAAAACCTGCCTTTATCAATGCAGATACACCTCCACATAGCACCACCTGTTCCCCAAATAGGTCCGTCTCTGTCTCCTCGGCAAAGGTGGTCACGATGACCCCGGCACGGGTGCCACCTATACCCTTGGCGTAGGCCAGGGCAATGTCCTTTGCCTTGCCAGATGCGTCCTGGTA
Source organism: Candidatus Brocadiales bacterium (assembly GCA_046758865.1). GTDB lineage: Bacteria > Planctomycetota > Brocadiia > Brocadiales > Bathyanammoxibiaceae > JBHIBD01. Next base: position 19,891 of record JBHIBD010000014.1, on the reverse strand, counting down.
CACCGCCATGAGACAGGGCACGCCCCCACCCTTTTGATACTCAGACCGTACCAATTTTCCAGGTCCCTTCGGGGCCACCATTATCACATCTACTTCATTCGGCGGCACTATCTGGCGGAAGTGGATGTTGAACCCGTGAGAAAAGTTGAGGGTTTTCCCCTCTTTCAGGTAGGGACCTATCTGGGAATTGTATACACCTACCTGTACCTCGTCTGGCAGCAATATGTGTATAAGGTCACCCGCCTTTGCTGCCTCCTCAATGCTTACTGGGCTAAAGCCATGGTTTTTGGCGACGGAGTGGCTGGGCCCACCGGGACGAAGACCTATTAGGACGTCCAGGCCGCTGTCCCTAAGGTTTTGGGCCTGGGCATTGCCCTGACTACCGTAGCCTATGATGGATACTGTCTTTCCCTTCAGGTGGTTCAGGTCTGCATCCTTGTCGTAGTATATTGTTGCCACGTTATTTTGTTCCCCTCATCATAGCGATTTGGCCCGTTCTGGCCGCCTCCTTTACACCATAGGGCCTAAGGAGTTTTAACATAGCCTCTACCTTATCCTCCGCACCCGAGAGTTCTACTATCATGTCCTTCTGCCCTACATCAACAATTTTCCCCCTAAAGATGTCTACAACCTCTAATATCTCACCCCTTTTCCCCGGTGGGACATTAATCTTGACCAACACCAGGTCTCTCTCTACGTAGGGCTGATCTGTAAGGTCACTCACCTTGACCACATCTATGACCTTGCCAAGCTGTTTCCTAACCTGTTCCAGCACGGCATCGTCCCCATTGACGACGATAGTCAGCCTGGATAGGTTAGGACTGTCGGTCTCACCAACATTGAGGCTATCTATGTTAAACCCCCTGCTGCTGAAGAGGCTAACGATCCTGGCCAGGACACCCACCTTGTTCTCAACTATAGCTGATATTGTGTGTTTCATAATAACTTGTCTCTAGGCCATGCCGCCTATCATTCGGTTAATAGCCTGGCCCGCTGGAACCATAGGGAAGACATTTTCTTCTTCTGTTACCTTGAAGTCCAGCACAACGGGCCCTTTTATGGACAGGGCCTCCTCGATAACAGGCCTGACGTCTTTTTTCTTCTCCACCCGAAATCCTCTGGCGCCATACGCCTCTGCTATTCTGACAAAGTCTGGATTATCATTCAGTCTTGTCTGAGAGTATCTCTTATTGTAAAAGAGTTCCTGCCACTGACGGACCATCCCCAGGTATCCGTTGTTTAGTATCGCCACCTTTACGGGCAGATGATAATGCACGGCAGTAGCCAATTCCTGAACATTCATCTGGAAGCTTCCGTCACCTGCTATATCAATCACCGTTTTATCGGGACACCCCAACTGTGCGCCTATTGCAGCGGGAAATCCGTAACCCATGGTACCAAGCCCGCCCGAGGAGATAAAGCTACGGGGCCTAGTGTATGTGTAATAATGTGCGGCCCACATCTGGTTTTGGCCCACCTCTGTAGTTATTATGGCCTCGCCTTTGGTGGCCTCGTATATCTGTTCAACAACGTACTGCGGTTTAACGTCTTTTCCGCTGTTGTCGTATGCGAGGGGGTATTTCTTCTTCCATTCGTTAATCTTGTTAAACCATTCCTTCCTTTCCACAAAGCGCACATGTTTTAGAAGCTCAATGAGGATGTTCTTAGCATCGCCCACCACTGGGACGTCCACCTGGACGTTCTTACTGATAGAGGCCGGGTCTATGTCTATATGGACAACCTTGGCGTTTGGTGCGAATTCATCGATCTTTCCGGTGACCCTGTCATCAAAGCGCGCGCCAACTGCTATGAGCAGGTCTGACTCCTGAACGGCGTGGTTGGCGTAGCCCGTGCCGTGCATTCCCAACATCCCAAGCGAAAGGGCACTGGTCTCGGGAAATCCTCCAAGGCCCATAAGTGTAGTAGTAACGGGTATATTGGCCTTTTCGGCAAGTGCAAGGAGCTCTCGTGAGCACCCCGATAGGATGATACCACCTCCAGTGTATAGCACAGGCCGCTGGGAATCGTTTATGGTATCGGCTGCAACCTTAATTTGCCTTGGATTACCATGGTATTTGGGCTTATAGCCAGGCAGGTCAATCTCTCCCGGACATGGGCCGTTCGAGCACTCCATGGTGATGTCAACAGGAAGGTCTATCACGACCGGGCCACACCTGCCTGTGCTTGCAATGTAGAAGGCCTCGTTTAAAACCCTTGGCAAATCGTCCAGGCTCTTTACAAGGTAGCTGTGTTTGGTAATGGGACGTGTTATGCCTATCACATCGGCTTCCTGGAAGGCATCATTTCCTATAAGGTTGGTTTTTACCTGTCCCGTGATGGCCACAATAGGCACCGAGTCCATGAAAGCGGTGGCGATGGCGGTAGTGAGATTGGTGGCGCCGGGTCCAGAGGTCACCAAGCAGACACCGACCTCGCCTGTCGCCCTGGCAAAACCATCTGCCGCATGCCCTGCAGCCTGCTCATGCCTGGTCAGTATGAACTTTATGGGGGAACTATAGAGGGTGTCAAAAAGGGGCAAAACAGCACCACCCGGGATGCCAAAGACGTATTTCACCCCTTTATTGATTAAAGTATCTATAAGTACCTGTGCACCTGTCTTTGCCATTTTGTTTAAAGAATCCTACCGTTTATAAATAATACAAAAAAGAAAAAAGGTAGGTCGCCATTACAAAACAAGGGGACTCAGAAAATCTTAGCTCGCGGGTAGGCGACTTAGGTGGCCTGACCAACTAAGAGCGCGCCGCCAAGCATAGAGATAGGGCGGGTCTCACATTAAGGTAAAATACCCTCTCCAAAGCGTTGCTCCCTGTACTCCTCTTCATACTCAACACCAACCTCATCCATCATCTTGGGAGGTTTATATCCCGGCTGGGTAGACCTCTGCAATTCTTCTTTATATGCTGTTAGTACACGCTGCTGTATATATTCCCGGCATTTAGAGTTTATCGGATGTGCAGTGTCTGCGTAGAGCTTTACTTTTCCGGGGTCTTGGTTTTTCAGCTCACGTTTCTCATCCAGCCTTACACCACATTCGCTACAATAGGATGCACGAATATGGTTCTTCCCGCCACACTTTGGGCACCTGTCGGTCAACTTCCTACTGGGCATGGCCACGAAGATGCCTTTTTGGCCCTCGATGACCTTCAGGTCTCTTACTACAAAATCATTGTCAATAGTAATACTGCAGAAGGCTTGCAAACGGTTCTTCTTGGCTTCGGTTAGTTTTACTCTGACTTCTGTAATCTCCACGGTACAACCCCCCTCTTTTTACTTCAGGCCGACGCAGTAGCCAATAAATTTGATACTACAAAAGCCTTCTTTATGCCTCGTTTACCTAGCTCTTCTTCAATCTTTTCCGCCTCCCTTTGGTTCTCACAGTGTCCGTAGATAGCAGAGCCACTTCCTGATAACAGCACCCTATTGGAAAGATAGCTTTCAAGAAGGTCTCTAAATTTCCGAAGCTCTGGATATAACTCAAAAACTACTTCTTCTAGTCTGTTAAAGAGCGAGCTGTTTAAAGAGCCAATATCATCCGACAAAAGTGCATTACAGGTGAAATTAACATCTTTTTTTCCTCTTGTCAAATCAATTCTCAGGTTTTTGTAAACGTTAGCTGTAGAAACTCTTATATTAGGATAAAGGAGGATATATGAGAATCTGTGCCTCACCGCCAATGGGGTCACGATTTCCCCTCTTCCTTTACACAATGCAGTGCCACCCTTTATGAAAAATGGGACGTCTGAGCCTAGTTGCGCAGCCATATCCATTAGTCTTGTCTCACTTAACCCCATGTTCCATAAGATGTTCAAACCCCTTAGCACGGCGGCGGCATCGGAGCTTCCACCCCCAAGCCCTGCCGCCACCGGGACCCTTTTCACCAAGTGGATCCTAACCCCCTTTTTAACACCGGTTTCTTCCTGGAATATACTGACGGCCTTCCACACAAGGTTGTTTTCGTCACACGGGACATCCTGCCCTGTACAGGTCAGCTCTATACCTCTGTCCATCTCCTCTAGCGTCAGTGTGTCTACCAGGTCTATCTCCTGCATGACCGTCTCCAACTCATGATAGCCATCGGGCCTCTTACCCAGCACCTCCAAGAAGAGGTTTATCTTTGCAGGGGCGGTCAGACTAATGGTCTTCTTCTTGCCCATCAGATTGATACCTTTGAGAAATTCAGTCTGGGAAATACAGATATATGTTCCCCTCCCCCTCGACGGGGGAGGGCAAGGGTGGGGGTGAACAGCCTAACGTACAAGATTCACAGCCACCCTCCCCCTAACCCCCTCCCATCAAGGGAGGGGGGAATTAAAGAAGCATCCAATAACTCCTACTAAACTGTTACGAAAATTGTGAAGTAATACACTTCAGGCAGACCGCGCCCTAACGTTATTCCTCTGAAAGGTGCCAAAAGCCGAGGTGAGTAGCGTCGTAGCTCCTCTCGTCAAAGCGGACAAGTCTGCCTATATTATCAGGCATCTCGACCCGCTTGGCCCTGTACTCAAGTACGACAATTCCAGGATACCTCAATATATTGCGCTCTGTGAGGCCCTCGAGGAGCCGGATAAGCCTTTTTCTGTCTCTAGTGTCCTCCACAATCTTGTAAGGGGGATCAACAAAGGCTAGCTCAAAGTACACGCCCTTCTTCACAAAGTGAGGCAAGACCCGAAATGCGTCCATCTTGAGTACTTTGCCCCTGGACTCCAGCCCTGCAGTACGAAGGTTCCTATGTATGTACGATATTACCGAAACATTATTCTCCACAAACAGGCAGGACTGTGCACCCCTACTCAGTGCCTCTATACCCATGGCCCCCGTGCCAGCAAAGAGGTCAAGGACAGGACGGTCTATTACAAGCCCTCCCAGGATGTTGAAGAGGGACTCCTTTACCCTGTCCCGTGCAGGCCTTATCCCTAGACCCCTGGGGCAGTATAAATGTCTCCCTTTGGCTATACCAGCGATTACACGCATGAGCACCTGTGTACGTAAATTTTAAGGCCGTTGACGAAGCCAGCGTAGGAACAGACCTTTAGGTCTGTCCGCTCTGTAGTTGCTCGATTCATCGAGCTTATAAGCCCCATAAATGGGGCAACTACACTCTTTCATTCTGATGTAGCGTGGCAGTCACGCCGTAGGCAGACCTGCCTCTGGTATGGCTCAACCACTACAATAAAAATAATAAATGGGGCAGCTACACAGCCCCTGGGTACGCCGATACTAATTTTATTACATAATACCCGCTAGCGCAAGCTGGGATGGTACCCTAGTGAAAAACAGTTTGACTTTCATGATGCTTCAAAATATAATTCAGTTGTTAAAGTAAAAACACTCAACAAGCGAAAAGGTTCAGCAGTATGGAAAGAGATTTAACTCCCCTCCGTGAACGCCTCCTAAACCTTAGAGACTCTCTTTGACATAGCAGCCAAGGGGAAAGAGCAGAGGCTGCTAGAGAAAAAAGTGGCATCTGGGGACCTCTGGAAAGACAAGCAAAAGGCCCAGGAAATCCTGAAAAAGCTCAAATATCTTAAAGATATAACCACGCCATTTAAAGAACTGGAGAGTTCCTGGGAGGACCTTGTTGTACTTGCTCAACTGGCCGATGAGGACGAAACAATAGCCCCGGAGCTGGAGCAAGATATCCGGACCTTTCAAAAGAGGTTGGAGGGGGTCGAACTCAGGGCCTTGCTCAGCCACCCCCACGACCGCAGTAATGCGTATCTAAGCATACACGCCGGTGCAGGAGGTACAGAGTCATGCGACTGGGCTGCTATGCTCCTCAGGATGTACAGCCGGTGGATGGAGAAAAACGGTTACACCCATGAGGTAGTGGACCTACAGCCAGGAGAAGAGGCAGGCATTAAGAGGGTGGTGGTGCACGTAAGAGGTGAATGGGCCTATGGGTACCTCAGTGCAGAGGTTGGCGTGCATAGGCTGGTGAGGATATCCCCTTTCGATGCAAACCAGAGGCGCCACACATCCTTCGCGGCTGTAGATGTTGTTCCTGAGATGAAGGAGGGTGAAGAGGTGGAGATACGGCCAGAGGACATCAGGGTTGACACGTTCCGGGCCGGTGGTGCAGGTGGACAGCACGTGAATAAGACATCCTCTGCCGTAAGGATTACCCACCTACCTACGGGCATTGTAGTCCAGTGCCAGAACGAGCGTTCCCAGCACAAGAACAAGAAAACGGCCCTGAGTATGCTCATGGCGCGGCTTTATCAGTTGCGGGAGAAGGAGAAAGAGAAGGAGAGAACTGCGCTCTACGATGAAAAAGGGGAAATAGCTTGGGGTCGTCAGATACGCTCCTACGTGCTCCATCCCTATAACCTGGTAAAGGATTTGCGCACTGGCAAAGAGACCGGCAATACACAGGCGGTGCTGGATGGGGAAATTGACGATTTCATAGATGCCCTCCTCAGACAGAAACTTGCAAGACACGGACCTTCGATGATTAAGGCTTCTTAGTGAAACAAGGAAGAAATTAGATGGGCTCTCTAAAACAGGTTGACCGAGAGGTCTGGCAGGCAATTAAGGCAGAGTTGGAGCGACAGCGGTTTCACCTGGAGCTTATAGCGTCTGAGAATTACTGTACCGCGGCCGTTCTTGAGGCCCAGGGCTCTATACTTACCAATAAATATGCAGAGGGATACCCACACAAGAGATATTACAGCGGTTGCGACAATGTGGACATGGTGGAGCGTTTGGCGATGGAGAGGGCCAAGAAGCTCTTTGGTGCAGAGCATGCCAACGTCCAGCCCCACTCCGGCTCGCAGGCCAATATGGCCGTTTACTTCGCCGCCCTTACACCCGAACACAAGGTGCTGGGGATGGACATCACCCACGGTGGACATCTCACCCACGGGTTTAAGAAAAATTTCTCAGGGCAGATATATGAGGCCGCCACATATGGTGTCGATAGGGAGACAAAGCTCCTGGACTACGATGCCATTATGAAGAAGGCCCGGGACTTCCAGCCCGACCTCATTATTGCAGGGGCCAGTGCATACTCCCGCTCTATAGATTTCGCAAAATTCAGGGAAATCGCCAACGACGTGGGCGCACTTCTCATGGTGGACATGGCCCACATAGCCGGGCTTATTGCGGCCAAAATTCATCCAGACCCCGTACCGTATGCGGACTTCGTTACCTCTACCACGCACAAGACGCTGGGTGGACCGCGGGGAGGCTTTATACTCTGTAAGGCGAAATACGCAGCGAAAATCGACCAAATGGTCTTTCCAGGCATGCAGGGTGGACCCCTTATGCACACCATTGCAGCCAAGGCAGTGTGCTTCAAGGAGGCCATGACCGACGAATTCTGTGAGCGTCAGAGACAAACGGTGGCAAACGCACGGACCCTGGCGCAGGAACTTATAAACAGGGGTTACGAGGTACTCACCGGTGGCACGGACAACCACCTCTTCCTACTTGACCTTACCAATAAAGATGTATCGGGCAGGGACGCAGAGGAGTGTCTGTCGGAGGCAGGTATTTATGTGAACAAGAATCTCATACCGTTCGATGAGAGGGGAGCATTCGAGACCAGTGGCATCCGGGTGGGTTCTGCCGCTGCTACCACCCGAGGGATGAAGGAACAGGAGATGGCCTCAATCGCCGAATGGATGGACCGCGTACTTTCAGCACCATGGGATGACGAGGTCAAGAAAAATGTCAAAAAAGAGGTAACAGGGATTTGCACCTCCTTTCCCATCTACGAGAACGAGACAATCTCTGCACCCCTTTTAGAGGGGCTACCCACCGAAAAGTCATGACCAGATGAAGCCCATTAGAAGGATTTCCATTCTGGGCAATGGTGGTTGGGGCACCGCCTTATCGCTCTTACTCTATGAAAAGGACTACAACGTCCTACTCTGGGGTAATACTCAGGAGTATGTGGAATTCCTAAAAGAAAAGAGGGAGAACGTAAAATATCTCCCTGGCATCCCTATCCCCGCTGACCTCCCACTTACCAGCGACCTGACCCAGGCGGCAAATGATAGAGAACTTATTGTCGTGGCAGTCCCCACTCCCTACCTTAGGTCCGTCATGGAAAAATTTAAGCCCCACTATGCAAAGGGCATGACTCTGTTGAGCGTGGCCAAAGGTATAGAAGACAACACACTCTTACTGGCAAGCGAGGTGATAAGGGACGTCCTCGGCAACGTTCCCATTGCACTCATGATGGGGCCTAGCCATGCGGAGGAGGTGGCGCGGCATCTGCCTACCACCGTGGTGGTCTCCGGTGAGGGGATGTGCAATGAGATACAAAAGGTGTTCTTTACGGACCGATTCCGGGTCTACACAAATCCCGACACAGTGGGCGTGGAGATGGGTGCAGCGGTGAAGAACGTTATAGCCATCGCTGCCGGGATATGTGAGGGTCTACAGTTTGGAGACAACACCAAGGCGGCCCTCATCACAAGGGGCCTGGTGGAGATAACCCGACTGGGCGTCAAGATGGGCGGCCAGAGGGCCACATTCAGCGGACTCACTGGGCTAGGCGACCTCATTACTACCTGTATCAGCCCCTATGGGCGTAATAGATACGTCGGCCTAGAGATAGGCAAAGGCAAGAAGCTAAAAGAGGTGCTAGAGGGTATGGAACAGGTGGCCGAGGGAGTCTTTACGACACGTTCGGTCAAGTTATTGGCGGATAAGCACAAAGTAGATATGCCTATCTGTAGAGAAATCTACCACATACTATATGAAGACAAAGACCCCTGTAAGGCAGTAAGTGATTTAATGATGCGCGCCCCCAAGGCCGAACTGGAGGAGCTGGAGTAGCGTTCAGGATCATTTCTTCGATTTCTTTGGTTTTTCTAATTGCTTTTTAACACGGCTTATAGTTTCTGAAAGGCTTTTATTATAAACTGCTGGATTCTTATCTTCCCACGTAAGGTCATAACGAGTTGCTTTTTTAATCTTCATATCTTACTTCCTCCTTTCTATTTTTATTTTACAATTAGCTCAACATTTTAATCAAGTATATCCTACTTTTACAAGTAGAAATTCCAAAAAGAATTTGATAATTTTGTATTGCCTGTAACTACTCTGAAAGGGCTTCTAGAGGTAATTTCAACGAGTCTGGTTACGTCTTCTTTGTGTTCAATGTTAAATTTTGTAGAATTTGTGAGGATCTCAAAAAGTAGTTTAGCACATGTTCGAATAGATCTAACAACTAATACACCGTTTGCGACCCCTGATTCCAAGGCCATCTGTATTCCCAAGGGATGCCTTTCACTAAGCTCTATTTCTTTTTTGTCCATATAATAATTCTCACAAATTTCAAAAATATCGTACATCTTTGAGAGGAGTTTTTCTTTATCTTCTAAGAATTTTTCTTGCTCTTTACTCTCGTAAAGATAGTAGGTTTGCTTCGTAACATAATCATCAAGAAATTCAATGACTTTTTCTAATTCGGTGCTTACTTTTTCCTCTTTGCATCCAAGTTTTTTGGCTATCAACTTTTGTAAATCAAAATCCTCAAGATGTTCCCCTATTTTGAGAATCATAAATCTTTTCCAAAAGAATTTTAGTGGATATTTTTTGAGATTCTTCTTCACGACCCTAGGTATATAGGCAATTACAGGTTTACCTTGTGCAAGTGTCGCTGCAAGTTCCGAATCTTTTCCAAGGGTTTCTGTTTCTTGTGCTAAGTATATTGTGCACGCAGCCCTTTTTATCATCAGTCCTTCAATCAACCCTTTATCTATTCTATTAATTGTAAAAGACTGAGTAGGATCAAAATACCGCAAATTGAGGTCTTTAAACTTAGGATTCTTAAACAAGGTATTCACAAAATCAAAACATGCTTCAAATTCCCAACTCTCCCGCATTGAGGTAGCGATGTAGACATCCATATAATCCCACGTTAAATAAATGTTAGTATTTTTTTCTCCAACCCTCAGAAGACACTCTCTCTCTTCCGCTATTTCTAACAGTTCTTTCTGGCGCTTTTCATCCCCGTCACTTTCAGCACGGCTTATATCTTTGTCTAGTTTAGACTTACTCAAGTAACCCAAAAGCCAAGTCTTATCTTTTCGTATTTTCTCAATTTCCAGAACTTTACGGGGTCTGGTTCTGAACAAGGATTTAAGATTCCTACTATTCTCCGAAAAAGGCTTAAGGGCGACTTCTAGGTCTTCGCGGTTACCGAAGTCTTTCCATCTTTTATATGCGAATCAGAAATCACCATACTTGAGCATGGCAAAACCTCGAAAATTCTTAACGCCCTCCTTTAGTTTTCCAAAATCTATAAGTTTGTCACTTGCAGCCCCAAAAAAGAATTCAAAAAAACCTTCATTTATTCTGTCTTGGTTTAGCAGTAGTAAAATTTCATTAATTTGCTGATAATTAAAACTATGGGTTCTCTTGAGTAATTTCTCAAGCAGCAGCTTGTCCTCACTGGATGCTCTAATAGGTTCTCCACACAAATAGCCGAGCAGTTTTATAACGTTCTCTGCAGTGCAAGTTAAGCTATCTACAACTCTATCGGTAACAAATTCAACGCCCATGTTTTCCTCACCAAGCATTGACTATTCGTTGACAGGTCTAAGGACACACCCTTACAATTAAATCATCCCCCTGACCTCTAAGGCAATGTCCAGGGCCTTGGCGGAGTGGGTGAGGGCGCCCACGGATATCCAGTCCGGACCGGCCCGGGCTATCTCCTCAATGTTGTCCAGTGTCACGCCACCTGAGACCTCTATTATGGGCGGCTTCTGGAGCCCGGCATTTCTTATAATCTCTATACCCTTGTGGATATCCTCGATGGACATATTATCCAGCATGATTATGTCTGGCCTCGCCGCCAATGCCTCCTCCACCTCTTCGAGCGACTTGGCCTCTACCTCGATAAGCATCCACTGAGGTCCCCTCTCCCTTGCCAGCCGGACGCCCTTTGCCAGGGCCTGGCCCGCCTCGAGTACCTTCAGGTGGTTGTCCTTTATCAGTATCTGGTCGTAGAGGCCCATGCGGTGGTTCATCCCGCCGCCCATCTTTACGGCATATTTCTCCAGCGTGCGCCAACCCGGGACGGTCTTTCTGGTGTCAAACACCTTGGCTTCATGGCCCTTTATCTTTTCTACGTATCTTGCGGTGAGGGTAGCTATGCCAGAGAGCCTCTGGAGGAAATTAAGTGCAATCCTCTCCCCCGACAAGATGCTCCTGGCGGGACCTCTTACAGAAGCAATCGCCCTCCCAGGAAGCACCTTCGAGCCCTCATTTACCAGGTAGTCGAAGGATACCTTTCTGTCCAGTTTCTTATACACCTGCTCCGCCACCACCATCCCGGCCACCACCCCAGCCTCTTTGGCGACGAACTCCGCCTTGGCCTCCACCCATTCAGGCACCAGGCTATCGGTTGTTACGTCACCCCCCCCGACATCCTCCTTTATGGCTACATCTATTAACTGCTCTATCTCTTCCAGGTCAAATGGGAGTGACATTTGTTTTAAGGGGTAGGGGGCGGGGTTACTCCGCCCCTACCAATCGGTTAATACGATTATTCCATGTAAATGATTTGGCATAATAACGAATTCATATATTCTATATCCATATCTATTTCCAGAAACTTCCTCACATAAACCTATTACTGCATTTTTGTGGACTATTTAGCATGTAAGGCGGCAAGTTTGTCCCTCAGTTCTGCGGCCCGTTCAAAGTCGAGCTTCGCTGCGGCCCCGCGCATCTCTTCCTTTAATTCATTTATATAGTCGAGTGTTATATATTCTTCTTCCGTCTCCGCCACCACCTCGCGGGCGTACCTCTTTGCCGATACCTCCTCCTCGATGCCCTTGCGTATCTCCTTGCGGATGGTCTGGGGGGTGATGTGGTGTTTACGGTTATACTCGAGCTGGAGCTTACGGCGCCTGCGGGTCTCGTCTATTGCCCTCCTCATGGAGGAGGTTATCGTGTCTGCGTACAGGATTACCTCGGCGTTTACGTTTCTGGCCGTTCTGCCAATGGTCTGTATGAGCGAGGTCTCCGAGCGCAGGAAACCCTCCTTATCGGCGTCAAGTATGGCTACCAGGGATACCTCAGGCAGGTCCAAACCCTCCCTCAGGAGGTTCACCCCCACCACTACGTCAAATCTACCCATGCGCAAATCTCTCAAGATTTCTACCCTCTCAAAGGCGTCGAGCTCAGAATGAATATACATACCCCTGAGACCCTCATCCTGTATATATTCGCTCAAGTCCTCTGCGAGGCGTTTGGTCAGCGTTGTAACCAGTACTCGTTCACCCTTTTTCGCCCGCTTCTCTATCTGCTCAAGCAAGTCCTTTACCTGTGTGGTTGCAGGCCTGACGTGTATAACCGGGTCAAGCAGTCCTGTGGGCCGAATGATTTGCTCCACAACCTCTCCACCACATTTTTCCAGCTCGTACGGGCCAGGTGTGGCCGAAACGTACAGTACCCTGTTTATCTTCTCTTCCCACTCATTGAAACGTAAGGGGCGGTTGTCCAGGGCCGAGGGGAGACGGAAGCCATACTCCACCAGGGTCTCCTTCCTGGAACGGTCTCCGTTATACATGCCCCCTATCTGGGGGATGGTCACGTGAGACTCGTCCACTATAAGGAAAAAGTCTTCGGGGAAGTAATCAATCAGTGTGTAGGGAGGTTCCCCAGGGGCACGACCGCTTATGTGTCTGGAGTAGTTCTCTATACCGTGGCAGTAGCCCGTCTCCTTTAACATCTCCATATCGTAACGAGTGCGTGCCTCAAGGCGCTGGGCCTCTAGATGTTTGCCCTTGGACCTGAGCTCCTCTAGCCACCAGACAAGCTCCTTCTCTATAGACGCCACCACCCTTTCTATCCTACCCTCGGGCATCACAAAGTGCTTGGCAGGGTAAATTTCCAGGGAATCCTCCTGGCTCAGCACCTCACCGGTCATCGGGTCTATCACGGTGAGTCGGTCTATTTCATCCCCAAAGAATTCTATCCGGTAACCCCACTCCTCGTAGGAGGGAAATACCTCCACCACATCTCCCCTCACACGGAATGCGCCTCGCTCAAAGGTAAGGTCATTGCGCTCGTACTGTATATCTACCAGTTTTCTTAGTAGTGTATTGCGCTCCACCCCGTCACCCCTCTTAATTGGTACGTACATCTCCTTATACTCCTCCGGCGAGCCCAGCCCATAGATGCATGAGACGCTGGCCACTATCACCACATCCTTGCGAGTCATCAAGGCGCTGGTGGCGGCGAGTCGCAGCCGATCAAGCTCCTGGTTTATGGTCGCCTCTTTCTCTATATATATGTCCCTCTGAGGAACATAGGCCTCGGGCTGATAGTAGTCGTAGTAGCTGACGAAATATCTGACCGCATTATGGGGAAAGAACTCCTTAAACTCGCTATAGAGCTGGGCGGCCAGTGTCTTATTATGGGACATAACCAGCGTAGGCTTGCCCAGGGCCTTAATGACATTCGCCATAGTAAACGTCTTGCCCGAGCCGGTTACACCCAGAAGGGTCTGGCAAGTCTTACCGCTGGCAAAGCCCTCAACGAGCTTTTTTATGGCCTCGGGCTGGTCTCCCTTGGGCCTGTATGCCGATACTATTTTGAAGTCAGCCATCCCTCGTTCTCCAAATCCTCATCGTAAAGAACCTTGACCTCTTCATTTTCTATCTTTACTGAATCCTTAATTGCCTCAAGGACCTTTGGTGTTATACCGCCTACATTTAATAGCTCATCCAGGCTTGTAAACGGACCGTGCCTCTTGCGATATTCTACAATGGCCTTTGCCCTCTTCTCCCCGATCTGGGGCAGCGGCAGGAGTTCGTGCCACTCTGCCGTGTTTATGTCCAGCCGAAGCGTCAGCTCCTCAGGGTTCTGCCTTAAGACCTTTATCTCTCCTGAGCCCAGGTGGCTATCAATAACATATTTGGTGATAATGCCGACCATGAGGGTAGAAAACAACACACAGAGCACTACAAATTCATTGCGAGAGAGTTCCAGGGGCTCAAGGACCTTTGGTAACTTCATTTTTCCTATCGATTTAAGGGGACAAAATGGCCCGAATGTCATTCCGAGCCCGCCAGAGGCGGGCGAAGAATCTCCTCTTTATCATAGATTCTTCGCTTCGCTCAGAATGACAACATGGTGTTAGGAGACTTTTTCAGGGCTCTCTTTCCTATCCATTTAACGAGGCAGCTGGCCTCAATAGCGATTCTATTTACACAAAATCGCCCGGTCAAGGAAATTCGGTGTTTTGTTTTTCCCTTGAAATAACTGGACTGACTCATATAAAATCAGGAGCAACAGCCTCTTAGGTGAGGATTTGGGCGTACTGTGTAGAGGGAAGAGGGGATTCTATGAAGGTAAAGAAGGCTGTATTACCAGTAGCCGGTCTGGGCACCAGGTTTCTACCCGCTACCAAGGCCTCGCCCAAGGAGATGCTCCCCTTGGTGGACAAGCCTATGATCCAGTACGTGGTGGAAGAGGCAGAACTCTCTGGTATAGAGCAGATAGTAATGGTCACAGGCAGGGGCAAGAGGGCCATTGAGGACCACTTCGATACCTCGTATGAGCTTGAGACCTTTCTAGAGAAAAAGGGTAACCACAAGCTCCTCAGAGAGATGAAAAAGATATCTGACACTGTTCCTTTCTGCTACGTCCGGCAGAGTGTGGCCCTGGGGCTCGGGCACGCCATCCTCTGCGCCAAGGACGTAATTGGGGACGAACCCTTTGCGGTGCTGTTGGGAGACATGATAATGGTTTCCGATACACCCGCTCTTAGTCAGGTACTTGATGTATATTATCGCTTCAAGGGACCTGTAATCGCCGTAGGGGAGGTAGAGCAATCCGAGGTCAGCCGCTACGGGATAATAAGGCCCGAAACGCTCGAGGATGGCGTTTACAGGGTGCTGGACCTGATTGAGAAGCCAAAGCCGGAGGAGGCACCCTCGAACCTGGCCATCACAGGGAGGTATGTCCTTCCCCCTGAGATATTTAGTGTCCTCGAAAAGACCAAGCCCGGTACCTTGGGCGAGATACAGCTTACAGACGCCCTGAAGACCCTGGTGGGCACGGGGCCAGTTTATGGCTGCCGTGTAAAAGGAAGGCTGTACGATGCTGGGAGCAAACTCGGCTTCTTGCAGGCCACGGTTGAACTGGCCCTGAAGAATCCAGAGTTTGGCGACGAGTTCCGCAGTTATCTAAAGGGATTAGAATTATAAAGACCCCCCTTGGGCCTCCCTCTCTCGATATGAACCATTGACGTAAATACTGTGCACCCAAAATACCATGAGTAAAGAGACACAAAGTATTCATCTAGATTTTAATAACATGATGGCCGAGCGCGTGGGCGTGGACAAAGCACAGGGAATAACACGCGCAGAAATTGAGGCCATACGTGGAAGGGCCGCCAATTGTTTCAAGGATTTGATGGAAGAAAGGTCCAGAGGACTCCACCCATTCCTCGACCTCCCACACGATAAAGAGACGGTCGCAAAGGTATCAAAGGTGGCCAATGACCTCAAGGAATGGGCAGAGGATTTTGTGCTGCTGGGGATAGGGGGTTCAGCCCTCGGCAATATTGCACTGCACATGGCCCTGAATGACCCACTTTACAACGAGCTCTTAGAGGTGAGGAAAGGGTGCCCCAGGGTCCACGTCATAGACACCATCGATCCGGATATCTTTGAAGGACTGCTCAGACTGATTAATCTTGAAAAGACGGTATTCAATATTATCTCCAAGTCTGGCACCACGGTAGAGACGGTAGCACAGTTCCTTATTGTCAGAGACTTCTTGAGGAAAAGGCTTGGAAGCGATTATGGAAGAAACTTCATAGCCACCACCGACCCGGTGGACGGGGCGTTGAGGAGAATTGCCCACCAGGAGGGGTATACCACCCTCGATATACCTAGGGGCGTAGGGGGGCGGTTTTCTGTGCTCACTCCTGTGGGGTTATTATCGGCTGCTGTAAGCGGCATTGATATTGAGGCGATTTTGTCCGGTGCAGCATATATGGACAACCGTTGCCAGTCTGATGACATTAAACAGAACCCTGCCCTCACGAATGCGGTGCTACAGTATGTCAGCTATTACAAGGGCAGGCATATCTCCGTTATGATGCCTTATTCGTCCAAACTAGAGGGTGTGGCTGAGTGGTTCTGTCAGTTGTGGGCAGAGAGTTTGGGAAAGAAACTATCCGTAGATGGTGAGGTCGTTCACTGCGGTCCAACCCCTATCCGTTCCCTAGGGCCCACGGACCAGCACTCACAGTTGCAGCTTTATATGGAGGGCCCCTTCGATAAGGTTATAACATTCTTGGCTGTTGGTAGATTTGAACCTTCGATAAAAATCCCTATTGATGTGCAAGATAAGGACTTAGCTCACCTTACGGGCCACTCCCTTGAAGAGCTTATGGAGGCCGAGAGGCTGGGAACCCAGGCAGCACTAACCGAGAGCGGGCGGCCTAACTGCACAATATACCTGCCAGAAATCTCTGCCTTTTATATCGGGCAACTCCTTTATTTCTTTGAGCTCCAGACCGCCTTGGCCGGCAAATTATTTGGTGTAAACCCGTTTGACCAACCAGGGGTCGAGGCAGGCAAGGTAAACACAAATGCCCTTTTGGGTAAGAAGGGGCTTGAGAATAGGAAAAAGGAGCTGGAGGAGTCTTATAGGAGGCGCAAAGGTAGAGAAACAGGGGATGAAAACATAGTCTAAGGTCTCTCAGGTTTCTGGGCATGCGCAAGACTTGCCCCTGCGTTTACCCTACCGTGCTTTTACAAGAGGGCACAGAGAATTTTATTTATTTGTCAAAAAAAGTTCTTGACGTAAGGTGATATATACCTATAATTTGTGATTTCAGGTGGCCAGCTCCGGATAATGCACGACGAATGACAAGCGTTGTTATCAAAAATAAGGAGCTTAAAAGGACCCTAAATGAGGTCTCGGAACTTCTAAAAGACGTTGAGGGTTTTTTCGGCCATCTGGGCCATACCGATACTGAGAAAAAGATTCGGGATATGGCCAAACAGATGACCGAACCCTTCTATATAATCATCTCCGGGGAATATAACTCAGGCAAGTCCACCTTCGTAAATGCCCTCCTTGGTAAAAGAATCCTGCGAGTAGGCCCAACACCTACTACCCATAATGTCGTCCTTCTCACCCATGGTGACAGCTTCGGCCAGGAGCAGTTGCATGAACACCTATCACGTGTCACCTACCCATTAGAGAGCCTAAAAGAAATTACCCTAGTTGATACCCCTGGCACCAACTCCATCTTTGTAGAGCACGAAGAAGTTATAGAGAATTTTATCCATCGTGCAGAGCTTGTAATCTTTGTTACCTCTTCCGATAACCCCCTTACGGAGAGCGAGAGGAGATTTCTTCAGCTCCTCAAGGGGAAGTGGGGCCGCAAGGTGCTCATTGTGCTAAATAAGATAGACTTGAAGGTTCAAGAGGAGCTCAACGAAATAATCCCATTTATCGAAAAAAACTGTTATAAACTCCTTGGCTTCGACCCTAAGGTCCTCGCCATTTCCAGTACACAGGCCGCCACAGCCAAGGCAAACCAAGACCAGGAGCTACTCCGGAAGAGCAATATAGAAGAGCTAGAGGAATTCATATTTGAGAAAATGGACTTCGAAGTAAAAATGGAATTAAAGTTTCTCAGCCCTCTTCGCTTTCTCTCTAACGTTTTCTCTGACATAAAGATGGATTTGGAGACAAAGATTGCCCGTTATAATTCAGAGATAGCGGGGATAGAGCGCCTGGAGGCCCGGTTGAAGAGCAAGAGGGAGGACATGCAGGAGTACTCCAAGAAGTACAAGCTGGAGATTGAGTCCGCCTTCTCCCGACTTAAGGAGAGGCTGGACACGTTCCTGGGCTACCATATGACCACCCGTGCCCTGTTAGGCTCAATGGTCTCCAGGGAAAAGATTGGGGACAAGTTCAGGAAGGAGATGACCAGCCTTTCTAACCCCCTACATGATTTGGATAGGGTGATTGATGACGCCGTGGATTATATAACAAGAAACAACAGGTCCCTTTGGGAAATAGCCCTTGACTACAAGCAGACAGAAAAGGGTAAGACTAAAGGAGACGTAGAGGACCTTGGTGAACACAGTTTTGAGGACAGGAAAAATGAACTCCAGTTTATTTTGAAAGAACACTCGAGGGAATATCGTGAGTTTGACCTGGCTAATGAGTCAGACAGGATAAAGTCGGTGGCCCAGAGCGGGCTGGTGAGCTTCCTTGCTATGGAGGGTGCAGCCCTGGCGGCCTTTGCCGGTTTTGGCTACCTCCTTACACTCTTCCTGCCAGCAGTGATAGTAATGGTGGCTGCTATGGCACTAGCAGGCACAGGTTTTACAGTGATACCACATAAGCGAAAGGTGTTCCGCGATGAAATCTTCAAGCGTATCGCCACCCTCTCAGACAGGTTTTCAGACTTTACCACGTCTGAGTTGAACAAGACGATAGATAGGGTAATTGAGGATATTGAGAATAGTGTGGCCTGTTTCCGAGACATACGCTGGTCTGAAAGAGAGATGTGTATGAAACATCTCACCGAACTCAATGAACTTTCCGATAGGGTAAGAGGGCTTATAGGAAAAAGCTCTGCCGACGTGAGATAAACCCGTTCCTGCACCCCTTTTTTACCAAGTCTCCTCTTAGCCTGATTTCTGTCCATGGACTTCTGCCTTGCAATCCTCGATACACAATGCTTTTTGGTATAGGATACGACATCCATAGATTGGTGAAAGGCCGCAGATTGGTGCTGGGTGGCATAGTTATTGATTCCCCTCTGGGTCTAGAGGGATACTCTGACGCCGATGTAGTCATCCACGCCGTGTGTGATGCTATGTTAGGGGCCGCTGCCTTGGGAGACATAGGAGAACGCTTTCCTGACGATGACCCAAGATGGAAGGATATCTCAAGCCAGGTACTACTGGAGCATGTCGCAGGCCTAACCAAGGAAAAGGGTTTAAGGGCCAACAATGTGGACGTCGTGATAATAGCCCAGGTACCCAAGCTGGGGTCCAAGAAGGCAGAGATGAGAGATAAAATGGCCCGGCTCCTGGGCCTGCCCTCGGACCGTGTGAACGTGAAGGCCACCACTACAGAGGGACTCGGGGCTGTAGGGGAGGGTAAGGCAATTGCGGCTCAGGCCGTGGTAAGCCTTTGTGAGGTTTTAGATTGACAGAATTCAAGAGCGGGCATAATATAAGGCATTGAGAAAGCCAATCACTTCTTCGTCTCATTTAAACGGCTGACGGAGGCATAAGCGCTGAGCCATGGTCTGGTGGTTATTAAAAAGATGGCGTGAGACACCCGAAGATTATGAGCAGGAGATGTACGGGCGCGGTGGAGAGACGTTTGAAAAGGCAAAGCTCGCTGAGGAGCATATCGAGACAGAGGAAGAGGAGCCCTACAGAGACGTACTGGTAGAAGAGGAAGAACCCGAAAGGGCCGCACCGCTCGAAGAAGTGGAAAAGGAGGAGTACGAAGAAGCGTATGAAGAAGAGGAAGAGGTAGAGACTCCCGGGGGCGTATTCATCTCCGACAGAAAGATAAGGGGCGGTTTTAAGAAATTCGGCATATCACTACTCTCTTTATTTCTGTTGCCCTGGATTCTTGCCTTTGGGATAGCCCTCGTTGCCTGTGCGTCCCTGATAATATTTCCTGCAATACTATCACTGTTCCCCATATTTCTCGTAGCACTTTTTGTACTCGCAATCGTTGCCCCTGTGATAATGCCGCTCTTGATAATCTACTTCCTCGTCACGGAGCGCGGCAAGCTCCTAATAAATTCAGAGGGCAAGCGCTTCTCAATCAGCTTCTCCGTCCCTATCCAAGAAGAAAAAGAGAAATTGGAGAGGCCAGAAGAGGCACCCACCGAGGAATACCTGCA
>JBHIBD010000013.1:0-39181 GCA_046758865.1 Candidatus Brocadiales bacterium | reverse complement strand
GCAATGCGAGTGCCGCGCTCTCCCAACTGAGCTACGTCCCCATCTCAAAACATCTCTCTTACCACAGCGATTCCTTGTCAAGTATCAAATATTCCTGCTACAGTCCAGACTACCGCCACTGACTCTGGATGTCATAGGTGGGGTGCATCTTGAAGTTCATTGCCACTTCCTCTGGCCTCTCCCCCACTAGGCCCTCCAGGGATAGGTCACCCAATCCCTCTTCGTGGAGATAGTACAGATAGCCGATGTCCACCGGGTTTATTCCCATGACCCTCGCCCCAACGGCATCTGCCTTCACAGGGTCCGTTGAGGCAATAGCCAGGTTCATCCTTACTAAATCACCGCCCCCAGGACCCTTACCCTCCATCCCGTATAGGCCATCAAGCACAACCAAGTCGGGCCAGACCACCTTGGCCATGGCCACTATATTCTTGTGTATCAGTTTTACTCCCTGTCGGTACGAAGGCACGTATCTTATTATTCGCTCTACCAACCCCATCGCCCGTCTCCTCAGGAAGGATATGGCCCAAGTAGGAACATAATCGAATATCGTCTTCTTGCCATTACCGTCGGAACTTGCAACTATCATGCCGTGAACCATAGACTTATCGCACTGCTTGATTACCCCAACCATATTCTTTATCCCAAGGGTTGCAATGGCGTAGTTGTGGGTCTTAGGTAGGTTGACCGATATCCTGTAATCAAAGTCTTCAACCACGTGCCTCACCACACCTATGGTCGCAACTCCTCCCAACGTGTAGATTTGAAGAGGAGCGAACTCAGAGAAATCCTCTATGCACTCCAACTTGACGTTCCTGAACTCCTTCTCTAGGTCTGGATAACCGAATTTCTCAAACACTTCCCTTGTAGTAGTGCCACCGTAGAATGCACCGGCACTCCCCTCGAATATAACAACTTCCTTTTGGGCAAAATTGCCATAATTATCCGCAAGAAATTTGATGATGCTCCTAACCGTCTCAACATCTGTATTCCCTCCGGGGTCGCCGGAGGACAGTAGGTTAGGCTTTATAAGTATCCTTCTCTTGTCACTTATTACGTCCAGGTCCCCCTTGATAAGCTCAAGTGCTCCGGATATATTGCTTGACCTGTCTTCACCTTTTACTAATGACACTAATCTGTTATTTTTCATAGGCTTGCAATTATATTTCCCCTGGGCGCTTAGCGCAAGATGAAACCAATAAAAGAAGGGGCCTTCTTAACGAAGGCCCCTTCAACATTAAACTGCTGCTGAGAACTTAACGTAAGGTGGATTCAAATCTACTCCTAAGCCTTACATTCGCACTGCACTCCGGAAACGGTGAAGCCCGCATTCTCCACCGCCTTCATAAGGGCCATATGGTCGGAGCCTTTCGTGACC
Organism: Candidatus Brocadiales bacterium; assembly: GCA_046758865.1. Classification (GTDB taxonomy): domain Bacteria; phylum Planctomycetota; class Brocadiia; order Brocadiales; family Bathyanammoxibiaceae; genus JBHIBD01. The sequence goes on along the minus strand of JBHIBD010000013.1, from coordinate 37,803 downwards.
TTGAGGTCCGCTCCGCCGCCCTTCCAGCTCACATCGGCCTCTTTTACCTCTGGTAATTTGGTCAGTGCGGTTTTTACCTTTGCCGAGCAGGCTCCACAGACCATCCCCTTAATATCCAGGTGAACGTTTTCTAAATCCTCAGCCGCCACCGTCGTTGGATTATAAAATACAGAAATCCCAACAGGTAAAGCAACTACTAAAGACACTGCAGCAACAGCAACTAACATCCTTCCGATTACCTTCATTCTATCTCCTTTCTACTCTCTCACTTTAATAAAAGGCACAGCACACAGACATACCTCTGTTTAGACCCGCTCAAAGGCCTTTAAAAGGGTGTTAAGCTCGTGAGACGATATACCGTAAACCACCGCCTCACCCACGTCTATCATGACCAGGTTTGTGTCTTCAAGCGCTATATTTGCCAGGCCCCTGTTCCTCTCTAACAAATCCTTGGTCTGCGGGAAGTTATCCAGGTCCTCCTTGCGCAGGATGAATACCAAAACAGGTTCACCGCAGCACCGATACTCAAGAAAGGCCACCTCCACGTCCTTAAGGTAATACGGCCTTCCACTCAGTAGTTTCACATCGTGCCCACCTATGTTTCCTGACTGCGGCATCCAACCGAGAAGGGACATCTGTCTAAAATCCTCTGGCCAGACTACATCCCTTGCCACTGCTATTTCATCCCTCAAATACCTCTCATGAACCCCCTGCAGGACCAAGACAAGATCCCTATCCTCAGGTGCTTTGACCCAGAAAAAGAAGACCGATAGGCCAATGGCCATGACCGCTGTCGCAATCGCAGGCACAAGCCACCTTAGGACAATGCTGCTCCTAGCAGCATAGCCGGGGGCATAGTCATGGGCACCGACACTTGTCTGGATTGCCTTCCACATATGCTCAGGCATTCGTCCATCCTTAAGCCGCTCCACCAGTAGTCTCTCTACCTCCTGCTCCTGAGCGAAGCGCTTACGACAGCCCTGGCAGATGGCCAGATGATCTGCTATCTCTACACAGGTCTTGGCGTCGAGCTCTGAGTCCATGTACGGACTCAGGTATTTTATGTATTCCTTACACCTCATTTATATCCCCTTTGCCGTGCATACTCGCTCAGTGATTCCCTCAACTTTGCTCTAGCGCGGAAGAGGTGACTCATTACCGTCCCCAAGGGTATCCCCAAAAAGTCGGCGATCTCTTTATATTTAAAGCCCTCTACAGCCCTTAAGAGAAATACCATGCGCTCTCCCGGGCCCAGTGAGAGTAGTGCCGTTTTCACACGGTCCTCCAACTTCTCAAAGAGTGCCTGAGGATCTTGGAGGATTGAGCTATAGGCTGACTCCTTTTCCAGGGTCTCCAGAAGGTTCACATCTTGCCAGGCTGCCTTTAGCTGGAGGTCCTTTCTGAATTTCTTGTTGTGATTAAATATCTTATTTATCAGAAACCGGTACATCCAACCCCTGAAATCTGTGCCAGGCTTGAACCTATCGAATCCGTTGTAAGCAGAAAGGATGGCATCCTGAAGCACGTCCTCAGCACTATTTTTATCCCATATAACATGCAGACAAAAACGGTAAAAGCTGTCTCGGTGCTCACTTAGGAGCTGCAAAAATTCCTCTGCCTTTTTAGGGTTCGCCTTCGGCACGTTTAGCCACACCCTTTTTCTTTAATTTACTAATTTCCACTGCATGTCCTTTTATTGCACGATTTCAAGAGGACATAAAAATGGCCCCCCAGAAATGAGGGACCATTTGCGCATTTCACCTCTCTCGTATCATCTACGACCCTACAGGGTCATCCATCTCAAAATCCTCGTAGGGGTGTTCTTCTTTCTTCTTCTCCTCTACCTTTTCCGCCACATATGCCTTAAAACCTGCCTTTTTTATTGCGCTAACCAATGCCTTGGGGTCCGTACCTTTTTTCACGGTCACAATGGCCCTTTCGTTCCTGAAATCTACGTAAGCCTTCTTTACACCCTTCACCCCTGCCAGGGCCTCTTTTATCTTGGTTATGCTGGCGTAACTCGTCATCCCCTTCACATTCAACTCTATCTTCTTGTATCCTGCATACGCCGAAGAATGGCCGAGGAATGGGGCCAAAACCGCCACCATAGTCACTAAAGTAAGGACACATACGCATACCGATACCTTCTTGACCACTCTCATCCAAGACCCCCCTTAATGTTTCCTTACCACGTTAAACCAGCTAGTCTAGGTACATAATTTCCCACAATGTGTTAATAATTGCAAGGCTCTTTGAAAACTCATAAAATAAAAAAGGCCTCCTATAACAGAAGGCCTTTATATAAGGCCAGCCCCCTGAACGCCTTAGGTGTAAAACCATGTGTGCTTATTCTTCTCTAAGGTGACCAGTGGGCCGGAGAAAAGCTACACTAAATTTTTCTACGATGAGAGTTCGAAGTCTATTTTTATCTCCTTTCCTGCCTCTACCTTTACTTTCTTTTTCTGGGCCTTGAGCTCTTTTTTCTTAAAGGCCTCGTGCCAAATCCTTAACTTATATTCTCCGGGAGGTATGCCCGTTATCTTATAGCTGCCATCATCCCCGGTAAGACAGAAATACGGATTATCCCGCACCACTATCCATGCGCTCATCCATTTGTGGACATCGCACCCAACCTTTACTACCTCCCTAAACTGGAAAGTCTTGGCAATCGGCTGACCACCCCCCGGAATACTCTCATTAAAGGAGCTGTTCTTCATGGAATATGAATGAAGGTTGTGCATCAGGGGGTCGCCATTCCTCAGCTCAACACTGCTCTTGACGGGAATAATCTGAACATGAGGGTAAAAGGTGCATTCCTTCTGGTTCAAGGTAAAATGTCTTTCTGCCATCCGCTTTTTATCTGTTTCAGAGGGCAGGTCTGCAAGCTCCCACTTTTTTCCCTTCCCGACCTTATGCAAATAAACTACAGCGTTCTTTATGCCCTTGCTAGCACTATCTACAATTAACTTCTCATAGTATCTTGGAGTGTGTACAGCACAAACCTCTGGGTCTTTGTCAACATTAATCTCCTCAGGAGCAGGTATATCACCCACAAGCCTTACAACACCGTTTATAGTGCCCCCATTAGCCACCTCTATTTCCTCATAGGCACCCTGGGCATAGGGCATGAAAGCAAACCCAATGACCCAGGCCCCTAATATCATTACCACAAAGGTCAAATAGATCCTCTTAAGCATGTCTTCCTCTCCTCTTAATCATCACCCTAACAAGACAGGCCAATTCTCAACCCTCGGTTTCTTGAGGGATTTCCCTTGAGAGGGTGGTGCATTGTTCGCCGTCTGGCCAGCGGACCTGAATGGCCTCCTTATCACCGCACACCATCTCGCACATCCTACAGGCCACACAGTCCTTCGGACGGGCATTGTACGATACCCTATAATAGGCATTAACAGACGTGTCCGCAACCATCTCCAGGCAGTTAAAGGGACACACATTCACACAATTCTCACAACCACTACAGCGCTCGGGTATCACCACTGCGACAGGTCTACCCTTCTTTATTTTGAAGGTCTGTTGACCTTTTTCGTCGTATATACAATCCACAGGGCAATAGCTGCCGCATACACCACAGTCAATGCAAATCACCGGGTCTATGACGTGCAACTTCTTTGACGACCCAGTAATAGCGCCCACAGGGCACTTCTTGGCACATATCGTACAGCCTATGCACTTATCGGTAATGTTATATGCCACCTTCTTTACTCCCTCCCAACTCTGTGGTTGCTGGTGGAGCGGTAAGCAGGTCGCCGGGGCTCATTATTAGGTCTTTTATCGCCTCCACCTGCTCCTCAGGTTTTCCTGGAAAGATATCCTGGAACTCACCCCATGGAAATTTGGGCATCTTGGTGCCTACCTGTATCCTTTGGGGGTTCATGAGCCATTCACGAATCCAACCGGGCCTCAGGCGCTCACGGGCCAACGCAAGGTCTGGTGCCCAACCCGACGGGTCTCCCTCGGGCTTCAACTCCCCACGAACGTGGCATGAGCCACAATTGACGTCCTTCGAATCCATCAGTGCCTTGGCCTTGACGTAGTGCTGTGGGTCCATGGCACACCTTATATCCACATACGCCTGCTCCCTCTCCTCTAGCCTCTCGTAAGGATACTCCTGGTCATCACTTAGAGCAAAGAACCTGGCAAGTATACCGGCCTCTTCCTTTGACAGACCGAAGGTGGGCATCCTGACGTTCAGCCATGGCCTGAGGAAATACGGCGCCTGCACAAACCTGTACAACCAATCGGGCTGAACTCTTTTACCTTCCCCGTAGAGGAATGGAGGTGCAAAGGCCCGGGCCTCTTCAGGCACCAAATCCTCTTCCTCCTCCAACCACTCTATTATATAAGAAACTATCTCCCCACCCATGGTGGGGATGCGTTCCTTTATCTCGTCAAGCTCTACTGCAATGTTTTCCCCCAGCTTCTTACCCAGCTCAGGGTAGTCGTGCCAGAGCTGGAAGAACAGGGTATCTTCTTCCTCCAGTTTTGCCATCCCTTCTACCTTTGTACCGTCTTCGAGCGTAAGTTTCTCCAGGGTGAAGGGGTGGCATCCAACGCAGTTATATCTCCTGATAAGGAAGGTGCCGTCTACCTCGGCCTTCTTCCTCTCAGACAGTTTACGTTTATACTCGGCGGGCATTCTCTCACCTGTTAGGCCCATGATAAAGGTCACAAGGGCCTTGATCTCTTCATCCGTTAGGCTGGGGTCGGGCATTCGTAGCATGTCCTCGGGCTTCTTATACTTGCCCTCGTCAAAGATGCGAGGGTTCTTCAGTTTTGTGGTGAGCCATATTTTACGTGACTGAGAGACGTTTTCCCTTACATACTCATGGCCAATACTCTCTAAAAGCTCATGCTCCAGCAGGGCAAAATCAAAACGCTCTACGGTCTTGAACCCTTCTTCGGACAGGTCTGCACCTATTTTACCCCTGCTCTCCAAACCTTTAATTGGGTGACAACCAAAGCACCCGTAACGGGTAATAAGCTTAAAGCCGGCCTTAGCCCTCTCTGAGTCGCTTAAGTCAACCGCCTCTATCTTGGGTTCATTACTCTTAAGAGTGACGAGGTAAGCAGCTATCTTATCTGCCTCTTCTTTATCCAAGCGCAAGCTGGGCATACGGCCCTCGGGCTGATGCTTTTTGGGGTCGGCTATCCAGCTGCTGAGGTAATCATACCTTATCTTCTCGCCCACGTTGCTGAGGTCAGGGGCAAATTGGCTGCCCTTATCGCCGATTCTGTGGCAACCAAGACATCCCCTGGTCTCAAAGCTTGCCTGGCCCTCCTCTACCACGTCTTCATCCACCTCTGGAGGCTCCACAGCCCCAGAAGAGGCCTTTGATATCTGCCATAGATACGACGCTATATTTAATCTCTCCTCCTCGTTCAGGAAGAAGCGCGGCATCCTTGTAGCCGACCTAAAAGACCTGGGGTCATCAAGCCAGGAGTCCACCCAACCCGCGTATACCTTTGTACTAAGCTCATCCAATCTAGGTCCTATGAATCGGGTCTTATCCTCCCTACCCAAGGCACTCACCGAGTGGCAGCCGATGCAACCGGTCTCGTGGAATAACCTCCGTCCTAGTGAAAGTACCTCTGCGCCAGGTATATCAACCTCATAGTCGTGGCACTTAAAGCAGGCCGCCTGGGTGTATTCCTCATGGAGCATTGGGTAATCCCAGTACTCCAGGTCTCCGTGTGCCTTATAGGCAGCGGTAGTGGCATAACCCTGTCCCCTATGGCAAGGGGTACAGCCAAAAACCTCCATGGGGTGGACATTGAGAATGCCCCTCTCACCGAGCCCGGGGCCGAGGGGAGGGAGTGTAAAGACCATGGGATGTGTCCTAAAGGGCTCAGGGGCATCATCGAAGCCCTTTCTGTTTACGCCTGCATGACAACTGTGACACCGGTCTATCACGCCCAGATCGTTGTTCGCTATCTGCTTTATTTCTATCTTTTCCCTCTTTAGGACCTCTCGAAAGCGTTGAATGCCCTCAATTCGAGCCTGGTATGCACGCAACTTCTCCTCAAATGCATTCTTCTCCTTGGCCATCTCAGCGAGTTCTTTCCTCAACTCCTTTTTCCTCACCTGATTGGCGGCCATCTTTGCATTGATTGCCTCTATATGAGGCTCCAGACCCTGGGCCTGGTGCAACAGTTCGTGCTTCTTCTCGCCCTCGGGTAACTTCTCCATTACATACACTATAGACTGGTACTTACCGCGGTGGAGTTGCAGCTCGTGGAGTAGTTCAGTCATTTCCACGTCTATATCTTTTAGCTCCTTAACCTTCGCCTGTCTCTCAGGATTATCTTCAAATGCCTTAGCAATCTTCTGGTATTCCTGGCTTAAATTCTTGTACTCATCAGTAGTCATGGCAGCCTGCGCATCCTTCAGGTCTCTCAGGGATTTCTCCTCTGCCAGGGCCAGGAACTCCTTCTGGTAATGCTTCCACGGCCTCCTGCCTATTGTCTCATCGTATACAGCCCAAAGGGTGGAAACTACCAAAAACAGCACGGAAAAGATAAACAGCTTAGCGTATGATTTTTGTTCTACGGGGTCTTTCTTCTCAGGCATCTTCTCTTTGCTCAGACGTTTAACCAGGGTGTCACAAGGATGTATTTAACAGAAAAGACTAGACGCAAGACCATCTTTATTGGGAGCGCCATCATGGTCCAGAAGAAGAAGCAGACTATGCCATAGCGGATAAGGCCAAGCTTCTCCAGTATTCCGCTATTGCGGCGCTTAAGCCAGAGATAGGGCAGGAGTGTGCCAAGGGTATAGTAGCCCAAAATCGTTCCGAGCCCTATAATGAGGCCCACCGTATACGTCTTTAGCGCTGCAATACCAGTGATACTCGCCAGGAATTCGTTAAAGTTGATGTTAACCTCTGCCACTACCCTGTGGGGGTCCCAGCGCTGACCCGGCCAGAAGAACATCCAACCCGGCCCACGGCAGAATACACCTATGACTATCTCTATTACCCATAGGAAAAAGAACCCAAACCAATACGTTAATATGGCAAACCTTCTCTCAGAGAAGGTGTAGTAACCATTGCCCTTTGGGTTGACATCTACATACGGAATGACCATAAGGCCAACAATGATAAAAGTAGGTACCATTACGCCGGCAATGTACGGGTCGAAGTACACAAGCATGTCTTGCAACCCAAGAAAGTACCAGGGTGCCTTGGACGGGTTTGGTGTAAGCGCAGGGCTGGATGGCTCCTCCAGGGGTGCATCAATGGGCACCGACCATACGGTTAGAAATGCCATGACAATAATGGCACATATAAATTCTAGCTTCACCAGATGTGGCCAGCAACTTACCTTTCTCGGAAGGCCCTGCTCCTCCTCCGGATACATAACATCAATTACGTCCACAACGTCCCCTTTGGCCTTCTTCTTTTCTTCTCCCTCGCCCTCCTTCCTTCGGCGAGCAGCCTCAGCCCTTATGCGGTCATTCTTAAAGGCCAGCGAAAAGGACAGCCATCCAAAAAACAGCACAAGGATAAGCATTATTGTAATAGGGATATTGTCGGGCTTACTTGCTATATGCCAGATGTTATGCCACATGAGAAGCTATCCTTTTATCTTATAAAGGTCCCGCAGAACCGCCGTCTTTCCTCACACGCCAGAAGTGAACCGCCAAAAAGATTATTGCCATCATAGGCATTGCCACACAATGCCATACATACGCCCTCAACAGGGCGTTACCTCCCACCACCGAACCACCTAAAAGCGCAAATCGGATATCATTAAACGCAGTCATACCCAGTTGCTCCCCGAATGGCCCTTCGTGCCCTAACATGGGAGTAGCCCTAGCCATATTTGTTCCCACTGTTACAGCCCAGAAACCCAACTGGTCGTCGGGAAGGAGGTAGCCGGTAAAACTAAGCAACAAAGTAAGCACAAGCAGTACCACCCCTACCACCCAATTAAATTCCTTCGGTGGTTTATAAGAACCTGTCATAAAGACCCGTGTCATGTGCAACCACACGGTTATTACCATAAGGTGTGCCGCCCATCGGTGCATATTCCTGAGGACTATCCCAAACGGCACATCGTACTCAAAATATTTCATATCCTTGTAGGCATTGATTTTGTCTGGGTGATAGTAGAAGCAGAGAAAGACACCCGTAAAGCAAAGTATCAAGAAGAGTAAAAAGGTAATGCCGCCCATGCACCAGGAGTGGCTAAACCTTAGCGAGTGCCTCGCTACATGGGAGGGGTGAAGGTGCAGAAATACGTTGCCCAGGACAGCTAGAATACGGTTTCGTGGGGTATCTGCAAAACTCCTGCGGAACATGGACTTATAGACTTGGGACTCGAGGATTAATCTCTTGAGCTTTTCTATTTGTTCCGTCATCATTGCAAAAATTCCCCTCCCTGGGAATTATCAATTGTTGTTTAACGAATACTAATTAGGTGGCTCTAGGCCTTAAGAAAGGCACCAGGCTTTTCCCATTCACCGCGCTCTCGCCTGAAGACCACGCTCTTACTGATGACGATCTGTCCGTCCTCTGCCAGGCCTATCTTAAGCCTCTCAAGGGGTCTGGGCGCAGGTCCCTCGTAGTTTACACCTTCTTTGGTGAAACCGCTGCCATGACACGGGCACTTAAACTTGTTCTCACCCTCCCACCATACCGGGGTACAACCCAGGTGGGTACACTTTGCCAACAGGGCATAAAACCCTTCACTCTCCCTTACAATCCATACACGATATTTCTGCTGAAACCTGATATCTACTTTACCAACGGTAAACTCCCAAGGATAGCCCACCTTAAAGGTGGTGGGTGGCTCAAAAAGGGCTCTGGGGAAAAAGAACCTCATAAAGGCCACTATCCAGATCACCTGAAAGAGTGCGAAGCCGGCCCAACCCAGCTTAACAAGAAAGCCCCTGCGGTTGCTGGCGGTCTTGCCCTCTGATGTCTCAGCGGGAGCTACCGCGGCCTGAGCCACCTGGCTGGCGGATTCTACTGGCTTTTCTCCCCCCATCGGAAAATACCCCTTTTGACCTTCAAAACTGTATTAGAAAAAAGCCACAAGTCCCGATGAAACCTTTAATCTCTAGGCCCACCCTTAAATGCGAAGTCCTCCTTAGACGGCTCTCCACAAGTAAAGGCCTCAGGTTCAGGACTAGGGCTAAAAGCAGGCACAGACACTACTTGGAAAGGTGCCACTCCAAGGTGCTTCCCGTCAAAGGTCACGAATTCTTCTAACAGTTTTCCTAGTGTCCGGAAAAATTCCAGGTGAGTGGTGGCAGAAAGTACCTTAGAGAAGGCATTAACCCAGGTACCTAAATGGCCTTTAAGGAATTTCCCCTCGGCCTCTCTACAAACTTCGGCATGCCCCTCTTCACCTTTCTCCAAGGCGTAATGCTCCTTAAACGTAACGACATGCATGAACTCCAGCTCTGTCCCTATGAAATCCACTAATGCCTTTTCTTTCTCTGACATCTTAAAACCGAAGGCATTGTAGAACCCTGCAATATCTGCCATGTCCTGGCCCTTCATAAATACATGGCTAGAGTTGTACTCCGTCTCGTTATGGGGGCATATCAGACCCATAGAGAATATCCTGTTGTACTCACCTTCCAGGTCTTTAACGGTGAGTGAGGGTATTTCCTTCTCTACAGCCTTGCAAAAACTCTCAACCGCCACAACAAGCTCTTTTTCCTCGGAGAAGAAAGACACAGCCTTTTTGAGACTGGCCACGACCTCACCGCTTTGTAGTTCTTTGAAATAATCCTCCACTGGATAGGCAAAGGCCGCCGTTAAGTGGCTATAGATTGTGCTCCTCGCCAGGACTTCCTCCGCCCTTACAAGCTGTTTTTCCACTATAAACCTCGTTTCTTTATGTTATGTTCAGATGCTTCTCCGGCCTTACAATCACAGGCTCTTCTATGGGCACAGTCATTATCTCCTTGCCACCCTTGTTATAGGCAGTAATGGAGTCGGTATTGACCTTGTAGGAGTAAATAAGCTTCTGTGTCACACCGAAGAGCTGCAAGACTGCAAGGGTTTCGTGAGAAGGCTTTGTGTATCTCTCAATGGCCTCATCCACACCCGGGCCAAACATCTGAACTAAATACTTCCTTGGCGCCCATCTTGGCGGGATGTAGTAGATATTAGGCTCCGTGCCAAACTGTGGGTATAGAGGCAATGCCACCTTCATCTTCCTCACCAGGGTGTGAACGGGGCTCTCAGGGTCATCTATCCAACCCTGAAGGCGTATCTTGCCCACACAGGCAGATATACACCGTGTTATCATCGCATCGCCCTCTGTCAGCGGGTCGAGTGCCTCAAGCCTCGGATAGCAGGCGATGCACTTCTCCGACACCCTCGTCTGACCGTTGTACATGGGCTTCTTGTACGGGCACTGCTCCACACACTTCCTGTAGCCCCTGCACCTCTTCTGGTCTATAAGAACAATCCCGTCCTCTTGTCTCTTATAGATGGCCTTTCTGGGGCAGCCGGCCAGACATGCAGGGTACGTGCAGTGGTTGCATATTCTCTGGAGATAAAAGAAGAATATGTCGTGCTCAGGGAGCGATGAGCCCTCTCGTAAACCGTCCTCTCTGTATTTTGGGGGCCGGTTGGCCGTGTCCTCATAAAAGTTGGGGACGCGCCACTCCTTGTCCTCTGGTACATAACCCAGGGCCTGCTGCCCACTGGCCTCTATGCTATTGGCTGCTTTCTCAAAAAGTGTCTCACCCTCATAGACGCCGTAGGGACCCTTCTGGTCGTCCTTTTTACTCGTATCCCATCCCTTTTGCGGCCCAAGGAGTTCTAGTGTCTTAACATCCCAGAACTGGGGAAATCCACCAAAGGGCTTGGTCTCCACGTTGTTCCACCACATGAACTCCTGGCCCTTGTTGAAGGTCCAAGCGCTCTTACAGGCCATGGTACAGGTCTGACAGGCGATACAACGATTTATGTTGAAGACTGCAGCGAACTGTCTCTTGGGCCGATTATCCTCAAAGGTATACTCCATCTCACGGCCCAGCTGCCAATTATAAACCTTTGCCATTATTCCTCCTCCTAATTCTCTTTATAGCCCCTGTGGATACCCCTTAGACATAGAACTCACCCTTGAGGTATCTCTTCATGTTTTCATTTTCCCTTCCAGGAGAATGCCCCGTCCTGGCAGGGTCCCAAAGACCTCTGCCCTCTATACCTCCGTCCTCGGCCTTCGTTATCTTGATCAGGGTCTCCTTCGGAGGGGTATTGGGTGCGTGAACGTCTATCTCATAACCCTTATGGATACGCTGGCCTGCGTCGTTCTTCCTGACTAAACTATCAGTCATCAGAGTGGGCTGCAGCCAGCCTCTTGTTATAGACTGATGAGAGCCGTATCTGAAGTTTGACTGATAGCCGGTATCCGCAGACACCGCCCTGCCGTCAGCCCTTGTCTCATGGGCAAGGACGGACTTCCACGAGGCCATCCAAGGGGAATGCTTCATCATAGTCACCCCTCTGGGATAGGACGGGTTGCACTTTACCCTTAACATAAGACGGGCGATCTTATAGAAGGGGTCTGAAGACTTCCAGCCCACATACGGCCTGTCCTCTGAATTGCCGTCACACCAGACGTAGTCACCGTCGTTTATACCCAGTTCCTTTGCATCCTCCGGGTTCATGTGAATCTGATGCTCACCAACGCCAGGTGTCCTCTTATCCATTCGGTATGGGTCGCCGTAGTTGGAATCCCAGATGAGGTTCCAGTCGGCAACGCTCCATGAGGAGTGGACCCTGTGCCTAGTCTTTGGGGTCAGACAGTAGAACCTGTAGCCCTGCTCCCACAGTGGGTTCTTGATACTCTTGACCTTGGACCACGGCATCTTAACGTTCCTGACGGCACGCTCATCTGCACCAGTGGCATCCAGGGGTATACCGTAGTCATTGGGCCTTATAACGTCATGGGTAGACACTATAGCGTTAGGCAGATAAGGCGTTGCCTCTACCGGCTCACGGAAGACAATCATGTTTTCACCGTATTCGATGAACTCATCTTCGTCACGGTAGAACTCAAGCCTACCCGTCTTATTGTACATGGGCTTAGACTCATTAATCTGCTCCCATGCGGGTATCCTGGGGTAGGTACGGAAGAGCATCAACGATGCCTTTTCCTGCTTGACCAGTTCGTCTAGCTTGTAGCCTGCAGTTGTGCTGCCGGCGTCCAGTATGCGCTGCAGGTAGACCTCTGATTTTCCTTCCAGGGTGAACTTGTAATGATCCCTCCAGCGTTTGTTGCCTGTAAGCTCACTGAGCTTGGCAGCCACGCTCGCCAATATCTCGTGGTCCTGTTTGGTGTCATAGATGGGCTTTATGCCCCCCTTCCACGCCTGTAAGAAGGGGTTGGAACAGGAGGCCGCCACATCCGGACTCGTAAATTCCGTCCAGCTGTGCACCGGGAATACCAGGTCGGCATACTCACAACTCCCCGTCCACTCCCAGTCATGAACTACTATCATCTCTTCCCTGGGATAGACATTTTGAATCATGTTGAAGGCCCACTTGGCGTTGTTAAGGTGATTGTCGTTAATGTGCCACTCCACTTTGGTGGGCGTAGGCATATGCGTCTTTCCCGTGAAGACCTTGCCCTTTACCTTAAGGATGTTCTCTCCGTAGCCCCAATAAGCAGGCTCTTCGCACCAGAGGAACTGCCTTTTCTTTATCTCGCTGGGCTTGGCATTTGGGTCAAGATTCTGGTTAAAGGGGTCTTCATATATTACAACACCTGCACCTGGGAATACGCAACCCTTGTAGTTGCCTGCCCAGTGACCTGGATTTCCACCTGATATTCCAATATTCCCTGTAAGCGATAGGACAAGGAAGTTTGCCCTGTCCTTTATGTCACAGTGGAAATAGTGGTTGGTGCCCTCGCCGGTGTGTATCTGAGCCGGACCTATGGTTGCGAAATCCTTGGCCAACTGCTGGATCATCTTTTTGGGACAACCGGTAATATCCTGCACCGTATCTGCGTCATACTCCTTGGTCAACTCCGCATAGAGCTGGAATATGGGCCTGACTTCGACCTCCTTGCCGTCTGTGGTCTTGACCTTGTAGCTCCCCTCGAGGGCAGGGTCGATACCCATCTTCTTAAAGTGCTCACCAACGTCCTCTCTGGTGATGACCTTGGGGCCGTTTGTCTTTGTGTCCCAGACCACGAAATCGCCCCACTCTTCTCTCATCTCCGGATCGATTATCTGAACGGTCTTGCTGTAGCCGGTAAGCTCCTTGTTCTTGTAACCGCTGATTATGTCGCTGGCCTTGAGGAGCTTTAGTGTATCCCACCTTACCAATAAAGGCAGGTCGGTAAATTGTTTCACGAAGTCAACTTTGTACGACTTCTCTTTTATAATAATGCCTGCCACACCGAGCATAAGCGCAACATCCGTACCCGGACGGACAGGCATCCAATAATCGGCCTTTTGGGAGGCCGGGCTGTACTCTGGTGCGATGTTTACAATCTTCCCACCCCTCTCCATCGTCTCAACCCACCAATGGGCATCGGCCATCTTGTTTTCTATCATGTTCTTTCCACAGAAAACAATCAGCTTTGTGTGGCGGAAGTCGTTTATCTCCGGGTCGAAGGTCTGGACACCTGTCACCATGGGATGCCCAGGGCCGAGGTCGCCGTGCCAGGTGTAGGTAGACCACACCCTTCCCCCAGCCTTGCCATCGTAAATACCCATCATATTGGCAAAGCGCCGAAGGGCAGAGGCGATACGCCCAATACCGTTAAGGCCTATGGTGGGACGGAATTTCATGGTCCTTGCACCGCTCCCCTCCATGGCCTCTACCATCTCCTCGGGGTAACCCTGCTTCCTGAGTCTCTCTGCACCCTCTGGTCCGCCATAATGCTCCATCGCCCGCAATAGCCCTTTTGCCGCAAGCGTAAAGGCATAGTCCCAGGATACTCTCATCCAGGAATCCCTACCCCTGCGGAAGTATTTCTCTTGATTTTCGGGCGTCATTGGATCGGGGAAACCGGCCTCTACCCACTCAACCCACCCCTTGCGGGCCATTGGGTACTTTATCCTGTAAGGGCCGTATATCCTCCTAACTAGGGTGTAGCCCTTCAGACACCCCCTGGGATTCCACATGGGAAAACACTTATTACCATAGAGGTCCTCCACCATGTGACTATCGTAGTTCTGCTCTGTCCTGGTTATGACACCGTTCCTGACAAAGGCCCTCAGGCGGCAGATATGTGTATCGTTTGGGACGCATGCAAAGGTAAAGCTACTATCATATTTGTACTGGTCCCTGTAAACGTCCTCCCATTTTCTGTCAGGATAGTGCTCGAGAGGGTTTACTATGTCCTCCTGCGCCTCTAGGTGACGAAGGCGGAGGGACGAAACCATAGCACCACCTGTCACAACGCCTGTGTATTTTAAGAAGTCACGTCTGGAAATCTGCATTTTCTTCCTCCATAAAAACTAATAACATTAGGTAGTTCGCCAGTCAGACGAATCGCCTAAAGGTCTTTATCTTAAAGTTTGAGCCTGTACCACGTGGAAACCGCCTTCTGGCCGTTCCTATCCCCCCTATCGCCATGCCATACTGCAACGGATATGGGGATTGTAGAGCCTTTTGAGAACTTGGCATCCTTGGCCTCCGAAGAACTCAGGGGCCGCTTAAAGAGCACCCGCCAGGTGCCCTCGAAGTAGACACCCTTGCCTTTTACGTTCTGGCCCGCCTCACCCTGTGAGGTAAGGCTGCCAAAGCCAATGGCGTTGAGGTCTTCTACAGGAGACTGGCGATGTTCCTGTGAAAAGAGGTTACCTGCAGCACGCCCTGACATATAAGTCTTGTCCTGCAACTCCTTCGGGTGGTAATATGTGTCGACATGCATCTGTGGGTAAACGTGCCTAATTTCCACGTAATGCCCCTCGTCATGCTGCCAGTCGCCCTTCCAGTGCCAGATATTTACTGCGATGTCTTCACCAGTCCTCTTTTTCGAGTTGCCCATACCAATGAACGGAAACTCACCACCGGGCGAGAACTGCACGGCACAGGCGTCCCTATAAGACTCGCTCTTCTGGTTTATTAGATTCTCATTCTCGTCGTCCCACTCCAGCAGCAGGGCAAGCTCCTTATCTGTCTCCAGCGCCCTTACCCTTACGTGCATAGGATTTATCTCTGGCTGGAACAGCTCGTTCAAAGGTATCTCATACACCTTGGCTTCATCCCAAACCTTATCATACGGATCGTCAATCGGGATGTCTTTGTTCGTATTGTCGGCTGTTATGGTCAAGTCTGATGGAAGAGGCACTACTTTTACGTCTGGGTCCTTAAGGGAAAGCACGTATTGCACCACCAGCCATCGGTCCTCATCACTCATCTGCTCCCCAGAGAAGGCTGGCATCGACGTGCCCGTCAGGCCGGTGGCAAACCTGGTGTAGATGTCTTTTGGGGTGCCCCCACCCTTAAAGACGCCCGTGGTAAAATCTCTCACCTTTATAGGACGGTTCCAGTCATCTACCTGCTCTGCGGCCGAAGGGCCGTCACCCTTGCCAAGCCTGCCGTGACACTTTACACAACCTAACTGCTCATTGTCGTACACGGCCTTGGCCTTATTAAGCGTCTCCGGACCAAAAGAAGGGGGCTCAGGCACAACTATAGGTGTAGGGGTGCCACGAAGCTCAAAGAGGTTATAGGTCTCGTCCTCTTCTTCATCATAATAAACAGCAAGGGTCTTTAGATATGCAATGGCGTTCCTACGCTCATCCTCCGGGATGTAATTAAAGGCAGGCATTGAGGAGCCTGGTATGCCGTTGGTCAGGGTCTTAAGAAGGTCATCATCCGTGGGCATCTGTCCGGTGGGGGTGGAGCGAATTGCAAACTTGCCGGCTGTAAAATCCCTTGGCTTGGGGTAAAGAAATACAGCAGCTAGACCCTTTCCATCACCCTTCTCGCCATGACAGCCCAGACATCTCTTCTCGTATACTGCCTTACCCGCTTCTGCATCGCCACTTGCGTAGCTCTTACAGGGGCTGCCAAGACCTGCCCACACGAATAGCCCCAACGAAACACAGACACCTAGTGCCTTCCTTAAATACATTATGAGGTCCCTCCTCTTTCGCATTAATGCCACTCTCCTTACAGAAGGAGAGGGCCTGTGCTCTTCAATCGTCTGATTTAATATCCTTAAAAGTGTGTTATCTCCAACCACGGCCGACATTTTTGCTCAAAAAGGCACACACCCCTGTGCAATCCAGCAAAGTCTCTTAGGTCCAAAAAGTAGAGGACTCACTATTAGGGGAAACCAGGCAAGAAGCCATAAATCCTCTGCAAGCTTTCCATCCTTTTGAGCAACTCAACGTCGGAATCAAATACCACACCTTCTTGCCCATATAGCGCTAAAGACCTCCCGTGGGCAACATTACTTCACATAATATACCCCAGATAGACAGAAGCAATTGGCATACCATTTATGATACACCTACCACTATGCCAATAAAAGTGTGTATGTTACGTATCATATTGACAATAAAATAGTTATAAAAAAGGGGGGCATAGCACGTTGAACGACGGTCAGAAGGATAACTGCAAATGTGTTACATACAAATCACAAGGGAGGGAATATAACACCTAAGCCTATTTTTCTGCGGAACTTGGATATGTATCCTTGGGTATACACCACTGTGTACCCAGGTGTGCGTATTTTTACTTGGAGGCAGCCTGCGGAACAGAATCTCTCATGCTGAGTACATCCTCCGACAGGCCCAGTTTCTTTATTATTCGGTGCAGGGCAGTCCTTGTAATACCGCTCTTCTCGGCAGCCATGGTTATATTACCGTGACACCTGCTGAGGAGGCTTGTAAAATACTCCTTCTGGAAGCGTCTAAATACCTTCTCTTTTGCCCTATCGTAGGTAACATCGCTAAAGCCCTCCGCCTCTACAAGCCAAGGAAGTTCCTCATGGCCTAGGATGATGTCCGTTGGCTGAATATTATGGTCTCCGGCTACTAGGATAGAGCGCTGGATTACATTTTCCAGCTCTCTTACATTGCCAGGCCAGTCATACTCCACAAGCCTTTTAAGTGCCCCTGGGGTCAAACTCTTTGATTCACCGTTTTCATTCCACTTATCTAGGAAGTGACTGGATAGGAGTGGGATATCTTCCTTCCTCTCCCTGAGCGGTGGCACATTTATCCTTACCACATTAAGCCTGTAATAAAGGTCTTCCCTGAAGTTACCCTCTTTTACAGCCTTTTCCAGGTCTATATGGGTGGCAGCTATAAAGCGCACATCTATCTCTAAGGGTTCAGTAGCGCCCACGGGGGTGACCTCCATCTCTTGAACAACCCTCAAGAGCTTACTCTGGAAGGCCAATGACATACTGCCTATCTCATCAAAAAATACGGTACCCTGCGAGGCCTGAACAAGAAGCCCCTTCTTATCAAAATCGGCGCCTGTAAACGCCCCCTTCTTGTATCCAAATAGCTCCGCCTCTAGCAGGTTTTCGGGAAGCGCAGCGGTATTTATACCCATAAAACGATCCTTGGAACGTGGGCTATGCTGATGTATAGCCCTGGCAATAAGCTCCTTGCCAGTGCCGCTCTCGCCATGGATGAGTATGGAGGCCTTGGAAGGGGCTACCTTCCTTATGGTCTCGAAGGTCTCCTGCATCCTCCAGTTACGACCTATGATACTCTCAAATGCGTAGCTCTTATTCACTGTCTCGCGGAGATATTCAAGCTCTTCGTGAAACCTTCTTTCCTGGATAGCTCGCCGAACCACAATAAGCAATTCGTCGTTGTTAAACGGTTTAGTAACGTAGTGATAAGCCCCCTTTTTCATGGCCTCTATGGCAGACTCAATAGACCCAAAGGCCGTCAGTAGTATGACCTCTATCTTTGGGCGATATTCCTTTATCTTTTCTAGTAGCGATATACCACCTATGCCAGGCATGCGGATATCTGTTATCACCACATCGACCGGGTTGCACATGATGTACTCAAGGGCCTTTTCCCCTGAAGAGGCAGTCGTTACATCTGCACCAGTCTCAGTGAACACAAGGGCGAGCCCTCGGACTATATCCTGTTGGTCGTCTACTATCAAAATATGCGGTTTGGGCACTAAACGTTTATCGTTCATCGTCTATACAAGTCCCACAGGCTTTTCTGTAGGTGCTTCCTCCAATTCACAAATACCTTCTTTCAAGGGCAAGAGGACAGTAAATTGACACCCCTTCCCCTCTTCACTATCTACACCGATTGTACCGCCATGGGCCTCCAAGATGTTCTTACAGGTGGAAAGCCCAAGACCGGTTCCCACGCCTTCCGGCTTAGTGGTAAAGAATGGCTCAAATAGCCTGGGCAAATCCTTCGGCGAGACGCCTGTGCCCGTATCCTTAAATCCGACACGGAGGGCCTTGACGGAACCATTTTCGCTACATGCCTCTGTAAGCACAGTGAGCCGGCCACCCCCTTCCATGGCCTGAACAGCATTTATCACAAGGTTCATAAATACCTGACGCAGCTGGTCGGGGTCACCCTCATATTTTGGGAGACGCTGGTCCAGATTGGTGGTGAGTGTAATCTCTTGTTTCTCCATAAGCGGTTTGCACATGGAAAGAACATCCTTAATGCACTCATTAAGATTCACTTTACTTCGATGTACCGGTGCCATCCTGGCGCAGGTAAGAAGGCCCTGGATTGACTTTTTACACGTGTCCGTGTTCCTCTTGATGGTGTCAAGATAATCGCGAAGGGGTTCACCGGGCAAGACCTTCTTCAACGCTATCTGCGTAAACATGGAAATAACCCCCAGGGGGTTATTCAACTCATGGGCTATTCCCGCTGCCATTTTCCCGATGACGGTCATTTTTTCCTGGTGCATCAGCCTGCGTTCCATCTCTTTCCTCTCAGTGATGTCGCGACTGACAATAACCTTCCCCAGGTGCCTGCCCTCGGAGTCGTTTATGGAGGAACAGGTGCTCTCATAAACCCTTCCCTCAATTGTCAGCGTGCGGGAGAAATCGTAAGAGTTTTCCTTCCTAAATAATTCCAGGCGTTCTTCCAGGCCCTTGGGGGCACTAACAGGGTAGCAGTCCAATAGCGCTGCGTCCTTGATGTCGGCGGCCGAGGCGTTATAAAAGGTAACCTTGCCCTCGGCGTCTACGAACACAACCCCCTCCCTCATGCACTCTATGATGGCACGCCACTTGTCCTTTTCCACACGGAGGAGTTCCTCCTGCAAGGCCCTCAGCCTCCGGCTGCGCTCCCTCAGCCTGGTTGCTACCGAACCAGTAAGGTAGGTAGAAATAAGTAACGTGGCAACAAACACAAAGAAAGTTACAAATAGATAGACTGGATTCTCCCACAACTCTGGCACCACTACGCCTGTAAATGGGTTTTTGTGCAGAAGCATGCAGTGGTGCGGGACTATGTGGGTGTACTCGAAAAGAATCATGGTCCCAAAGAGGAGGATGGCCGTAAAGGCAAAGATATAACTCTCCCGCCTCTCCAGGAGGATGCTCGCTAATATAGTATGGAAAACAAAGAAGAACAAAAAGGGGTTCTCTGCACCACCAGAGAAATGTATTAGCAGGGTAAGAATTATAAGGTCGCAGACAATCTGTACACGGGCATTGACAGTGACCCACCAGGGGTTTTCCCTGACCCTGGTGGCATGAAAGTGGAATAATAGATTAAGACCAAGAAGTACTAAAGATATGACGACTAGGGGTGTCAGGGACTCAACCAGGCCCCATCTATCCGCCAACAATACCGCCGAAAGTACACCCCCGACAGCAAGCCACCTGAGGCGTATAAACCAGAAAAGGCGTTCTATAAGCTCTTCTTGGAAGAGATCCTTCGTAAGACTCACGAGGAGCCACCCCTAACTAAATGGTAATTTTTATTGGCACTAAGGCGTGAACCCCTTACCACAGAACCACATACTAACATCCAAAATCATATAGGTTACAAATCACACTGTCAAGCCAAAACTGCAGAGAGGCTCAGAGGTGAGAAGGGCGAGCGAATTACCAACTCATACGTAAGCAATCTATATTCAAAGGCTTAGTATAATGACAGGCGCTCCTCTCGCCTTACTAAATCTGTATACTAAAGTACACACCAAACTTGGGCTCTTCGCATAAAATAATAAATAAAATCATGAGCAACCCAGTTCTTACAATAAACTATTCCCTCCCCCTAACCCCCTCCCATCGAGGGAGGGGGAAGAGACCGGTAGGCAACGGCCTCGGCGCCTTTGGCCCTTTTTAAAAAATTCCAAAAAGATCTTGACCTTCCAGTCTGCTGGAAGGTGTATAATTTATTTAGCAAAAGGAGAGGCCACTATGAAAAGACAAATATTTATTGGGAATGTAGCCAGAGAACTAGGGCTTAATCCCAAGACCCTTCGCTACTACGAAGGCATTGGTCTCTTGCCAGAGGCCAACCGCACCAGTTCTGGTTACCGAGTTTACTCTACAGAGGTAATCGATAGGCTCAAATTTATAAAGCAGGCCCAAAGGCTCGGCTTCAGGCTCAATGAAATAAAGGATATACTGCTCTTAAAGGAAAAGGGCACCGAGCCGTGCATCCACGTCAGAAAGCTGACCGTAGAGAAAATAAAGGACCTGGAGGAGCTTATCAGAGAATCAAGCACCTTGCGAGACAATTTGCAAAAACTCTTAAAAAGGTGGTCTCGCAGGTCGGATAAAAAGGCCACCGTATGTCCCCATATTGAGGCCGCAGCGCCAGCCGATATTGGGGTTAAAAAGAAGTCCAGGCGCAAAAGGAGCAGAGAGCTCCACAAAACAACCACACGTCATTCTGAGTTGCCGAAGGCAACAAAGAATCTCAGCTAAGCAAGGGATTCTTCGCTTCACTCAGAATGACAGATGGTGCTGTGGAGACTTTCTCAGAGGTCTTAGGGAGGCAAATACAATGATTACAAAAAGAAGGGTAGAGATTTTTACTGCTGGCTGCCTCCTCTGCCAGGAGGCGGTAAAGATGGTGAGGGAGCTTGCCTGCCCAAGCTGTGAGGTAGTGGTCTATGACCTTACCAGGCAGTGCGAGAGCAAGGAATGTCTCGACAAGGTAAGGGACTACGGGGTTAGCCGCGTCCCGACCATTGTCGTTGATGGCAAGATAGCCGAATGCTGCACGGGCTCTAGGCCCAACCTCGAGGCACTGAGGGCGGCAGGGATTGGCAGCTCCTTATAAAAGGGGTGGCAAAGTAGGGGCACGGCATGCCGTGCCCCTACTGAAACATCCCTACCATGCAAGAGGAGACAAATTTCTGTGGCAAGACAAAAAATCCTTACGGCCATGTGCTTAATCACAGCACTCTGCCTCACCAGCCAGCGCTCCCAGGAGGTATTGGCTCAAGCACCTGTAAACTTTGACACTGCCGTAACACCATTCTTTTCCGGCAGTGTGTTCAAGTCACGAGGGGTGTTTATTCACAAAACAGACGATGACGACAAGGCCCTGGACAGGAAGCTGACCATAAAGGAGATACCCATAGTCTTTGGCTATGCCCCCACGCGCGATATTGCAGTGGCTATTGCGGTTCCCTGGATAGAAAAATCTCAGAGGAGAAATCTGTCTGGCAGACGGGTAACATTGGATGTAGCTGGACTGGGTGACACGGCCATTTTAGGCAGATGGACCTTCAAGAAGTGGCTCGGCCCCTGGAGGAGGGCTGACCTGGCAGTTATCGGTGGTGTAGAACTGCCCACTGGAGATACAAACAGAAGGGACGAGGGCATCAGGCTCCCGCCAAAACTTCAGTTGGGTTCAGGCTCTTTTGACCCCTTCCTTCGCATGGCCTTCAGCCGTATCGTGAAGCGCAACAGTATTTTTGCCGAACTTCAATATAAAGTAAATACACCCGGGGCGCTGGACTTTGAGTTCGGTGATGTCCTGGAATACGACCTGGCCCTTGCATATAGATTCTTCCCTGCTGAGAAGTACCCCAACCCTGAGTTCTATGGAATCCTGGAGCTAAACGGTGTCTGGGAGCAACAGGCCAGACAAAGGGGAAGGGATGTTGAAAACACAGGTAGCCACACCATCTTTCTCTCCCCGGGTATCCAGGCCATTCCCCTGAAGAACCTCCTAATAGAAGCCTCTGTACAGATACCCATTTATCAAGACCTGAGGGGAAGGCAGTTGGGATATGATGTAGGAGACCTGGGAGACTCTAATATCGTCTTTGGATTTCGGTTCTTGTATTAAACTATAGTGAAATCACAGAATTAAGAAAAAGGAGGTATCTGGAAATGAAGTCCATAAGAAACCCTGTCTGTGTATTCTTTGTTATCATTTCTTTGGTCCTATTTTCGCAGTCGTTTCTCTTCGCCCAAGTAGAGAGGGTAGAATTGGGAATTGTCGGCATGGTCTGTAACCTTTGAACCTACGGGGTCGAAAGACTCCTAAAGCGCCAGGATGGCGTTCAGGACGTGATAGTTAGTCTGGAAGACCAGTCAGCGGCAGTAACGGCTAAGCAAGGAGACTCTCTAAACTTACATAAATTGGTAGAGGCCGTGGAGGATAGCGAACTCGGTGTCAAGGATATTAAAATTGTTATAAAAGGTAGGATCATAGAACAAGACGGCCGCTTAGCCATAACAGAGGACATAAAGGGGACTCTATTTCTTATAGCAGAGGGGTTAAAAGCCGATGAAGCAATGATGGGTAAAGAATTAAAGCTTGTAGGCAAAATTCACGCCATAAAAATGAAGAGAACTCCCCCTCATCTAGTAGTGGAAAGCTTTGAGCTTATAGGCAACTAGGTAAATCTATTTCTCGTTGACTTTGTCAAAGGGATTAGTTCTCCTCTTAGCCTCTTCTCTATCAGAGACGCCGTCCTTGTCGGCATCTCCGCTCAGAAAATGGGCCGGTTTATACTGCCAGGCATCGAATATTTCCCTTTGGTCCAAAGAATGTGGATCAGGCACCCCTCCTTTGTCCACAAAACCACTCTCCCCAGGCGGTAAGACGCTCAAGACGGTAGGGCCGTCCTCAGCAAGCTCCACCACTTGCTGGTATGTGCCGTGGCTCTCAATGCCCCTCGGCACGGCCTTAAGGTCATCAAATGCAATCTTCTCCTTATCCGTCACCAACGACAGTATATGCGAGACCCTGTGCTCGCCCACCCAGGGCATGTTGTCGCCGTTATCCCAGTCCTTAGACGGCTTATTATTCCAGTTGACTATCAACCCTTCTGGCGGATTCACACTATGTGGCAATTTGTGACGCGACACAAAACCCCTCCACTCCTCCTGGCCCGTGCCTGATGCAGGAAGCCTTGGGTCAACACCGGGTGCGGGGACCCTGTACTTACCTACGTGCCAAAACCCTATCTGGCCATCCGATGCGGCACAAAAGAGGTTAAAGCTGAGGGTGATTGTATTCACTGCCTCAGCAAAACCATCTATCGAACTGGCCCTGTCAACCCATATAAAGCTTTCGAAGGACTTTGGTTCCCCACCCCAGAACGTTCTCTTGGTACTGTATGCAAGATTTTTTGACTCATCTATAAGAAATACAGGCCCATGAACACTGCGGCAGATATTTTCCGTAACATTTTCTGCTGCACCTTTGACCACAAAGACCTCCTCCTTCGATTCGAACCCTCGCCACTCTCCTTTAAATTTATATTCTTTGGGGTTCTTAGGGTTCAGCTCCTCGACAAATATGTCCACACTATCAGAGACGCCGCTCGTGACGGTCCACGCAATATTCTTGTTGTAACCAATAAGCACCGCAGGTACACCTGGAAACGCCATTCCAGCCACATCAAAGCCGCCTCCATGCAGGTCCACCTCATATCCGGGCTGCGGGCCCTTAGACCCCATCTGCGGACACCCAAGAAGCATGGCCCGTCCACTGGCCGACCTATCTGAGGAGACCACCACCGCATAGCTACCCAGTTTCTCCGGCAGCCCGGGGAGTGCGGTAAACAGAGATTCCGCCCCTCGGTGCTCATCTGCAAGGAGAAATCCATGTAGACAATTAGAGGAGAAAGCCAAAAAACTTTGCATAATTGTCATTCTATGTAGCGTGCGAGCTTGCTCGCACGGAAACGTGGCAGCAAGCTGCCACGCTACACACTCAGAACGACACAGGATATTGGGGTGACTTTTACAGAGGCATCCAAAGAAATGATTAAGGTACCTATCATTGAAATCATTAAAAGAAATAGTGGTGGGTGAGGACGGGTCATTCAAGGGATATCTCTTCTCAAACTCATCCTTGCCCAGTTTCTCCAGCTCCTCAAGATTCTTGAGCTCATTGCCGCCGCGCTGGCCAAACCTCCTCGCCACTGCTATGCCTATGGCAAGGGAGTCATAGACGCTCCAGGGTTCAGGATTTTTTACCCCCAACTCCCAAAGCTCCCTGGGCAATTTTTTGTCTCTATCCGATTTCACCTCAGTCATCCAGCGGTTTACGCCCCTTGTATAGGCCTCAACCAGTACCCTGGTCTCAGCCCTCAGTGCATTATACTGCTCCGCAAGTTCCTCCTCGGTGTAGCCCTCTCTCCTTGCCACAATATCCGATGTGAGGGCGTCCGCTCCTACAACCTCGGCCAACCTGCCCCGTGCCTGTCTGCGGCTTATCTCAAGCTGCGCCAAGCGGTCCTGGGCCACCACATACCCGAACGTCTCAAACAACGCCTCAGAACTGTCTGCCAAGATATGAGGCACGCCAAACCCATCTCTGAATATAAATACCTCCTCATCCCCTACCTGCAGTCTTGACCACCCGTCCTGAGAAAAGGCAATGGTCGTGGTAAATGAAATGATTAGCAGCAACAACAAAGTTGCCATAACCGAATATCGTTTCTGTAGCTTCATATGCACAATGACAGTGTAGGGGCACGGCATGTCCGCCTCGGCGGACCTGCCTTTGGCATGACCGTGCCTATACTTACTGTTCATCCCGGATAACATGTTCGTAATAATTGCGTTGCCAGAAATGTCTTCCAAATGGCTCCGAGCTACTTTGCTTCACGCCCTCGATATATCTTCTTGTTGTCAAGGATTTAAAACTATATACAATATCAGGCAACGACAATGTTCTTGTAGGGGCAACTCCCTGTGGTTGCCCTTTTTCTCCAGGGCAGGCACGGGGACCTGCCCCTACATTATTTAATTATGATTATGCCATGTAGATGATTCGGCATGATAACGAATTCATCTATATCCACATCCACACCCATACAGTATCTTGGCGTCGAGATACAACCTACGTTAATTTAACTTATATAAGCGTGCTTTTACTCATATCTGTGTTTTTTTAAATGTTGATTATTACCATGTGAATTAATTGTCATGTACTCTCAACGGATGCCCTGGAAATCCCTGTTCAGTTCTTCAAGGAGTTTCGGAAACTTTGGGGGAAAGGTCTCGTAGAAGTGCTTGTAACAAAAATCTCTCATGGCACCAGCATTGGAGCACTGCTGCCATGCCCTCTGCAAATCATCCATGGCAATAACGACCAGCCTGGCGTGAAGCCCCAAGGCATCAATAAGCTCACCAGTGGTGAGCTGGCCTTCTTCTTTATCAACTATTTTTTCCAAGACCCCCTTCGCCTCTTGCACCTTTTCTCCAGCGTCTTTTAGGTAGCTCTCTATCTTTTCGGGGTCTTTCTGTTTCGTCGTCCCTATACCCCCTCTAAAACAATCCACCCGACCCTGAACAAAAATATCCAGAGATTTCATCATGCCCTCTAAAGAACCCGGAAGAGGTCTAACGGGGAGTGGAAGTACATCCGCATATTTCTCCCGTATCTTTCGACACATACTCAGTAGGTGGATGTAGGGATGTTTTTGTCTGTCTTCATCCGGCATCAGACCCCAGTTGTGCGCAGCCTTTATGAACCTCAGGTGGAGTGCCAGCTGGGTAGAAATTTCAAACTTGCTGATGTCATAGTCCTCATCGGCGAGCTTGGAGGCGGTCGTGCCAATATCGAAGGGTATACCCAGGGTTTCGTACACGGTTTCAACCACCTCGACGATGAAGCACCCCTGCTGCCAGAAGATAAGGGGCCACCTGCTGTATAGCTGTTCTGAAACCTTAACCCCTCTAAAATCCTCTACACCGAGTGGGGGATAGTGCCCGTCAACACGCAGTACGGGCCTTGTCTCCGGCACCCACGTAACCTGATTGAAACTTATCGTGGGTAGAGAGATCTCCTTCGGCTTTATTTCAGCAAGATATTCATCAGGGGTAACAAATTTCAGCTCCACACCCCCTTCTCCCCTAACAATCCTCCAGGATTCTTGCAGGACGTCCAGGGCCTGCCCACCGATGCCCATGGGGTCAAGCCCCTGCATATAGAGCATAAGCCCCCTGTCGGGAGCCTCCTCCAGCGCTTTCCTCAATAAAGCCGCGTAGTCCCTGGTCATGTCCTCCTCTTGTATAGGGAAAGGCACCTTCTTGTCCATTACATATTCCTCCGGAAAGACCGGGAGGTCTCCCAAGGGATAGCCCAGTGACCTTGCAAGGTCCGGGTTCCCCTGCATAAGTGGTTTAAGGATACCTTGCGATACGGAAAAATGTCTTGGGATGGCCAGAAGCCCATGCCTTATCCAGAATGGGAATGCCTTAATGTCGCCCGTACCCTCCATCCTGTACTTTGCCCTCAAGGGGTCCAGGTGAGGAAACACCACAAAGCTAATCTTAGACTCGCTTATGCCGATGAGCTTATCCTCGTCCAGTGATGCCTCTGTCGGGAAGACACCGCGGAACCTTGGGTGAGGTGCGCCCACTATGTAATGAAGGAATTCCCTGTTGAGCTTTATCTCATCTATAATTTCGTCGGGATGGATAAGTACCATGTGGGTATGGTGGGCAAAGGTGTATAGGGGAAAAATTTCTTTATTTTTATACGCCTCCTTCAGGGCCTTATGCGTCTCTGGCATGAACTTCCTCACCTGAAAGAGCAGTTCATTAGTGGCACTCAATGTAACCGGTATCTTCATGGAGCGTGAAAACTGGATAAGTTTTCTGTATACATTCTCCCCGTCGCTTTCGTACCACGGGATGTCGCTCACTTTAGTAATAACACCGGATAGCTCAGGGTCACTTACGGCGGTTACCAATTTATTGGGAATGTCCCGAACGGGCTGATGGGCATGAAAGGCTATAATGACATATATCTGCTTCTTCTTTGGTGCGTTCATCCGTGCTGTGTTTAATGTAGAAGAAAGGGGTAATTAAGTCTACCCTAGCTCTAAACTCTGGATGAAAATTTTCAGGGGCAAAAACAGGGAAAAAAACCTGCCACTACGGCCTTATTGCGTCTATGCCGTCCATATAATTCCGCAGCACATCGGGAATAACTACGGAGCCATCGGCCTGCTGGTAGTTCTCCAGGAGCGCTATCAACGTCCTGGGCAGCGCCACACCTGAGCCGTTTAGTGTGTGGACGAACTGGACCTTACCCTGTTCATCCCTGAAGCGTATATTTATGCGGCGCGCCTGAAAATCGGTAAAGTTACTGCAAGAAGACACCTCGAGCCAGCGCTCTACCCCCGGGGCCCACGCCTCTATGTCATAACACTTACTGGCAGCAAAACTCAACTCCCCCACGCAGAGTTCCCGCACCCTGTAAGGAAGCTCCAATAGCTGCATTACCTCCTCTGCATCCCTCAATAGTGACTCAAGTTCATCCCAAGATGTCTCAGGCCTTACAAACTTCACCAACTCCACCTTGTCGAACTGATGTACACGGATTATGCCCCGCGTGTCCTTACCATGAGCGCCGGCCTCACGCCGAAAGCAGGCCGTATAGGCGGTATAATATAGAGGAAGGTCCTTGTGGGTCAAAATCTCGTCCCTGTGGATATTGGTAACGGGCACCTCGGCTGTTGGTATGAGAAACAGGTCGTCCTCTGTTGTCCTGTACATGTCACCTTCAAGTTTTGGTAGTTGTCCTGTCCCTGTCATGGACGCCCTGTTTACCAGAAACGGTGGGAAGACCTCTTTGTAGCCATGCTTACTTGTGTGCAGGTCGAGCATAAAATTTAAGAGGGTCCTTTCCAACCTCGCCCCAAGGCCCTTAAACAATGGAAAGCCCGTACCGGAGACCTTTGCCCCACGCTCAAAGTCCAAGATGCCCAGGGCCGTGCCCAGCTCCCAGTGAGGTTTGGGTGTGGCACTGAACTTCCTCATCTTACCCCAAGACCGCATCACCACATTCGCAGTCTCATCCCCACCCGGCGGAACATCCTCAGCAGGGATATTGGGAATCCTTATCAGTATCTCCTTCATCTCCAGGTCAAGTTCGCGCAGTTTTTCTTCATAGTCCTTAATCTTCTTTCGCACGGCCTTCATCTCATACATCAGTGCGGAAGAATCCTTGCCCTCCTTCTTAAACCTGCCTACTTCCTTAGAGGCCTCGTTTTGTCTCTTACGGAGCTGCTCAGAGTCAAATATAAGCCCCCTGCGACTCCGGTCTAGCTCAAGGAGTTTTTCCACATCCACATGGTCGTGCTTCTCTTCGGCGACCCTCTTTACCTCTTCAGGGTGCTTTCTAATATAGCTAAGGTCAAGCACGTATCTTTACCCCATTAAAAAGGCCGTATTTATCGTAACAGGGCCTACCCGCCACCATGGTAAAGACGTTCCGTGTGTCCGGCTGGAGGAGTCGGTCAAGCACAGACCCCCCACCATCCTTGGGTAGTTCCATGACCGCCAGGTCGGCCTCCAGACCGGGCGAAAGCCTGCCAACACGGTCCTCCACCCCCAGGGCCCTGGCGCCTCCCACCGTTGCCATCGCCATCACATCTTGAGGACTTACCTCCTTGTAATTGGCAATGACAAATCTCATCTCATCCAGGACGCTCAAGGATTGGTTACTGGCCAGGCTGTCCGTGCCAAGGGCCACATTTATGCCTTCTCTCAATAACCTGGGAAATGGGTGTATCTTATGGCCAAAGTAGTGATGACTCCTGGGACAGTAAGTAACGCTGGAACCGCTTTCTTTTATTATATGCACCTCTTCATCGCTTGGATAGTTACAATGAACCAACAGCCACGGGCTTGCCAGTGCACCTATGTTCTTTAGATACGCAATGGGTGATAGCCCGGGCGGCTCCCAACCCTCCAATATCCCGTAGGCCTTAAGCATTATAGCAAAGCTCCCTGTACCTTTGCTCAGAAATTCCAACTCGTCTTCTGTCTCAGAGACGTGGGTCGTAAGAAGCATATCATGTCCCTTAGAAAATAGAGTGCAGCCCTTATAGAGTTTCTCGCATGCGGTATAAGGGGCATGGGGAGAGAGACCAACGTAACCAAGGCCGTCCCTGGGAAACTCTGAAAGTATCCTTATTGCATCCTCCAGCACAGAGGCCACAACCTTTGGGTCTAAGGCCAGCACCTCCTTAAAGACCCTCTTTCGTATGGGAAGCCTGGGAAGTGTCCTAAATGAATCGTTTGAAGTAGATATATCACCTACCGTGGTGGTACCGGCCTCGAGGCTCAACTGCACGCCCCTCTCTACTGCAGTAGAAAGGTCCCTATCAGGCTCCTCCCTGCGATAGGCCACTATGTGCCTCAGCCAGTGGGTAAAGCTCTTGGGTGGTGGTATCTTACCCTTGAGGTCGGTAAGTTCCAGGTGGGTGTGGGCATTGATGAGCCCAGGGATTATCGCTGCCGTCCCAAAATCAATCTCCTCTCCGCTGGCACTACAGGTTTTGGGGGGCCCTACGTCTATTATCTTGGTCCCCTGCACCACTACCCGCCCCCCTTCTATCAGCTCTCCAGGGGAGGCCACTACGTAGCTGGCCTTGAGGGCAACGACTTCTAAGCCTTTATCCAACTCCGCCAATCCTCTCCTATCTTCCCATCTACTTTATAACGCTGCATCGAGTACGGACAGGGGCAAGGGTCTTTTATCTCCTCCACCTGCACGGCCAACTCCGCAATGATTTTAGGAAACTCAGCCATAGCCTGGGACACTCGTCTCCTCTCATCATCTGTGGATAGGCCCTCGAAGAGCTCCCCAGCACGGAAGGGTCTGTCTGTTATGCCTTCGGCATAATTTGACACGTAGCACAGCGCTGCGTAGCACATCTCCAGCTCCCTGGCCAAAAACACCTCTGGCACAAGGGTCATCCCCACCAGCTCACCCCCATAGGAGGCAAACTTCCGAATCTCTGCCGGCGTCTCCAACCTCGGACCCTGGGTGCAGACATAGGTACCACGGTCTTTGAACACAAGGCCCAGTCTGCCCAAGACATCTATTAGTGACCGCCTGAGACCGGGGCAGAATACCGGGTTTTGTCTTATAAACCCAATCCCCCCTCCCTCAAAGAACGTGACAGACCTTCCCCTTGTCTCATCTACTATATCGTCCACTGCAACAAAATCCCCTACGGAAAAATCCCTGCTGATGGCCCCAGGACCTGACCAAGCGACTATCTTCCCGATACCCATGTCCTT
Organism: Candidatus Brocadiales bacterium; assembly: GCA_046758865.1. Classification (GTDB taxonomy): domain Bacteria; phylum Planctomycetota; class Brocadiia; order Brocadiales; family Bathyanammoxibiaceae; genus JBHIBD01. Next base: position 7,371 of record JBHIBD010000013.1, on the reverse strand, counting down.
CAGGGCATAAATATTCGCCCTATAGTCTACATAAGGGGCCGAGACCTCGTACCCTTTCTCGCCGTGGCGGGAGAGGAAGAGAAATTCCGCAGAGCCGGCCTTCAAGAGATAAACGGCTTGGGAGTTGCCGAAGGGGGTCTTGCGTTCGCCCAGCCTGGTGCCCTGGATGGCCCCCTTGGCCAAGAGTTCATAGGCCTTGCTACCACCAATGACGGCAAATCGGGTGGCCATATCGAAGAAAAAGCACCTCTTAATCAGATGATAACGGATTAAGCCCTGTAAGCTTAGAGAGACATGGTATCACCCGCCCCCAAGGGTGTCAACCACCGCCAGGAAGAAGCATCCCTTGAAAAATCCCACTCATCTGATATCATGTCTACGACTTTCCACCACAACGAGGAAGAATAGCTTGGCAATAAAGGGGATAATCTTTGACATGGACGGCACCATCACACACGCCAATGTAGACCTTGTGGCCGTAAACAAGGAGATAGGAATACCTTGTAACGAGCCGATACTGGAGTATCTATCTGAAGAAGTAGATGAGCCGAGGCGAACGGAGGTCCTCAAGATACTTGAGAAATACGAGGCCCGTGCCGCAGAGACATCCAGACTCAATGAAGGCGTAGTAGAGGTACTAGAGCACTTGAAAAAGAGAGGGATAAAAACGGCCCTCCTGACGCGTAACTCCCGACGCTCTGTAGAAATCCTCCTGAAGAGGCACAAGCTCCATTTCGATGCGGTTGTAACCCGTGAAGATGCGCCACCAAAGCCGTCACCTTATCCCGTGAAACTCATCAGCCAAAAGTTGGGTATAAACCCCAAAGACCTTTTGGTAGTGGGTGACGTCCACTTTGACATATTTGCCGGCAAGGCGGCGGGGGCAAGGGCCGCCCTATTGTGCGAGGGTCGCAAACCGGGTGTAGTAGAGCAGAGCGCCGACCACTGTTTGGATAAGTTATCGGAACTCATAGATATCACAAACAAAGAGAAATAAAAACACAATATGCCCAAGGCACTGTTTATCATACTTGTCATAACATTAACGGCATCTTTCAGCACAAATAGCCCCTCCCTCCGTGCCGGCGAGACGCTGGACCTGGAGACAGTTCTGGACGAGGTGGATGCAGCAAGCCTGAAGTTTGAGACCATACAGGCACAGATCACCTACACCAGGACCATCTTCCTACTAGACGAGGAGGAAGTGGCTGAGGGGACATTAAGATACAAAAAACCCAAGAAACTACAACTTAAGTTTAACCCACCGAGGGACGAGGTAGACATCTCCGACGGAAAATTTTTCTGGGTCTATAAGCCCAAGGAAAGGCAGGTTGAGAAATACCAGCTTGCCGAGGGTGACACAACGGAGCTCAGCTTCTTCGAGTTCGGCTACGAGGGTTCTGTAGAAAAGGCCAAGGAAAATTACTTTATAGAGATGATTCCCGACGCTGAGGCAGAGGAATCGGAAGGAAAAAACGAAGGGATATATATACTGAAGTTGATTCCAAAGCCTTCTGTCACCCAAACACCACAATATAATGAGATACGATTGTGGATAGACGACAGCATCTGGCTGCCCGTGCGGATGGAACTTTACGAAAGCGAGGGCGAGGTAATAAACCGTATTGAACTCTGGGAGATAGAGATAAATGTATCCCTGGACGACGACATCTTCCAGTTTGATGTACCAGAGGGGGTAGAGGTGATTGAACCTCTATAGGCAGACAACCTTCCTTGACAAGGTCTAAAAAGGTAGTAAAATCCTAGCCTCGACAGTAATTAATAATAATAAGAGGAATAATGCGTGAGGATACTGCTCTTCTCCATGCCAGACATGGTGCCCGAGCTGCGGTCGTGGCAGGCGCCTAATCTGGCACTCTCTTCCATCACCGGTAACACCAAAGGCCATGAGGTCTACATGGCCGACCTTATCCTGGTAAGGAATAGGCTAAAAGAGGCCATAAAGGGCCAACTTAATGACTACAAGCCCGATGTAGTTGGCCTCAGCGCAATGAGCTTCCAATTCGCCACCGCCAGGCGCATTGCCGCCTTTATCAAGCACCTGAACAAGGACATCAAGACTGTTCTGGGGGGTTATCATGCCACCCTTATGTATAAAGAACTTGCGGACACGGGTGAGGCCGAATCATTCGATTTTATCCTGCGTGGCGAAAGCGACCTAAGCTTCGGCGAACTCCTTCAGGCAATAGAGGGTAAGGCACGCTACGAGGACGTCAAGGGCCTGTCCTTCCGCCATATGGGCACATTTGTCCACAATCCCCCAAGACCCCTGGAAGACCTCTCGAAGATAGCCACTCCCAATAGAACCAACAGGATATGGAAAGGCTACACCTTCAGCACAAGGCAACTGGACATTATCGAGACCTCACGCGGTTGTACCATGCCCTGTAACTTCTGCAGCATGAACCGCATGTACGGCAGAAGCTTCAGGACGTATGCCATAGAGCGAGTCATCGAGGACATAGCTAACGCAAAGAAACAAGGGGCAAGATACCTGGCCATTGCAGACGATAACATATGCCTAAACCTAAAAAGACTCGAAGAACTGTGCGACGCAGTCATCCGCGCCGGGCACAATGACATCTCCTACGTAGTACAGGCAAGCAGCGCTGGAATGTCATCCTCTGAGAGGCTTATAGAAAAAATGGCCCAGGCCGGCTTTGAGCTGGTCTTCCTGGGTATAGAAAATGTCTCAGAGCGCAACCTAAAGACAATGAAAAAGGGTAACATAATAGACAAGACCAAACGAGCAATTGAGTACCTACACAGGTACAACATCCTGATTATAGGCGGCATGATTATAGGGCACGCCGAGGACAGGGAGGAAGACATTGCTCAGAACTATGAGTTCTTTGATAAAAACGACATTGACTTCTTCAGCGACCAGATAATAACCCCGTACCCCAAGACCGGCATGAGGGAGGATTTGTTAAAGGAGAACTTGGTCACCAACCCCTATGACTATCGCAAGTACAACGGCTTCTGGGCCAACGTCCGTACCAGATACCTCAGCTCCGATGAGCTACAGTTTCTAAAATGGAAATACAGACGCAAATACTCCACCTTTTACAAAACCACACCTGCATTCAAGTACAGGTTCCCTCTGGTAAACCTGCTGAGGGTCTTTGTGCTCAGGCCATATTATGGAACGAAGGACACGTTGAGAGCCCTTCGCAAAACAGAACGAGAGATATTTGAGGACCAAATACGCTGGTTTGACGGCCTAAACACTTTTCCCGAACTAAATACATCGGTAAACTAGGATGAAGGTACTCTTACTGTCAATGCCCGACTGCACACCGCTCTTTAACCTGAAGCGCTGGAGACCCCCCAACCTGGCCATGGCATCCCTGGTCGGCAACCTCGAGGGCCACGACGTCCGCGTCGGTGACCTAATCCTAAATAGAGAAAACGTAAAGCGAACCTTAACAGAATTAATAAACGACTATAAACCCGATGTGGTGGGCACCAGCGCCATGAGCTTCCAATTCGCCACAGCACAGAGGATAGCAGCCCTGGCTAAAAGTATCAAAAAAGAGATCGTGACCGTGTTGGGCGGCTACCACCCTACCCTGCTTTACGACGAGATATGTGCAAGCGATGATAGCAAACCATTTGACTACATTATAAGAGGTGAAGGAGAGTCTTCCTTTGCAGAGCTACTGGATGCACTGCAGGGTAAACGGGGCCTCGACACCGTAATGGGGCTCTCTTACCGTAACAGCGATACGTTCACCCACAATCCTCATAGGCCAGTAGAGGACCTGGAGAAACTGAAACTTCCGGACAGGACAAAGAGGCTCTGGAGAGGTAACAATTTTAACGGCTACATACTCGACATAGTAGAAACGTCCCGGGGCTGCACTATGCCCTGCAATTTCTGCTGTATGGAGAAGATGTACGGGAAAAGTTTCAGGGCCTACAGCATACCACGGGTCATAGAAGATATCGGAAACTGCAAGAAGCTGGGTACCGGTTACATCATCTTCTCAGATGACAATATCTGCCTTAACATCAAGAGATTTGAGGACCTGTGTGACGCAATAGTGGCTGCAGGTCACAACGATATAAGTTACATAGTACAGGCCTCAAGCTCAGGCATAGCCTCCTCAGACACGCTCGCCGAGAAGATGGCACGGGCCGGGTTCAAGATAGTCTTCCTGGGGATAGAAAATGTCGCAGAGGAAAATCTCCGAAGGCTCAAGAAGGGCAATATAATCAATAGTACGCGAATTGCAGTAAAAAAGCTGCACGAGAACAATATGCTGGTAACTGGCGGTATCATCCTGGGTAATCCCGAAGATAAAGAAGAAGCTTTTGCCAGCAACTACCGCTTCCTCAAGGAACTGGATGCAGATTTTTACGCAGACCAGATACTTACACCCTACCCCAGAACCCCTATAAGGGGTGAGATGCTTCAAATGGGTCTCGTTACCAATAAGGAGAACTACAGGAGATACAATACCTTCTGGGCCAATGTCAGGACCAACTATCTTTCTCCCGACGAGATACAATTCCTGCGATGGAAATACAACAAGCTTTATGCCGATAATATGTTGGCCACCAAGACCTTCATTAGAAACCACCCCCTGACATACCTCATGATAGCGTACTTCTGGAGGCCTCTGCAGAGGTTAAGAAACTTCCTCTTTGGTAAAAATCTTACAGAACGGGAAAGCTACGAAATAGATATGCAAAAGGCCGAAGAGATGAACAGTTTTCCAGACCTCTATCACGACGACGACAAAGTCTAGCCGACTTTCCCTTGCCTTTTAGCAAACTGAGCAGTATAATTTTTGCATTAATAAATAATAGATAGAGAAAACACTATGCCCACAGCACCAGCCGTATCCATAGTCCGCTGCCGTGATTACAAGGTACCCCAGGTCTACACGGCTGTAAAGGATGCCCTAGAGCAGGTAGACGGCATCCACAAGTTGGTAGGCCAGAAGAAGAAGGTGCTACTCAAATTGAACCTCCTTTCTTCTTCTCTGGGGCCTGAGCACGCAGTAAACACACATCCCGCAGTAGTAAGGGCGCTGGTTGACTTCTTTCAAAAGGATGTCGGTGCCGAGGTCTACATCGGCGACTCCTGTGGCAGCCTTAGAAGCGGCTCCACCAACAAGGCCTTCAAGCTAACAAGACTTGACGAGATTACTCAGGATACAGGCGCCAAGTGGGTCAATTTCGACCAGGATAAACACATTGAGGTCAAGAAAAGTAACGGCGCAACTCTTCCAGCCTTCCGCATGGCAAGGACGATAAAGGATGTAGACCTGGTAGTCTCCGTCCCAAAGCTAAAAACCCATGGGCTCACAAAGTACACTGGGGCGTTAAAGAATACCCTTGGTGTCATACCTGCTAAAGGAAAGAAGAATGTCCATGTCCAGGCGCCCAAACCAAGCAACTTTGCCCATGCATTGATAGACATCTACGAGGAGGTCAAACCCCACCTCACCCTGATGGATGCCATTGTGGGCATGGAGGGTAATGGGCCCAATGCAGGCGACCCGAGAAAGGTCGGCCTCATCATAGCCAGCACCAACGGGGTAGCCCTAGACGCTGTGGCCTCAAGCATCATTGGATACGACCCTCTCAGCATACCCACCATTTTATACGCACAGGATAGAGGGCTGGGGACTGCTGACCTGAACAAAATCAATATAGAAGGTGAGCGGCTGAGTGACGTTTCTATACCCGATTTCAAAAAACCTGCTAACGTCGCTAAGGACTTTGCCTACAAGTTCTTACCGGGATTCCTCTTTGCAAAGATGATGGATGTTTCCTGTGAGTCGTATTCTACTGTTTATGAGCCCAACTGCACAAAGTGCTATGCCTGTATCAAGAACTGCCCCGTTCAGGCCATAACCTCGACTGGAACCGATGGTGCCGCCTCCGTAGATAAAGAGAAATGCATCGGGTGCTTCTGCTGTGATGAGGTATGTGATTACAAGGCCATCGTCATGGAGCGCCACACCGTGGGGAAGGTCTTCGTGGAAATAGCAAAATTCCTGGGCGTAGAAAGAATGTAGGATTCTAGCTCCAAGAGACTAATCCTCCCATTAACGCTCACCTTAGCGAGTCAGTGCAGTCTTTTCTTTTTCTTTTATAATATACCCTAAAATCGCAGCATATCTTCACCTAGAAAGGAGGCAAGATGCAGTGGCATAAGATATTCATCCCGGAGATTACGGAACTTATTGAACAGAGGGCGCTGAAAGAGCTGGGTGAATTCCTCCGCAGGTTGCACCCCGCCGACATTGTAGATATCCTCAGAGACCTGCCCTCCGCCGATAGGGTACTGGCATTCAGGGTGTTGGACAAGGCAAAGCTCGCCTGGGTATTCTCCCTCTTCGAGCCAGAGGAACAGGAGGAACTCTTAAAGCTATTTACAGAGCAGAAGACCAAAGAGATTCTCCTGGAAATGGACTCAGACGACAGGGCCCAGTTCCTGGAGGAGCTCCCAGCCGACGTGGTCAAGAGACTGCTGGCGCTACTGCCCCACGACGAAAAGGAAATCACCAACCTTATACTCAACTACCCTGACAACTCTGCTGGCAGGCTCATCACAACCGATTATGTAGACCTCAGGGCAGACATGACTGCCGCTCAGGCCATCGAGCAGGTAAGGGAAACAGGCCTCGATAAGGAAACCATATACATCTGCTACGTCATAGATAAGACCAGAAAGCTCATAGGCGTACTCTCCCTCAGGGATATAATACTTGCACCACCCTCCAAGAAAATAGGCAACATGATGAAAACCATTGTCTTCCACGTAAAGACCACCGATGACCAGGAAGTGGCGGCCAAGATAATACAAAAGTACGACCTACTGGCCGTGCCCGTGGTCGACCAGGAAGGTCGATTGGTGGGCATAGTCACCGTTGATGACGTGATAGACATCTTTGAAGAAGAGGCCACTGAAGATATGGAAAAGATGGCCGCTGTACGCCTGCCAGAGGAAGAATATTTCAAGGCCGACTTCCTGAAGGTGGTAAGAAAGCGTGCCATGTGGCTCATCATACTTATACTCGCCGAGACATTTACCAGCGACCTGATAGAGAGTTATACCAGTTCCCTGACATCCCTCGTGGCCCTCGCCTTTTTTATCCCCATGCTCACCAGCTCGGGCGGCAATACAGGCGCCCAGTCCTCGACATTGGTAATCCGTGCCCTGGCCATAGGTGAGGTAGGCCTCGGAGAGTGGTGGAAGATACTGCGTCGGGAGCTATGGATCGGGACGACCCTGGGGGTCGTATTGGGAGGTGTGGCCTATGCCAAGGTATATCAGTCGCTTGGAGACCCCACCACAGGACTCGCAGTGGGGCTGGCACTCCTTGCAGTGGT